>DASYWA010000177.1:0-4570 GCA_035936475.1 Rubrobacter sp. | reverse complement strand
TACCTGCTCGTGCGCCAGGGCGTCCACATCCTCGAGTACCAGAACCAGGAGGGCCTGGCCGAAGACGAGGTCTACAAGTTCGCGTACGTGCTGGGGGTGAACAAGATCGAGGGCACGTCCGCCGGCACGGTGCTCCGCCCGATAGGGCTCGCGTAAGCTGCGGGCCAGGAGTACCGGGCTCCGGCCGGCGCCGTGCGCGGCGGGTCCCCGCGGATCGGGTTCGAGGCCAAAAGGCCTTCTGGTCGTCCGGACGGCCAGTCGTAGCGGACGGGCGCGGCGTAGCGGGAACCCCAGCGCAGGTGCCGGTACGCCTCGCCCGCCCGTGAGGCAACGGGTCAGGGCCTGCCGCGGCCCACCGCCTCGCCGTCCACCTTCGTCACCGGCATGTTGCCCCCCGGGCCGCGAGCAGAGGACCGGCCGCGGGACCGCCGATCTGCCGAGGAGTGGTCCGTAGCAGGCCTGTAGCCCGCCCCTCGGTATGGTTCAATGGACGCATGAAGTTCGGCATCTCGACGTTCGTCACCGACGAGGGCATCGCACCGGGGAACCTGGCCGGGGCGATCGAAGAACGCGGCTTCGATTCTTTGTTCATCGCCGAGCACACCCACATCCCCCTCAGCCGAAGGTCCCCATGGCCCAGGGGCGGAGAGCTGCCGCGAAAGTACTACCGGACCTTGGATCCCTTCATCACCCTCACCGCGGCGGCCGCCGCCACCGAACGTCTGCTGCTCGGCACGGGTGTGGCCCTGGTAGTCGAGCGGGACCCGATCACCACGGCCAAGGAGGTAGCGAGCCTTGACCTGGTGTCCGGCGGGCGGGTGGTCTTCGGCGTCGGCGTCGGCTGGAACCGCGAGGAAATGGAGAACCACGGCACCGACCCGAGCACCCGCGGCAAACTGACGGACGAACGCCTCCGGGCGATGATAGAGATCTGGACGAAAGAGGAGCCCGAGTTCCACGGCCGCTTCGTGGACTTCGCCCCGATCGGGGCCTGGCCCAAGCCGCTGCAGAGCCCGTACCCGCCCATCTACGTCGGCGGAGGTCGCCCGGCCTTCGAGAGGATCGCACAGTTCGGCGACGCCTGGCTCGCAAACGGGCTCCCGCCGGACGAGCTGGGCCCGATGATGGCTGAGCTGCGAGAGGTCGCCGGAAGGGACGTGCCGGTCACCGTGTTCAACGCCTCCGGCGAACCCGAAGACCTGGAAGCATACGCGCAGCTGGGCGTCGAACGCGTCCTGCTCGCGTTGCCGACCCTGCCAGAAGGCGAGAGCCTAAACCATCTCGACACCCTCGCCGGCGTGGCCGCGGCTTCCCGCTGACAGCTCCCAATACGCCCGCCGGCCAGCATGACTCCCACAACGCCTCAAGACCGTCCGATAGAGCTATCTTGGACGGAACCATAACCCCGAACACATCTTCCTACGAAGGAGCTACACGACATGGATTTCGGGCTCTCCGTCCTCGACGTCTCGCCGGTCAGCTCGGGCTCTAGCAGCGCCAAGGCGCTCCGCAACACGCTCGAGTTGGCCCGGCTTGCCGACGGGCTCGGCTACAAACGTTACTGGCTTGCCGAGCATCACAACATGGCAACCATCGCCAGCTCCGCGCCTGAGGTCATGATCGGGCACGTCGCGAACGTGACCGGGAGGATCCGGGTCGGGGCCGGCGGGATAATGCTCCCCAACCACGCCCCGCTGAAGGTCGCGGAGACCTTCCGGGTTCTGGAGGCGCTGCACCCGGGACGGGTCGACCTCGGCATAGGCCGCGCTCCCGGCACCGACCCCGTGACGGCGACGGCGCTGCGCCGCTCGCCCGACGGGCTCGGGGCTGAGGACTTCCCGCAAAGGTTCGGCGAGCTACGGGCCTTCGCGGGCAACGGGTTCCCCGAAGACCATCCGTTCCGGTCGGTAGTCGCCATGCCGAGCGACGTCGGGCTGCCGCCGATCTGGCTGCTCGGCTCCAGCGGCTACTCGGCGAGGGCGGCCGGGGAGATGGGCCTCGGGTACGCCTTCGCCGCGCACTTCAGCCCGGCGGACCCGGCCCCCGCCATGCGCGCCTACCGCGAAAGTTTCGAGCCCTCGGAGAGCTTCGAACGCCCCTCGGCCGTCCTCGCGGTAGCCGTCGTGTGCGGAGAGACCGACGAGCACGCGCGGAGGATCGCCTCCTCCATGGAGCTTGCCTGGGTTCGCCTACGCAGCGGCAAACCCGGGCCGCTGCCGAGCCCCGAAGAGGCGCTTGCTTACCCCTACACGCCGGCAGAACGACGGCTGGCCGACACCTACCGCTCCATGCAGATCGTGGGAGACCCCTCGTCGGTGCGGGCGCGCATCGAGGAGGTCGCCGAACACACGGCGGCCGACGAGATCATGGTCACCACCAACGTCCACGACCACGCAGAGCGTTTGCGTTCCTACGAGCGGCTCGCCGAGGTCTTCGAGGTCGCGGTGCCCGGCAAGTAATCCGCCCGCAGGTCGAAAAGCACGATCCGGCGCGGAGGCTTCCGCTTCCACAACTTTAGCCACGCGTGCACGACGCTGCTACTCGAGCAGGGTGTGCACGTTGAGTTCGTCCAAGAGCTCCTCGGGCGCGCCGACGCGAGCCTCACGCCCAACGTCTACTGTCGCGTGCTGACCGACATGGGCGACGCCGCCAGGGCCACGGACGAGGCGCTTGGCCCATAAAGGCTCGAGGCTGGCCAGGCGCGCCACGTAAGCTTACCTTGCGCCTAATCGGTGCCAGCTCCCAGCTCGCGCGCGGCGCGGACGAGCGCCTCGTTTCCCGACGTTCGCTCGCCGTCCGGCCCGTGCAGCGTGTCCTCGAGGCCGATGCGGGTGTCCAGGCCCCTGCGGATCGCATCCTCGAGGAGCGTCCACGTGACCTCCCCGTCGCCGTGCTGCAGCCGCGGGGCCGTGAGGCCGAACCGGTCCAGCGCCTCGTGGATGTCCTCGACCAGCCCGACGGCATCGGCGGCTCTGTCCTCGCCGTCCCGGAGTTGGAGCTCCCCGGGCTCGACCAGGATCCGGGTGACTCGCCCGCCCGACCCGGACGCTGCAAGCCGCTCGGCGTCCTCGACGGTCCAGACACCCGCCTCGATACCGATCCCGGCCCCGATCAGAGCCTCCATGACCTCCGTCGCTCCAGGCTCGGACAGGTTGACGGAGGTGTAGTCGGGGGCGCACCAGGCCCGCACGAGATCGAGCCGGCGCTCGGGGTCCGGCTCGATCTCGGCGCTGGTCGTCACGCCGACAGGCACCCCGCAGGCATCGCGGACCTTCCTGACCACCTCGTCCACAACCCCCGCCGCCAGCGTCTCGCGACCTTCGGGGTCCCGCGGGTGCAGATGGATCGCGCGGGCCCCCGCGGCGACGCAGGCGACGGCGTCCCGCGCCAACTCCTCGACGGACACGGGCGTCGCAGCGTGCGCGCCCTTCGTTCGGTCTCTGTTGAGTGCCGCTTGTAGTCCCACCCCGGTCCCGATCATGGCCCCCGGTCACGAACATCGGCTGCCGGCGCCGTCCGAGCGCGTTCTCTCTACCACGGTCATTCTACGCACGAAAGCGCGGCTCGCATCGGGAAAACCGTTCTCCCGATCCAGCGTCACCGGGCACCCCGTCGCGCACCCCCAGCTGACCCGCGACGGCAACCGTTTTTACCGACAATGCAGGCCCCAGGATGGAGCGTCGCGCTCTAGCCGGCCGCCGCTTCAGGAGAACCGGGTTAACGTCAAACTAGGGTCAGAAGGCCCGACCGCGCAGCAATGGTTTCCAATAAGCTCTACGTTTTACCTGCGAATACACGGTTCACTAAGGCGCGCCCGGCAGGACTCGAACCTGCAACCTGCGGATTAGAAGAGCGGGGCGGTGGGTTGCGGCGCGTTGCTCGATGTTGCAGAAACCGCTTACCTTGGGCAAATCTCTCTATCCGACGTTGCTCGTTGTTGCAGGTTGTCGCAACGGGTTAGAGTCAAACTAGTGTCAAGCTGTACCCGCGGACTGGTAAGCCCAGTCTATGCCAAATCGCCGAGTCACTGAATCCGGCGAGGAGGTGCCACGCGAATGGTGAGCAACCGACGCCCTCGGTCGTCTCAAGATCGCGCATGTCCAATTGGCGCCACAACATGGTGTGTTGACTTGAATGCGTTGATCCGGGGAAAGGCATCCAGTCTGGCCCGATTGGTCAGGACTATACAGGATGCTGGATACGACCTTCGGAGAACAACCCTTCTAGGTACTTCGATGAATAAAGGGACCGGGGGCCGGTACGGATCGGGCTAGTCGGCGTGTTCTATGGTGTCCCCGCCCTTGGCCTTCGCCCGGTAGAGGGCTTCGTCTGCCTTCCAGAGCAGCTTCCCCGCCTCGTCCCCAGGCCGCCACCTGCTTACGCCCCCGCTGAAGGGGAGGAGCGCTTCTTCGCCGTTGGGCAGTACCACCGGGTTCTCGCGCAGGACCTCGGCGACGCGTCCCAACACCCGCTCCGCCGGCGGCCCCTCCTCCTCCGCCGCGTGCCAGACGCCCACCAAGAACTCGTCCCCTCCCCACCTGGCCACCCAGTCCCCCTCGCGCAGGTTGCT
>DASYWA010000176.1:0-6186 GCA_035936475.1 Rubrobacter sp. | reverse complement strand
CCCAGGCCCATCATCTCCCAGTGCCCGGCGAGGGTGGCCTTCGCGGCCGAGAGCTCGACCATGAGCCCGCGGGAGGCGGCGGGGCCGTCTGCCGGCGGCACGCCCTCTATCTCCTCGACGTTGCCGAGGCCGAGGGCCTGCAGGTTCGGGGCGTCGAGGCCGCCGACGGCCCGCGCGGTGTTCGCCAGCGTGTTCGCGCCCTCATCGCCGAAGGCCGCCGCGTCCGGGGCGTTGCCGGCGCCCAGGCCGTCCAGGACCACGACCGTCGCTGTGCGTCCCATGCCTCTCCTTTGCGAGTCCGTTTGTCGGCCCTTCTACCCGATCAGTATGCCCGCTATGGCGGCGCTCATCAGGTTGGCGAGGGTGCCGGCGAGGACGGCCCGGATGCCGAGCTGGGCGATCTGGGGCCGCCGGTCCGGGGCGAGGCCGCCGAGGCCGCCGAGCAGGATCGCCAAGGACCCGAGGTTGGCGAAGCCGGTGAGGGCGAAGGTGATGATGGCCGTCGTCTTCTGCGAGAACTGCTCGGCTTGGGGGCCGAAGTTCGAGAACGCCACGAACTCGTTGAGTATGATCTTCTGGCCCAGGAAGCTGCCCGCTCCTATGGCCTCGTTCCACGGGACCCCTATGACGAACATGATGGGGGCGAAGACGTAGCCCAGGATCAGCTCGAACGTAAGGTCCGGGAAGCCGAAGAGCCCTCCTAGGGCGCCCAGGATCAGGTTGAGGAGCGCTATGAGGGAGATGAAGGCTATTAAGCATGGCCCCGACGTTCAGGGCCAGCCTCATCCCGTCAGAGGCCCCGGCCGCCGCCGCGTCTATTACGTTGCGGTGGCTCAAGGGGTCGCCGTCCGGGTCGTCGTCCGTCTCCGCATCCGCCGCGGCGGCCGGGGCGGCGTCGACGGTGCTTGGTTCCTCCGTCTCGGGCAGGATCATCTTCGCCATGAGCAGGGCGGCGGGGGCGGCCATGAAGCTGGCCGCGATCAGGTACTCCAGCCGCGCCCCGAGCAGCGAGTAACCGACCAGGACGGAGCCCGCGACGGTCGAGAGCCCGCCGACCATCACGGCGAAGAACTCCGAGCGGGTCATCCCCTGATGTAGGGCCGGATCACGAGCGGGGCCTCCGTCTGGCCGACGAAGATGTTGGCCGTGGCGTTCATCGACTCGGCCTGGCTCGTGCCCAGGGCCTTCTGCAGCGCCCCGCCGACGATCCTTACCACCCACTGCAAAACGTTCCAGTGGTACAGCACGGAGGTCAGGGAGGCGAAGAAGATTATCACCGGCAGCACCTGGAACGCGAAGATCAGCCCCTCGTCCGGCAGGACCGGCCCGAAGAGAAACCCGATCCCCTCCCTGGAGGAGTCTATGACCGCCTGCACGCCCGAGGAGACCGCCTGCAAGACCCGCTGGCCGGCCTCCCAGTACAAGACTATGACGCCGAACGCCACCTGGATGGCCAGGGCCCCGAGCACCGTGCGGGGCTTGATCGCCCGTCGGTTCATCGAGAGCGCGTACGCGATCGCCAGCAAGACCAGCATTCCCCCGATGCCCCACAATACCTGCATATGCCCCCGCCCTCCTCTGCCGCCGACCTTTCACGGATTCTCTCAGCCCCCCGGGCCCCGAACCACCCGGGGGCGTCCGTTCTTCGCCGGGCTTCGTAGGGTAAGTAACCGCCCACGCGACAGGACCGGGAGGGGCATGGGAGCCGAGTACGAGGTGAGGGAGGCCAGGGCGGGGGACGGGGCGGCAATCCACGCCCTCGCCTGCGAGCTCGCCGGGGCCGTGGGGGACGCGCCGCCGGACGAGGGGGCCGTTCGGGGGCGGCTCGAAGAGCTGCTACGGGAGACCGGGGCGCGGGTCTTCGTCGCCGAGGTCGGGGGCGAGGTGGCCGGGGTGGTGAGCCTCTGGATCAAGCCGGACCTCGCCCACGGCGACGCTGTCGTCGAGGTCCCGATGCTCGCCGTCTCCGAAGCCCACCGCAGGAACGGCCTCGGAAAGCTGCTGATGGCGCGGGTCCGGGAGGTCGCCGCCGAGAACGGCGCCTCCCTCGTGGAGCTCGTCGCCACCCGGTCCAACGTCGTCGCCCGGGACTTCTACAAGTCTCTGGGCTTCGTCGAAGCCGACGTCGTCTCCCTGGAGTTCGTCGGGGACGTCGAGAACCCGCCGGAGGGAACATAATAGCTTTCGGCCGTCGGCTTTCGGTGAAGGGGCCGCCCAGAACCAGAGATGCCCACCCCGGGCCTTGAGCCCAGATCAGATCGTGTCAGACGACGAGGGCCGCGGCAACCACCAGCGCCGCGGCGACGAGGCCAAGGGCGACCCCCCGCCACGCCGGCACCTCCTGGGCCTCTACGATCCCGAGCGGAACCAGCAGCGCGGCGGCCCACGCGAGCGCCGGCCACCGCAGGACGGGCACGGCCGCGAAGGGCAGGACGAACCCCATAGGGTACGCCAACGCCCGCCAGGTTACCCCGAACCCGTACCGGCCGCCGAGCGCCCCCAGATGGTAGAGGCCGGCGAGCGGCACCGAGAGCGGCAGCGGCAGGACGAGGACTACGAGCGCCGGGTAGAGCCCCTGAAAGAAGAACCAGACCACGGCCGCCGGGAGCCCCGAGAACGCCAGGAACAGCCCGGGCGCCCGCACGTCGGGCACCTTCGGCAGCAGCTCGAAGAAGCGGGCCGGGTGGACGAGGAGCGTCGAGAGCAGCCGTCCGTAGCTCGAGAAGGGGCGGGAGACGTCCCAGTCGCTCGCCCCGCCCCTGATCGTGTCCCGCGTGTACCCGCGCTTCGCCACGGACGGAGTATATAGAAGGTTTCGGGCTTCGGGGGGAGCGGAAAGGCGCAAACCGGCCGTAGTATGCTGGTTCTGCCATGACCCCGGACCCCGCCGACAGTGAGAAGATCCCCCTCGGGTGGGCTGTCGCCGTGGGCGGGGCGGTCGCGCTCGTGGTGGGCGCCGTCTATCTGGGCACCCTGGCGCCGACGGTCCTGCCCTACGGCACGCCTTACACCCTCGATTCCCCGATGCTGCAGGCGGCGGTCCCTGTGCTCGGGGTTGGTCATCCGACCGGCTACCCGACCTACATGATGCTTACACACCTCTTCACGTACCTGCCCTTCGGCGACGTCGCCTACCGGGTAAACCTCGCCTCCGCCGTCTACGGCGTCGCGGCGGTGGCGGCGGTCTACTGGGCGGGGCTGCTGCTCGGCCGCAGGGTCTTGGCCGCGGCCGCGGGCTCCCTGGCCTTCGGGTTCTCGGCGGCGTTCTGGTCGCAGGCCGTGATCTCCGAGGTCTACACCCTCAACGCCTTCTTCGTGGCCCTCTTTCTCTGCCTGCTGCTCCTCTGGCGGGAGCGTCGGGGCCCCCGAATCCTCCTCGCCGCGTCCCTCGTCGCGGGACTCTCGCTGACGCACCACCTGTCGAGCGGGCTGCTGATCCCGGCCGGCGGGCTCTTCGTCGCCCTGGTCGACCGGGGCGTCTTCCTGAGGGCCGGGCTGTTGCTGAAGGGCGCCGGCGCCTTCGCGCTCGGCCTGCTGCCCTTGCTCTACCTCCCGGTCCGCGCGTCGATGGGAGCGCCCCTGAACGAGGCGGACCCCTCGACGCCGGGCCGGTTCCTGAACCTGGTGACGGGGGGGAGCTTTCTCGCGGAGTCTTCCGAGGCGGGACGGCAATGCAGCCCGTCCGCCCTCACGCTCGAAGGTCCAGCCGCGAAGCTCGCCTCCTTCGGGCGCGAGCTTTTGGTCCAGTTCCCCCTCGCCTTCCTGGCGCTCGGGGCGTTCGGGACCGCGTACCTGCTCTTCCGCGACCGCGCGGCGGCGGGCCTCCTGGGCGTGGTCTCTCTCGGTTCCCTGCTCCACGGGCTCGCGTACCTCTGGCTCGGCATCGAGGACTTTGCGGCGTTCCTGATCCCGGGCCTCCTGGCCCTCTCCCTCTGCGCCTGCGTCGGCATAGGCCTCCTGCTCCGCCCGATGGACGACCTGCGCGACGCGCCGGGGAGAATCCTTCCGGTCGTGCTCTCCGCCGTCTTGCTCGCCATGCCGCTCGTGGGCGCGTGGATCTCCTACGGGGCAATGGACCGGAGCGGCGCCTACGAGGGCCGACGGGCGATCGAGGCGGTGGTCGATAACGCCGAGAGGGGTGCTACCGTCCTGCACCACAGGAGCCCGCTCTGGTACACGGTCCTCGTGGAGGAACGAAGGCGCGACCTCACCCTCGTTGACCCCTTCTGCACCTCCTGGGACCGTCGCACGGACCTCGTCTGGCCCGCCGACCTTACCGCCACGCAGTCCGCCGCCCGCTACGGCACCGACGACACCACGGGCGTCGAGGCCGCGCGCAAGGCCGCCCGTCGTGGCCCTGTCTACGTCCTCGACCACGGCAGGGTGGACTACGACCGCTTCAGGGAGGCCGGCCTCGACCCTGTGCCGGTCGGGGAAGGCAACCAGCTGCGGAAACTTGTCCCGCGCACCGACGACAGGTAGGCACGGCAAAGTGCGCGCCGCCGATCCCGTAGCAGGCGCTCCCCGATCGCAGGGCGTTCGGCACGCGCCTGCAGCCGACGTTCGAGCGGTGGAGAGAGGCTCCAGAACGCGTCCCGCGAGACGCTGCTCCGGGTCCTCGGCATCGTCGGCTTCCTGCTCCTGGCGGACAGCCTGCGCTACTTCGAGTTCTTCGGGCTCGTAGAGATCCCGGGTGTGCCTTAGAGACGCGAGCCCGCCGAGACCGCGGACCGGATCTCGGAACGAGACGTCGGCCGGATCTTACCCTTCGTGGTCCTCTCCCCGGCGGCCGTGTCGGGCGGCGTAACCGGCGCGTGCGGCATCAGCATCCGGCCGCCCGTAAACCGCGCGGGATCATCTATAATCTTTTCAGGCCACGCAGACGAGTTTCGGAGAAGAGGTTACGAGCATGGCGAACGATCCTTTCGACGCGCGTACCAAGCTGAGCACGAGTTCCGGCGAGGTAGACCTTTACAGCCTGAAGACGCTCGACGAGAAAGTGGAGGGCGACGTCTTCTCGCTTCCCTTCTCCATAAGGGTGATGCTCGAATCCCTCTTGAGGAACGCCGGCGGCAAGTTCGTCTCGCAGGATGACGTCGAGGCGCTGGCGAACTGGCCAGAGTCCATCGGCGGGGAGCTGGCCTACCTTCCGGCCCGGGTGGTGATGCAGGACTTCACCGGGGTGCCGGCCATCGTGGACCTGGCGGCGATGCGGAGCGCCATGCAGAACGTCGGGGGGGACCCGAAGAAGATCAACCCGCTCGTCCCCGTAGACCTCGTCATCGACCACTCCGTCCAGGTGGACGCCTTCGGCAACGCGGCGGCCCTGCAGTTCAACGCCGAGCGCGAGTTCGAGCGCAACCGCGAGCGCTACGAGTTCCTGAAGTGGGGCCAGCAGGCTTTCGACAACTTCTCCGTGGTGCCGCCCGCCACCGGCATCATCCACCAGGTCAACCTCGAGTACCTGGCCAAGGGCGTCGTCGTCAAGGACGGTGTGGCGATGCCGGACACGCTCGTCGGCACCGACAGCCACACCACCATGATCAACGGCCTCGGCGTCCTCGGCTGGGGCGTCGGCGGCATCGAGGCCGAAGCGGTCACCCTCGGCCAGCCGTACTACATGCTCGTCCCCGAGGTCATCGGCTTCAAGCTGACGGATGCCCTGCCCGAGGGCGTCACGGCCACCGACCTCGTCCTCACGGTCACCCAGATGCTCCGCGCCCACGGCGTTGTCGGCAAGTTCGTCGAGTTCTACGGCGACGGCCTCAGTAGGCTCTCCCTCCCCGACCGCGCGACCATCGCCAACATGTCCCCCGAGTTCGGGGCGACCTGCACGTTCTTCCCCGTCGACCAGGAGACGCTCAAGTACCTGCGGGGGACCGGGCGTGAGGAGGAGCTCGTCGAGCTCGTCGAGGTGTACCATAGGGAGCAGGGCCTCTGGCGCACGGACGAGACGCCCGAGCCGCGCTTCACCGAGGTGCTGGAGCTCGACCTCTCCACGGTCGAGGCGAGCCTGGCCGGGCCCCGCCGGCCGCAGGACAGGGTGGCCCTCGACGACATGCAGCCCTCGTTCCGCCAGGCGCTCGCCGAGATGGTCGGCACCGACCACCCCTTCGTTGCGAACGGCTCCACGAACGGCCACGGGGACGACGCCTACAACCACGCCGACGAGGAGTCCTTCCCGGC
>DASYWA010000175.1:0-2515 GCA_035936475.1 Rubrobacter sp. | reverse complement strand
CGCCAGCGTGGTCGCGAAGGTCTTGCGCGACGGCGCGATGCGCACCCTCGCCGCGGAGCACGCCGGCTACGGCTTCGACCGTCACGCCGGCTACGGCACCCCCGCTCACAGGCTCGCGCTCGCCGAGCTCGGCCCTTGCCGGGTCCACCGCCTGAGCTACGCCGGGGTCGGGGCCTGAACAACCGGGCCACCGGAGATCTCGGCGAAGAGATCGCGAGCCGCTACCTGACGCGCCGCGGCTACGCGATCGTCGAGCGCAACTATCGCACCCGCCGCGGGGAGCTCGACCTGATAGCCCGCCGGGGCGATACCCTCGTCTTTGTCGAGGTGAAGCTCCGCCGCGGCACGGCCTACGGCGACCCCCTGGAAGCCGTCACCCCCCGCAAACGGCACGCCATACGCCTCATGGCCGAAGAGTACCTCTCCGAGAGAGACCCAAATTTCCAAAACCTCCGCTTCGACGTCGTCGGCATCCTGCTCCGGGGAGGACGGCCCGAGATCTCCCACGTCGAGGACGCCTTCTAACTCTTTTCGTATAAAATATTAAACATCAGTATAAAATACTAGACGAAACGACCGCTTTGCAGTATACTGCGCGGGCTCTGTGGAGGAGTCTGTTGGAGGCAGTAGGTGTTCTCTGGCGCGTGGTTTAACGGGGATCGGGCTTAATGGGCGTTTGTCGGGTGCGCAGTTTGAGTCTTTTCGGCATAGACGCATTGCCGGTCGAGGTCGAGGTGGACGTGAGCGCGGGGTTGCCCGGCTTCTCCATCGTGGGCCTGCCCGACGCGGCGGTGCAGGAGGCGCGGGAGCGGGTGCGGGTTGCGATCTCCAACAGCGGCTACAAGGTCCCCACCAAGAAGGTGATAGTGAACCTGGCGCCGGCGGGCCTGCGCAAGGAGGGCGGGGCATTCGACCTCCCGATGGCGCTCGGCATCATGGCGTCATCCGGGTTGCTGCCGCCCGCCTGCCTGGATGGCACCGCGGTCGTCGGCGAGCTCTCCCTCGACGGCGATCTGCGCGGGGTGCGCGGGGCCCTCTCCGTAGCCGAAGCGGCGCGGCTCGGGGGGCTGGCCCGCGTGGTGTTGCCGGAAGCCAACGCCCGCGAGGCGGCGTCGGCGGGGGGCATAGAGGTGTACGGGGTGCGCGGCCTTCGGGAAGCGGCCGAGTTCTTGAGGTCGGGACGCGGGGTTGCGCCCGCCGAGCCCTGGTCCGAGGAGGAGGCCGGGCACGAAGAGGCGACCGAGGACTTCGCGGACGTGGCCGGCCAGGCGTACGCGAAGCGGGCGCTCGAGGTGGCCGCGGCCGGCGGGCACAACGTGATTATTAGCGTTTCGAATGCAACGGGTGTCTCCCCAGGTGCGGTTCGGCCTGACCGTCGCGCCGCCTAGTTCAGTCGGGGACGGCGAGCCAGTTCTAGAAATCTCTCTCGAAGGACGCAGAAATCGGCAAGCCCGGATCTCGGATCTGTAGGAGGTGACGAGAAACCGGGGGGAAGGAAGTGGTCGGAATGTACTCTGCAAACCCCAAAACAGCAACCTTAACAATACCTTCGGAGCTAAGACGACGCGGGCAGTGGGTCGTGTGGCGTTACACCGAGGATGGGAGCAAAAAACGCCCCATTGATCCCGCCACGGGCCGGGAAATTTCCTGGACCAAACCGGACACGTGGCTTTCTTACGAGGACGCCACTGCGCTCGCTTCAGAGTACGCATGCGACGGGGTAGGCTTCGTGTTCACCGCGCGAGACCCCTTCTGCGGCGTTGACCTGGACGACTGCACCGACCCCGAGACGGGCGAGGTCCACTCCGCCGCCGAGGAAATAATCGTCAAACTGCGCTCCTACGCGGAGATTAGCCCGTCGGGGACCGGGATAAAGGTCTTCGCCAGAGCCGTCAAACCGCGTGGCCGTTGCAGCACGACGGATACCCCGTGGGGCCGGAAGTTCGAGATGTACGATCGGGGAAGGTTCTTCGCGGTCACCGGGCGGGCCTACGGTCAGGCTCCGATGAGGGACGCTCAGGACGCCATAGACGGCCTGTACGAGCAATTCCTGACAGAGCCAGAGCCGGATCACGCGGCGGAGCTCATACCCCTGGGCACGACCGCCCTGGCCGACGACGAGGTTCTCCGGCGGGCAAGGGGCAACCGCAAGACCGGGGAACGGTTCTCCTTCCTGTACGACTTCGGTAGCACCGTCCCGAAGGGCGAGAGGAGCGAGGCCGACTATTTCGTCGTCAAGGGGCTGGTATCGCTTCGGGCGACGACGCCGAGCAAGTTAAGCGGCTGTTCCGCCGATCCGATCTGGTCCACGGGCACTACGCAGACGCGGGGTACCACGCCGAAGGTTACCTGGAGCGCACCGTTAGCAACGCGATAAGCGAGGTCAAGGCCAACTACGACCTAGATCGCGGCCAGCGGATGAAAGGGATGGTCCGGGACGAGGTTCGGGCCTACAGGGAGAAGCTGGCATCGTCCGATCTTCGATACAGCCGCTTGGCAGTGATGGAGGAAATGC
>DASYWA010000174.1:0-5362 GCA_035936475.1 Rubrobacter sp. | reverse complement strand
TCTCGAAACCGTTGATGATCTCGTAGCGGGGGCGCCAGACCTCCTCGGGCACCAGGCTCTTTACCCGCACGATGAGCACGTCCTCGTAGTGGGAGCGGTTGAAGATGCCGATGCGCCCCCTGGCCGGGGCGCTCTTGTGGTAGCGCCATAAGAAGTCGTGGTTCGCCTCCTCCGCCGAGGGGGCCTTGAACGAGGAAACCCGGCAGCCCTGGGGATTGACGCCTTCGAAGACGTGCTTGATCGTCCCGTCCTTCCCGCCGGTATCCATCGCCTGCAGCACTATCAGGAGCCCCTGCCTGTTCTCGGCGTAGAGCCTCTCCTGCAGCTCCGCGATGCGCCCGCGCTGCGCCTCGAGCTGCTTGCGGACGTCTTTTTTGCCGCGGTAATGCTCCGTCTCGCCGGGGTCTACGTCCGAGAGCCCGAACGCCGTTCCGGGCTCGACCCGGTAGCGTGGGTAGTCCGGCTCCGGCGGTGGCTCCTGTACGACGAACTCCTCCGGTCGGGTGGACGGCGTCCCTCTCGCGCCCCGCGCCTTCTCTTCTTCGCTCACGGATGTCTCCTCTCCTCGGGGCAAGTGTCGGGTTCTCTTACCCTTCCCTGCTTCGGTCCACCCCTACAAAACTTCCCGCGAACCCGGCTCCCTAGACGTCGGGGTAGGTGGCAGGGTCGACCCGGACCGGGCTCAACTTTCGCCTCGGTAGGTTCGGGTCCTCCAACGCCCTGCGGGCGATCTCACCCGCGTTCAGTATCTCGACGTCTCCGGAGCCGAGGGCGTGCTCGATCAGCCGACGGAGGTTCTCGACGCGGCTCGGGCGGCCGGAGAGGAAAGGATGGCAGGTCAGCATGAAGAGGCACGCGTAGCGCCGCATGGCATCGAGCTCGGCCTTCCACATCGAGAGCACCTTCTCCGGGGCCTCTATGTTCCCTCCGATGTCGGGTTCGGACAGGAAGGCGTACTGCTCCCAGTCGTCGAGGCTCCAGTGCGGGGGCAACTCGACGATTTCGCCCTTCCCGGTCTCGAGCACGTAAGGGCGGTCGTCGTCCATGAGGGTCGAGTCGTAGAGCAGGCCGTACTCGGCGACCAGGGCCGGGGAGCGCCACGTCGCGGCCCAGAGGGCGGTCCTGTGCCCCAGCGGCCGCGCCCCCATCCGCTCGAGTACGCCGAGCGCCCGCTCGAAGTCCGCGCGTTCCTCGTCCTCCGTGAGCGCGACAGGCTTGCGGTGGCTGTAGGAGTGATGGCCGACCTCGTGCCCGGCCTCTAGGATGCGCTCGACCGTGTGGGGGTAGCGCTCGGCGGTCAGGCCCGGCACGAAGAACGTCGCCGTCAACGAGAAATCGGCGAGCAGGTCCAGTATCCGGGGTACGCCGACCCTTGGTCCGTAGGCCTGGTGGGTCATGACCATCGCGTGGTCGGCGTAGCGCCGGCCCTCGGCGAGGATCGGGGACTCGGCGTCGACGTCGAAGGTCAGGGAGACGGCCGCGGCTTTGCCCCGCAGCCAACCGCCGTCCGCGGCGCCGGCCGCGGGCTGGGGGTCGCCGTGGGTGCTGGTGGGATCGCTCATGGCGTTTCCTCCGATCGTGTCGTCGGGACGTTCTCTGGGCTTCTCTCCAGGTTCCGCCGCGGTTATATCGTGGTGCCCCCGTCCGGGCTCACGGCCTGCCCGACCACTAACGAGCCGCCGGGCCGGCGAGGAACTCGATCACGGAGGCGATCTCGTCCGGTCCGCCGAAGCACCTGGAGGGAACCTGCTCGCGCGTCTCGTCGTTGTACCCGATGGTGTCGCGGACCAGCATATCGGTTTCGATGGGATCCGGGGCACCGGGGTTGACCTGCACGCCGCGGGGCGCGCCCGTCTTAGCGAGCGGCTCGGTAACAGGCGAGGTCGATCTCGCAACCGGTGGCCGGGGTACAAGGGGACCGGGGCGACGGGCTACCAACGTTCCGCTGCGGAGAGAAGCCTCTGCCCGCGCGGCCCGCGGGTGCCCGGAAACCGTCGCGGCGTCATACTTCTCGGTACCGGAGCGGACGGAAGGAGGATCGAGCGGCCGAGCAGAACGCGAGCAGCCGACCGAAACGAGGGGGCGGGTTACGGGTCCGCCTCCGACGCCCTTCGAGCCTTTTTCAAGAAGTGCCCGTTCGTACGGCCTCGATATCCTCGGGGCGTGAGGAGGTACCTGAATGCAGACAGATACGGTGAAGATCCCTGCCCGTAGCGGCAAAGCGGCCCGGGTAAGCCAGGGCCAGAGCATCACGGTGATCAACACGCACGGCTCCCAGGTGGTCGATACCTGGGCCTTCAACGCCGGGGATCTCGGCGAATGGATGTCCATGGAGCACAGCCGCGCCTTCTACATGAGGCTGCGCCCCGAGGTCGGGGACACGCTGGTTACGAACGGGCGGCGGCCGATCCTTACGCTCACGGAAGATACTTCCGGGGGCGCGCACGACACGCTTATCGCGGCCTGCGACCAGCCGCGGTACGAGCTGCTCGGCGTCACCGAGTACCACGACAACTGCTCGGACAACCTCGCGGCGGGCCTGGCCGAGTTGGGCTTGGCGAAGCCGGTGACCCCCAGCCCCTTGAACCTGTTCATGCACATCCCGTGGACGGACGAAGGGGAGCTTTCGTGGGAGGAGCCGTTGTCGCACCCGGGCTCCCACGTGACCCTGCGGGCGGAGATGGATCTCGTTGTCGCGTTCTCCGCATGCCCCCAGGATATCCTGCCGATAAACGGCCGGACCGGGCAACCGACGGAGGCGCACTTCCGCATCGTCTAGCGCCCATGGGTTCGAAGGTACGCCTCGGTCCGGGCTCCCTCTAGCCGCCTGGCGTCGTCCGGTCGGGCCTCAGGCGCCCGGCCGCCTCCGCCGCCTGAAGCGCCAGCCAGAGTTCGGCCAAGTCCTTGGAGCGGTCCAGGCGCCTCCCCGTGAGCTCTTCGACGCGGCGCATCCTGTAGACGAGGGTCTGCCGGTGCACGTGGAGGCTGTCGGCGGCCCGTTGCCAGGAGCGGTCGTGGGAGAACCACGTCCGCAGCGACGCGACGAGGCGCGAGCCGTGGGCGTCGTCGTAGTCGAGGATGGGACCGAGTACGTGCTCGATCGCGCGCCTCGCCTCGCTCAGGCTGCGCGGCATGAAGGGCGAGAGGGCGGAATCTTCGGCGTACCTGGCCACGGGCTTGCCGGTGTCCTTTGCTCCCTGCAAGGCCCACTGGGCCTCGCGGTAGGCGTCGGGCACGCGCGAGGCATCGCCGAGCGGGTCGCTCAGGCCCACGGGAAGCGCCGGGTCCACCTCTTCGCGGAAGGCGCCGATGGCCTCCGGGGCGGCGGGCAGAAGCGCGGCGAGCACCGGCGCCCGCCGCAGCAGGAGGTGGGGGACGCCGCGGTCCTCCAGGCGCAGGTGGAGGTCGGAGTGCTCCCCCGCGCCGCCGTCCCCCGAGCACGCGGCGACGAGGCGGGGCTCTTCGCCGAGCCCGCGCTCCGAGAGCAGGTGGGCGGCCGAGTCCGCGGCTATGCGACCGTCTATAAGGCCGGCCAGCAGCTCCGCGCCCAGGCGTCGCCTGCGCTCGTAGTCGGCCGTGAGCTTCTCGACCTCCAGGGCCGCCACGGTGGTGATGTGGCGCAGGACGGAGAGGTCCGGTGGCCCCGGGGTCCTGGAGATCGCCACGAGGGCGGCCGGGCGGGAGGCGGGGACGAGCAGGGCCGTGACGGGCCTCGACCCGGCGCGCAGGCGCAGCACGGCCGGCATGGGCCGCACCCTCCGGCGCATCTCCTCCGTCAGCGCAGAAGCCACCTCTTCTGGGGGGGGCGGCGCGTCCGCTAGCAGGGGGCGGCCGCGCTCCGGGTCCAGGACGAACAGGTCGCATCCGGCCACGTCGCCGAGCTGCTCCATCCGCCTCGGGTCGGCGGCGCCACCCGCGGCGAGGCGCGCGGTCTCGTAGACGCGGATGGCCTGCAACAGCCGCGCGTGTTCGGTGCTCCGGTTCGCCTCCGCGACCGTGCGCGAGATGTCCGTGAAAGGGACGTTGTAGGCGGTGAGGAGGACGGGGAGCGAGAGGCGGTCCGCCGCCGACGCCAGCGCGGCGGAGAGCTCGGGCGCGTACATCTTCTCCGCGACCAACAGGCCGCTCAGGCCAGCCGCCGCCAGGCGCTCGATGTAGGCCTCCTGCGCGGCCGGCCCCTCTGGCACGGTGTAACCGACCGTCATCAGGAGCTCGCCGTCGGCGAGGTACTCCGTGGGGTCCGGCAACTCGCAGACGTGCGCCCAGCTTACCTGCCGGTCGAGCCCGGACTCCCCGGCAAAGACCCGTGTCCCGAGGTTCGGGATGCTCGCCAGCTCCTTCACCGTGATAGGCATGGCCTGTTTATACAACGCGACAAGAGGTTTGTGCATTTTCATATATCCGTAGCATTGCGACTTTCGAGCCGTGCCAACAAAATTCGGCGCGTGGTGATGGGCGGTAGAAGATAAGCGGCGCGTTCGAAACGAGGCGGACGCCGCCGAGAGGAACGAGCCTTGGGAAGTAGCACCCGCTGAACGAAGGCGGGTTCGACGGGGTAGCGCGAAGGGGGCAATGATGCAGGCGTCCAGGAAGAGCCACGAGGTCCGCAACTTTATAGGGGGAGAGTGGGTGGGGGGCGACGGCCGCGAGACCGAGCCCGTCTACGACCCCGCAACCGGCGAAACCATAGCGGAGACGCCGCTCTCCACGAAGGAGGATGTCGACCGCGCCGTCAAAGCCGCCGGGGCCGCGTTCGAGGGGTGGTCGAAGACCCCCGTAATCCAGCGCGTCCAGGTGCTTTTCCGGTACAAGATGCTGCTCGAAGAGCACTTCGGGGAGCTTAGGGACTTGGTCACGTTGGAGAACGGCAAGGACGCCAAGGACGCCGGCGGCGAGGTTCGTCGCGGCATCGAGGTCGTCGAGTTCGCCTGCGGGATGCCCAGCCTCCTCATGGGCGAGTCGGTGAGGGACGTGGCCAGGGGGATAGACAACGTCTCCTACCGGTTCCCGCTTGGGGTTGTCGCCGCGATCGTGCCGTTCAACTTTCCGTGCATGATCCCGCTGTGGACGATGCCGGTGGCGATCGGGGCCGGCAACGCCTACATCCTCAAGCCCTCCGAGCGCACCCCGCTCACCTCGCAGCGCCTGGTCGAGCTCCTGATCGAGGCCGGGCTGCCCGAGGGCGTGGTTAACGTCGTCAACGGGGCGCACGACGCCGTCAACGGCATCCTGGAGCACCCGGGGATAGAGGCGGTCTCGTTCGTGGGAAGCCAGCCGGTGGCCGAGCACGTCTACCGCCACGGCGCCGCCCACGGCAAGAGGGTCCAGGCCCTGGCCGGGGCGAAGAACTCCATGATCGTCA
>DASYWA010000173.1:0-16678 GCA_035936475.1 Rubrobacter sp. | reverse complement strand
ACGGGCGCCGGGCCGGGCACGAAAGCCGGTCTGGCGCCCGCACGTTTCGTTGCAGCCGAATTAGAAGCTGATGGCTGTTAGCTGACGGCTGATGGCGCGGCCCGAAGGGCCGCTCACGCGCTACCGATCAACACGCCGGAGGCGAAGACGAGCGCGCCGCCGAGGATGACTTGGAGGGCGCTCATGAAGAAGCTCATCGCGAAGTACCTGTAACGGATGTAGGAGATCACGAGCAGCTCCACCCCGACGACGGCGAAGGCCACGTAGAGCGCCAGGCCGACGTCCAGCAGCAGGAACGGCAGCGTGTGCATGATGCCGCCCACGAAGGTGGCGGCGCCCGTGATCCCACCCCGGAGCACCGGACCGCCCCGCCCGGTCAGGGACCCGTCGTCCGAGAGCCCCTCGGAGAAGGCCATGCTGATCGCCGCCCCGAGCCGGATCAGGAACGTTAGCCGCGCGTCCTTGCTCGCCACCGCCACCGCGAACACCGGCGCCAACGTCGAGACGGACCCGTCCATCAGGCCGATCAAAGCCGGCTGAACCACCTTCAGAACGAAGTCCTTGCTGTGCCCGAAAGCCGTCATCTCCCGACCCCCAAGACCCAGCCTCTCCATCAACGCCGCCAAAACCGCCATCCCTCCCAGCACTCGCCGCTACGGCTAGATTCTAGCGACCCCACAGCATAAATCAAGAACAGTTATTATTCCTGACAAATGACAACCATTAGCATCTTTGGGCAGGAGGGGGGCGCGTTTCGGAGGTTTTCGGGGCCTTTCTGGGAACGGTTCGCTTCTGGCGGGTGGGATCGCCGCGGCCCTTCCCGGGCGACGATCCGGTATCCCGGTCGCCTCCCGGGTGGGGCTGGCCGGGGCGTTAGGCTCTCTGGTACAGGTCGAGTTCCGCTTTCACGACCATCTCTTCCACGTCGCGGTGAAGTTGGAAGCCGAGGCGTTCGCTTATCCGTTGCATGGGGCGGTTGTCCAGCAGGATCTCGGCGGTGATGCGGCGGAGGCCTTCGTCGCGGCCCACTTCGAGGAGGCGTTCGACGAGGAGGGTGCCGACGCCCCGGCGTTGGAAGCGGTCGCTGACGAGGACGGAGAACTCCGCCTCGGCGGGGGCGGCCCCGTTGCGGGAGAGGCGGGCTACGCCCATGATCTCGGGCTCCCCGGTCTCGGGGTCGGTGTGCACGGCGACGAGGGCCATCTCGCGGTCGTAGTCTATAAAGCAGATGCGGGTGAGGCGCTCGTGGGCCGTGCGCTGGTCGAGCTTCATCATGTGGAAGTAGCGCATGTAGACGCTCTGCTCGGAGAGTGTGGCGTGGAACTTGACCATAAGCGGCTCGTCCTCGGGGCGGATGGGGCGGACCCTTACCCGCTCGCCGTCCGGGGTCTCCTCGTCCGAGACGTACTGGATCGGGTACGGCCGGATGGCCGTCTGGGGGAGGTCCACTTCGGCGGTCTGGGGATCGTGGAGGACGACGCGGGCGTCGAGGGCTATGAGGCGCTCGGGGGAGGCGAGCAGGGGGTTTATGTCCAATTCCTTGATCCAGGGCTGCTCCACGACGAGTTGGGAGAAGCGCACGAGCAGCTTCTCGAGCGCCCCCACGTCCACCGGCGCCCGGCCGCGCACGCCGCCCAAAGCCTCGAAGATGCGGGTCCCCTCCATCATCCTGCGGGCGAGGGTGGTCGTCAGCGGCGGCAGCGCCAGCGCCCGGTCCCTGTACACCTCGACCAGCGAGCCGCCCGAGCCGAAGAGCAGCACCGGCCCGAACTGCGGGTCCAGGCTGCTGCCGACTATGAGCTCGTAGCCGTCGAGGTCAACCATCGGCTGCACCGCCGCGCCGCCGAAGTCCTCCGGCCTGAAGCTCTCGTGTGTGGAGGCCCGCATCCCTTCGAAGGCTTCCCTTACCTCGTCGGCGCCCTGCAGGTTCAGGCGGACGCCGCCGACGTCGGTCTTGTGGGTGATGGTCTCGGAGTCGAGCTTGAGGACGACGGGGTAGCCCATGCTTTCGGCGAGCTGCACGGCCTCATCGGCGCTGCGGGCGACCTCCGTCTCTACGGTGGGGATGCCGTAGGCGGCGAGGACCTTTTTCGCCTCGAACTCGGTGAGGATGGTGCGTCCGGAGTCGCGGACGGCGGCGATGAGGCCCTCGACCGCCTCGCGGTCGGCGTCGGTCTCGTCGGTGGGTTCCGGGGTCTCGTAGATGCCGCGCAGGTTGTAGGTGTAGCGCCACATGTTGGTGAAGGCGCGGGCGGCGGCGTCTGGGAACTCGAAGGTGGGGATGCCGGCGCCGTTCAGGACGGACTCTCCGGCGGAGATCTCGGCACCGCCCATCCAGCTCGCGAGGACGGGCTTGCCGGTCCCTTTCGCGTAGGGGGCGAGGCGCTCGGCGGTGGCGGTAGGGTCGGTCATGTCCTGCGGGGTCAGGACGACGAGCAGGCCGTCGCTCTCGGGGTCGTCCGCGGCCGTCTCCAGCGTCTTCGCGTACCGCTCGGGGTCGGCGTCGCCGAGGACGTCGATGGGGTTGCCGTGGCTCCAGGGGGCCGGGAGGAAGGCGTTGAGGCCCTTCATGGTCCCCTCGGAGATGTCGGCGAGCTCGCCGCCGCCGTTTATGAGGGCGTCGGTGGCGAGCACACCGGGGCCGCCAGCGTTGGTGATTATCGTGAGGCGCGGGCCGCGGGGGCGGGGCTGCTTGCCGAGGACTTCGGCCATGGCGAAGAGCTCGGAGATCTCGTCCACGCGCAAGACCCCGCTGCGGGCGAAGGCCGCGTCTAGCACCTCGTCCGAGCCCGTGAGCGAGCCCGTGTGGGAGGCGGCGGCCTTGCCGGCGGCCTCCGTGCGGCCAGCCTTTATGACGATGATCGGTTTGGTCAGGGCGACCTCGCGGGCGGCGGAGAGAAAAGAGCGGGCGTCGCCGACGGACTCCATGTAGACGACGATGCTCTTGGTCTTCGGGTCGTCGCCGAGGTGGTAGATCAGGTCGCCCCACCCCACGTCCATCATGGTGCCGACGGAGACGATGCTGGAGAAGCCTATGTTCTCCCTGAAGCTCCTGTCCAGGATGGCCGTGAGCAGGGCCCCGCTCTGGCTCAGAAGCCCGACGCTCCCCTGCCGTGCCATGGCGCCCGCGAAGGTGGCGTTGAGGCCCGTGGTCGGGTTCATCACGCCGAGGCAGTTGGGGCCTATGATCCTCATCCGCCCCCGCCGGGCCTCGGCCAGAACCCTCTCCTCGAGCTCGATGCCCTCGGGCCCCGTCTCCCTGAACCCGGCGGAGATGATGATGGCCCCCTCGACCCCGGCCTCCACGCACTCGGTGATGATACCGGGCACCGTAGGTGCTGGGGCCACGATCACCGCGAGGTCCACCTTCTGCGGCACCTCGGAGATCGAAGGGTAGGCCTTGATGCCGAGCACGTTCGAACGCCGCGAATTGACGGGAAACACCGTCCCCCCGAACGGGCTCGAAACGAGGTTCCACATGATCGTGCGCCCCACGCTCCCCGGCCGCTCGGTCGCCCCGACGACCGCCACCGTCTCCGGGCGGAAGATCGCCTCCAGCGACCCCCCCTCGTACCCCAGAACGTCGTGCGCCGGGTCCCCGCTCCTGGATCGTTTCATTGGTCGCTCCTTTGCCGAGGTTTCAGGTTTTGAGGTTTTGGGCTCCAATTTCCGTTCGGTAGGATTCGTCGCGTCACAGCGTCGGCCGCGTCCTCCAACTATGTTCCTTGTGCACCTACATTTGTAACATCGGGCCTAACACGTAAGCGTGAACCCACCCACGGTCCAGCCTTCCCTTAGAGCCGCAAAACCTGGAACCTAACCCTGCTTGCGGACGACGTTCTCGAGGAGCGTGCGGTTCGGGATGCGGTAGAGGTTCCCGTCTTCGGAGCGGACGGTTATGGAGGCGTAGCCGAGTTCTTCCACGGTGCCTTCCACGTCGGCGACGGAGATGACGTCGCCCACTTCGGTGCCGTCCTGGACGTAGCGGCCGGCGGCGATGTTGCCGGAGAGGAGGGCGAGGCCCTGGCCGAGGGCGAGGGCCGTGACGAGGCCGATGGTGGAGAGGACGACGACGGCGAGCAGGACCACGACGTAGGTCTCCAGGCCGAGCTGGCTGGCGGCTATGAGGGCTGAGACGGTGAGCACGGTCGAGAAGACGGCGCGCCTGAAGGCGTTCCGGCCGCGCAGGCCCGAGCGTTCGGCCTCGCGGGCGACGATCTCGGCGAGCCAGCCGGCGCTCATGATGCCGGCTATGAGTATGACCAGGGCGACCAGCGCGCGGCCTGAGAGGTTGACAACCTGGTCCATCGTGCTCTCCAGGGAGGAGAGGCCGAGTACGCTTAGAGAACCCGCCACGCCGGTCAGGATCACGCCCCAGAACAGGACCGTGCCGAGCAGGCCCGAGGGGCCGCCCTCGTAGCCGAGCTGCCAGAGGGAGTTTGCGGCACCCGTCCTGTCGAAGAGGTCGTCGAGGCCGAGGTCCTCTAGGAACCGGGCGAGGAGGCGCTTGAGGACCAGGGCGACGACGAGCGATGCGAGCACCACGACCGCGGCGCCCACGAGGCGCGGGACGAACTCGGCCAGCGTGCCCAAAAAGTCGTTCGCGGCTTCTGACACTAGGTCCCTCCTCCGTAGCCCTCGCGCGCCGGCCCCGGGCGCAGCCCCAAATAATAGACGAAGGCGTCGAGGTACGAACGGCCCAGAGCGCCGAGGAAGACCTCGGCGCTGCGCATGAACGCGGAGACGTAGGCCCGCCTGAGGGCGAAGCTCACTACCGCTTCTGGGACCTCGACGGGCTCGTTGGCGAAGGTGTTGAGCATGACGAGCATCCGGGCGTAGGACTCGGCCAGCCGCCGGTAGTCCGGGCGCTCGAAGATGAGCCTCTCGGCCTCGCGGGCCTCCTCGCCCTCGAGCTCGCCGGCGGCGTAGGCCCCGATCTTCTCCAGCACCTCCCAGCGCTCCTGCTCGGGCGCCGGCATCATGGCCCGGCCCCGTCCGTTCGGTGGTGGCCGTTCTGCTTCGAGAGCGCGACGAGCATGGCGGCGCGGCCCCGGCTGACCCAGCCCTTGGCCGTCCCGTCCGGCACGTCGAGGACCGCGGCTATCTCGGCGTAGGAGAGGCCCTCCATGTGCCGGAGGACGAGGGCCGCCCGATGCTCGGCCCTGACGTGCTCGAGCGCTGCCTCTATCTCGACGCGGCGCTCGTCGTTGAGGGTCGCGGCCTCCGGGTCGGCGTCGCCGCCGGGGGGCTCGGCCAGGTAGGGCACCTCGCCGGCGTACTGGCGCTCGTTGCGGCGGGATTCCTTCTGCCGGACGCTCAGGCAGGTGTTCATCGTGATCCTGTACAGCCAGGTGGTAAAGGCGCTGTCTCCCCTGAAGTTTTTTATGTTGCGCCAGACCCTGATCCAGACCTCCTGGCTGGCGTCCTGGGCGTCCCTGGCGCCGAGCACGCGCAGGGCCACCCTGTACACGAGGCCGGAATGTTCCTCGACCAGGCTGCTGAAGGCCCCGACGTCCCCCCGGGCGGCGCGCAGGGCGAGGTTCCGGTCCGCGGCACTCACTACTCTGACCCCTCCGGCGGCCGATCGGATACGGGCAGCCCCGTGTGCGGTCCCATAACCCGGTACCTTAACAAACCCGGCCCCCCCCGAGACACGCTCGGCAGCGGCGAGGTTCTTCTGCCCCCGTGTAACCTTTCGCGGCCCCCACGGGTCCTATGTTTGCGTTCGGGAAACGTTCGAGAGAGGAACACCTTGCACGACATCCAGGCGGAAGACTTCGGGCCGGGGGTAACGGTAGGCATGCGGGGAGAGTTCGACGCCTATTCCCTGCCGGACCTGCGTGAGACGCTGGACCACGTCTGCGCGTTCGGCAAGCCCGTCGTGGTCGACCTCTCCGGGGTGACGTTCCTCGATCTGCAATCGGCCCGCGAGCTCGTGGTGCGGTCCCTGATCCAGGCGCACAGGCTCGCCTTCGAGAACCCTTCCTCCGACGTACTTGCGAGCATCCGAGCTCTGGGTATGGAGGACAACATCCGTACCGGCCCCGACCGCGAGGAACCCTCGGTCTACTCCAGGATCTGAGGCTACCCCGCCGAAGCGCCCGAGGATCCGCCCCTCCGGCAACGCCCGCGCGACGGTGAACATCTCGCGCATCGCGCAACACCGGGCGGCTTCTTCGGGATCTTTGATGGAGCACGTCACCTCGCGGATCGAAAGGAACGCGGCATCCCGCGCCCCGATGCTCCGCCTTACGCGGCCTCCTGCTCCATCTCCTCGGAGTAGCTGCCGCTCCTCGCGGCTCCGTTCATCTTGAGGCGGTGGTAGAAGGCCTTCTGGGCCTCTTCGACGTTGCCGGTCTGGCCTTTCCAGATCTCCATCGGCGGCTCCTGGAGCGCCCGCGCGTAGGAGAAGGAGAGCTCCCAGGGCAGCCCCTCGTACATGGTGTTCATGGCGTTCAGGTGGGCGGTCGCCTGGGTTACGCCCTGGCCGCCGGAGAGAAAGACTATACCGGGAACGGCGGCCGGGACGGTCCTCCGCAGGCACTCGACCGTCGCCCTTGCCACCTCTTCCACGCCGGCCTGCCGCTCGGCGTTCTTGCCCGAGATGACCATGTTCGGCTTGAGGAGCATCCCGGAGTACTCGACGTTCTGCTCGTAGAGGGCCCCGAACGTGGCGTGCAGCGTCCACTCGGTCACCCTGTAGCAGTCTTCGATGGAGTGGTCGCCGTCTATCAGCACCTCGGGCTCGACGATGGGGACGAGGTCGTGGTCCTGGCAGAAGGCCGCGTAGAGGGCGAGCGCCCTGGCGTTGGCCTCGACGCAGCCCTTCGTGGGTATCCCGTCCCCGATGGTGATGACCGCCCGCCACTTGGTGAAGCGGGCCCCCATCTCCCTGTACTCGGCAAGCCTCTCGCCCAGGCCGTCGAGGCCTTGGGTGAACTTCTCCTCTGGGGACAGCGGCATGCTCACGGTGCTCTTGTCCACCTTGATGCCGGGGATGACGCCCTGGTCCAGGAGCACCTGCGGCAGCGACCGGCCGTCGGAGGCGTTCTGACGCAGGGTCTCGTCGAAGAGGATCACGCCGGAGAGGTACTCCCCGATGCCCTCTGTCGTGAACAGCATCTCCCTGTACTGGCGACGGCTCTCCTCGCCCGCCTCTATGCCGACGGCCTCGAACCGCTTGCCTATGGTCCCGAAGCTCTCGTCTGCGGCGAGTATGCCCCGCCCCGGCGAGACGAGCTCTCTTGCGGTCTCTTCGAGCGTCCGAACGTTCATCCGGCTCCTCTCCCCGTTCTGGATCTTGCGTACGCAACGGGGGCCCCGAACCGCAGCCCGGAGCCCCCGATCGCTATGCGGTCTTGGCGAAGTCCCTCGCTAGGCCCTTACCAACTCCTGCTCCTTCTCCGGCGCACGCCTGCTGGGCTCCCTGGCCTCTCCCTTGCGGCGCCTGCTCTCTTCCCGTTCCCGCTTCACCCTCCTGCGGGCCTCTTCCTGGGCTTCCCGAGCCTCGTAGTCTTTGTAGGAGTAGCACACTTGGGCCACCTCCTCGCTAGCCTTCCCTGCCAGAAAAACTCTACCCGCATCTGCGCCCGCTAAACCCGAAGATGCCCGGTTTTCGTGTAGCCCTCCTCGCGGCAGGATCGGCGCGCAGAGGTGTGTAGGCGATTCGTGGTGGCGGGTACAGAGAGGGACCAGAGAGGCGAGAGGAGAGACGGTGTCCGCCGAGGAGAACAAGAAGGTCGTCCGCCGGTTCGTCGAGGAGGTGATGAACGGGGGCGACCTCGACGCCGCCGAGGAGCTCGTCGCCCCCGACCACGTCAACCACGATCCGACGGCCCCCGAGGTTCCGGCCGGCCCCGAGGGCGTCAAAGAGCTCATCGGGATGTACCGGTCCGCCTTCCCTGACATCCGCTTTACGACGGGGGAGATGATCTGCGAGGGCGACACCGTCGCCCACCGCTGGACCTTCACCGGGACCCACGAGGGCGCGTTGATGGGCGTCGAGCCCACGGGAAGAAGGGTCGAGGTCGCCGGCGTGGAGATGAACCGCGTCGAGAACGGCAGGATCTCCGCCTCCTGGACGGTCTCGGACGCCCTGGACCTCATGAACCAACTCGGCCTGACGCCCTCCCCGGAAGAAGGCTCGTGATCCCACCCCGCAAACGAAGGCCTTCCGACCCGCCCGCGCGCCGCCGGTCCTCGGGCCGATCACGCACGCCCACGAAGGTGACCGCCGAAGCCTGACGGCGTCCACCCGTTATGCGGCGTGCTCGTTGTGGTACGTTTGCGGGAGGAGACCCGCGAGGAGAGAGCGCATGGCGAACCGACTGGCCGAGGAGACGAGCCCCTACCTGTTGCAGCACAAGGACAACCCCGTGGACTGGTACCCGTGGGGGGAGGAGGCGCTCAAGAAGGCGCGGGAGGAGGACAGGCCCATCCTGCTCTCGGTCGGCTACTCGGCCTGCCACTGGTGCCACGTCATGGAGCGCGAGTCCTTCGAGGACGAGCAGACGGCGCGCATGATGAACGAGCACTTCGTGAACATAAAGGTCGACCGCGAGGAGCGGCCGGACATCGACTCGATCTACATGTCCGCCGTGCAGGCCCTGACCCGCCACGGGGGCTGGCCGATGACGGTCTTCATGACCCCGGACGGCGCCCCGTTCTACGGCGGCACGTACTTCCCGCCGACCCCCCGCGGCGGCCTGCCCTCCTTCCAGCAGCTCCTCCTAACCCTCGCCGACGCCTACGAGAACCGCCGCGAGGAGGTGCTCCAGAGCGCCGACTCCGTCCGCGACTACCTCCAGGCCACCACCGGCGCCGCCATGCCGAAGGCCGAGACCGCCGGAGAGAGCCTGCTAGACGGGGCCGCCGCCGCCCTGTTGTCCCAGCACGACGCCCGCTTCGGGGGCTTCGGCGGGGCGCCCAAGTTCCCGCAGCCGATGAACCTCGAGGTCCTGCTGCGCCACCACCGCCGCACGGGCGACCGGGGCGCCTTGGCGGCCGTGGAGACCACCCTGCGCCGGATGGCCGACGGCGGCATCTACGACCACCTCGGCGGCGGCTTCGCCCGCTACTCCGTCGACGCCTACTGGCTCGTCCCGCACTTCGAGAAGATGCTCTACGACAACGCGCTCCTGGCGAGGATCTACCTTGAGGCCCACCAGGCGACGGGCGACCCCTTCTACCGCCGCGTCGCCGAGGAGACCCTCGACTACGTCCTGCGCGACATGACGGGCCCCGAGGGCGGCTTCTACTCCGCCGAGGACGCGGACTCAGAGGGCGAGGAGGGCAAGTTCTATGTTTGGACGCCCAAGGAGATAGAGGGCATCCTCGAGCCGGAGGAGGCAAAGCTCGCGCTTCGCTACTGGGACGTGACGGAGGGGGGCAACTTCGAGGGCAAGAACATCCTCAACGTCCCGCGCCCCATGGAGGTCGTGGCCGACGAGTTCGGGATCTCGCCGGAGGAGCTGTGGGAACGCATAGTCGGCATCCGGGAGAAGCTCCTCGCCTTCAGGGAGGAGCGCGTCAGGCCGGGGCGGGACGAGAAGGTGCTGGCGGCCTGGAACGGGCTCATGCTCCGCGCGTTCGCCCTGGCGGCCCGCGTCACCGGCAGGGAGGACTACCGCGACGCCACCCGCCGGAACGCTACCTTCCTGCTCGATAACATGAAGACCGACGGGCGGCTGCGCCGCTCTTACAAGGATGGGCGGGCAAGGTTCAACGGCTACCTCGAGGACTACGCGATGGTGGCCGACGGGCTCGTCGGGCTGTACGAGGCCACCTTCGAGACGCGCTGGCTGGCCGAGGCCGACAACCTGTGCGACGCGATGAACGAGCTCTTCTGGGACGAGGAGAGGCGCGCCTTCTACGACACACCCGCCGACCACGAGGAGCTCGTCACTCGGCCGCGCGACGTCTACGACAACGCGACCCCCTCGGGCAACTCCGTCGCCGTCGAGGTAATGCTCAGGCTCGCCCTCCTGCTCGACCGCAACGACTACCGCGAGCGGGCCGGGGAGGTACTCGAGGAGATGGGCGGGGGGATGGAGAAGATCCCGTCGGCCTTCGGGCGCCTGCTCGCCGCGCTCGACTTCGCAACCTCCGGGACGCGCGAGATCGCGATCATAGGCGAGCCCGAGGCGCCGGACACGAAGGCCCTGCTCGACACCATCTACGCTCGCTACCTGCCCAACATGGTGGTCGCCGGCCGCCGGGAGGACGACGCGGAGTCGGCCGGCCTGATACCGCTCCTCGCCGAACGCCCCAAGCGCGACGACAAGGCCACCGCCTACGTCTGCGAGGGCTACGCCTGCCAGGCCCCGACCACGGACCCGGAGGAGCTGGCCCGGCAGCTCGACGGCTAGGCGGCCCGAGGATGGGAACGGGCCCGCGACCATGCGTGGGGTGCGGAGCGTCCGTCCCGGACGACCCCGGGCCGACGCACCGCTACCTCGGCGCCTCGCCGGGGTGCTGGCGCCTCTACGGGGAGTTGCTCGGGAGGAAGTACGCGGACTACCGGCGCTTCGCGCCCGTCCACCGGCTTACCGTCGACGCCTACGCCGCGCAGCACCCTGGGACCCCCTCGCCCCAGTCGGTCGGGTCGGTGGCCGCGCACCTGATCCGTCTGCACCTCCAGCTCGAACGCGGCCCGCCCTACGATCGGGCCAACGACGCCATGCTGGGCATATCCTCGAGATCCAAAGAAGACTTCGTCTGGCTGGAGCCGCCGGACAACCTCGGCGACGTGACGGTGCTCGACGTCCTGGAAGCGCGCGACCCCGAGGAGCACATGGGGCGGGTGCGCGGGTGGGCCGCGTCCGTGTGGGAGGCGTGGGCCCCCCACCACGAGACGGTCCGCCGGTGGGCGGTTGGGGAAGCCTACCCGAAGATCGCCAAAGGCAGGTAGGAGGAGACGATCCAGTTCGGGGCGTCCACGACCTCGCTGATCTTGAGGTCGACCACGAGGCTGGCCAGCACGTAGGCCTCGACGGGCTCGAGCCCGTACGTCGTGCTTATGTGCTCGACCATCGCCCTCACGGAGTCCTTCGTGGCCTGCATAAGGTCGGTGTTTACCCCCATCGTCGCGTACCAGCCGCCGTCGTCGACCAGCGGGGTGAGCGGGCCCGGCGTCTGGAACTGGGGGGCCGGGATGCTCCTGCCCTTGATCAGGTCGAAGCGTAGGGCCGCGTGCATGGGGCACTCGATGCCCGTGACGCAGACCTCGCCGTCGCCCTGGGCGGCGTGGGCGTCGCCGCAGGAGAAGAGCGCGCCCGCGTGCTGCACGGGAAGGTAGAGGACGGACCCCTTGGTGATGTGCCGGGTGTCCATGTTGCCGCCGAAGGGGCCCGGCGGCATGATGACCGGCTTCTCCGGGCCGGATGGGGAGACGCCCATCGTGCCGAAGAAGGGCTCGATGGGTATGACGACGTCGTCCTTGAAGAAGGTGTAGTCCCCGTTGGTCAGGTCGAAGACCTTCAGGTACGCCTCGGGGAAGTCCTCCGGCAACAAGCCGAAGCCGGGGAGCACCGCGGACCAGCCCCAGCCGACGGTGTGGATGTCCAGGACCTCCACGGCCAGAACGTCGCCCGGCTCGGCGTCCCGCATCGCGACCGGGCCCGCGAGCGGGTAGAGCTTCTCCCAGTCCAGGGTGGCGAGGTCGTCTGAGGTGGAGTCCGGCGTGATCTGGCCGTCCGAGACCTCCCGCGTGCTGTAGACGACCGTGTCCCCCGGCTCCACCGTCAGCGCCGGCTCCTGCTCGTTGTCCCAGACGTAATGGACCTGATCTTCCGGAAAGTAGTGCGTCTTCGCCACGTGCGCCCTCCTGGCCTCGCTTTCCCGAAGCGTACTCTCTCACATCGAGGCTTCGGGTTTCAGGCCACGGGTATCAGGTGGACTTCCTAAAGGACGGACGCCGCCAACGATCGAACCTCGTTCTCGAAAACAGGTCCCCGTCGATCTCCCCGGGTAGTACCTGAAGCCTACGGCCTAGAATTTCTCCAGCGCCTGTTCGAGGTCGGCCACGATGTCCTCCGGGTGCTCGATGCCGACGGAGAGCCGGATCAGGTTCTCCCTCACCCCGAGCCGCTCGCGGCGGGACGGCGAGATCTCCCGGTGCGAAGAGGTCGCCGGGTGGATGGCTAGGGTGTAGACGTCGCCGAGGCTGGGAGCCTTCACGCAGAGCTCCAGCGCGTTCAGGAACCGGAAGGCTGCGTCCCTGCCCCCCTCCGGGTCCGTGGCGAGCTCGAAGGAGACGAGGCCGCCGGTGTCGGAGAGGGCGCGCCCGGTGGTCTCGCGGTCGGGGTGGTCCCCGAGGGACGGGTGGTTGAGCTTCAGGATCTTCGGGTGCCCCTGGAGGCGGGCGGCTATGTTACGGGCGTTCGCGCACTGGCGCTCCATCCGCAGGGAGAGCGTCTTGAGGCCCCGGTGGGCGAGCCAGGCCTCGAATGGGCCGAGCACGCCGCCGACGAGCTTGCGGATGCTCTCCACGGCCGCATCAAAGGGCGGCCCGGCGACGACCACCCCGGCGGTCAGGTCGCCGTGGCCCGAGAGGTACTTCGTCGCGCTGTGGACGACGATGTCCGCGCCGAGGTCCAAAGGTCGCTGCAGGTACGGCGTTCCGAAGGTGTTGTCCACGATGAGCGCGGCGCCGGCGGCGCGGGTGATCTCCGCCAGCCCCCCGATGTCCGCGACGCGCAGCAGGGGGTTGGAGATGGTCTCGACCATGACGGCCCGGGGCTGGAGCTCCGCCACCTTCTTCTCGACAAGTCCCAGGTCGTAGGCGTCCACGAACCGGGTCTCCACGCCGTTCGCGCCGAAGACCTGCACGAGCAGGGTCGCCGTAGAGCCGTAGAGTTGCTCGGCGGCCAGGGCACTCGCCCCGGCCGTCAGCTCCGTCGCCGCGAGCGCCGCGTGCGTCGCGGCCATCCCCGACCCGAAGGCGAAGGCCCTGGCCTCTCCCCGCAAGCCTTCCAGCGAGCCGACCGCGTCCTCGAAGGCGCGCACGGTCGGGTTGTCGTAGCGGGCGTAGCTGTAGCCCTCTTCCTCGCCGCCCAAGACCCTGTCGGTGGTCTGGATGTCCGGGTGGGAGAAGGTCGTCGAGGCGTAGATGGGCGTCGAGACCGGGTAGAAATCCCCCCGGCCGTTGCCGGACCCATCGGGACGCTTGCTACGGCGCTCGCCGGAGTGCACGGCGCGCGTGTCGAAGCGGCGGTTCTGGTCGGGGCTACCTATGACGGATCACCGCCTTGGCGCAGCCGCGGTATCCGATAAGAGATCGAGACGTACGACATGCTCCTAGAATACCGGGTTTTGGAAACGGTGTCGGCGGCTTCCGTCTCGGATCAGGCCGGGGCATCGTGCACGGGATACGGCAAGTACCCCGGCCGGTTCGACCCGCCGGCGCCGCCCCGTGCAACCTCGCAGCGGTCCGCCGATAGCCCGGACCTTGCCGCGAACGTCGCCCTAGACGGCCGCGACCGCAGACCCGAGCATCCGCACGCACCGGGCCACGGCCTCCGGCTCGCCTTCTACCCGGACCCTCCCCGAGCCCAGCGCCCCCTCGGGCGAGAGCCGCCCGGCGGTGAGCGCCAGGAAGTCGCCGGCGCCGCCGGAGGCCACCACGTCCGGGGCGTCGGCGGCCCCCTGCCGGGCCTCGACCGTGCCCTCCTCCACCCGCAGGTGGAACGTCTCCCCGTCGATGCGAAACTCGTACACCTTGCGCGGCCCGTCAGCCTCCGGCTCGAAGAGCGACCGCAGGGCCATCGCCGCCCACGCAGGACGCACGTCGTCGCCCTCCCGCGGCTCCTCCATTAGCCTCGACCCCCACCTCGACAGCGCCAGCACCACGGGCTCCAGCGACCGCCCAAGCTCCGTGAGCTCGTAGACGTCGGACCCCGCCGGCGGCGGCAGCGTCGCCCGCCGCACGATCCCATGCCCCCCCAAAGCCTTCAACCGCGCGGCAAGCAAGTTCGTGCCGATCCCCGGCAGCCCCGCCAACAGGTCCTTGAACCGCTTGGGCCCCGTCAAGAGCTCGCGCACCAGCAACAGCGTCCACCGCTCCCCAACGACGTCCAGGGCCCTGGCCACCGTGCAGTGCTGGTCGTAACTCCTCTTGCCCACGAATCCCGCTCCCGGTCTTGTTTAAAATAACGTAGTGAACACTTGAAAATTATATAGTAAAGGTGTATATTTACAACCAACAACGGACAAAGATCTTGGGGGACATAACATGACGGATGAGGCCCGTATGAGTATCGTGTCGGAGCGACCCGCGGAGACGCCGGAGTTGTTGCCGAGTTACTTCGCGCGCATCGACAAGGGCAGGCTGCTCTCGCGGGAGGAGGAGATGGCGCTCGCGCGGGGGGCCCAGGCCGGCGACCGCCGTGCCCGTCAGAGGCTCGTGGAGAAGAACCTCAGGCTCGTGGTCAGCATAGCCAAGAAGTACCGCGGCCAGGGGCTGCCGTTCGAGGACCTGATCCAGGAGGGCAACATAGGCCTGATGAAGGCCGTCGAGAAGTTCGACCCGGAGAGGGGTTGGCGTTTCTCCACGTATGCTACGTGGTGGATAAGGCAGGCCGTGCAGCGGGCCGTCGCCGACAAGGGGCGCACCATAAGGGTACCGGTACACAGGGGCGACAAGGTGCGCAAGATGGCCCGGACCTACAACGAGCTCTCCGCCGAGTTCGAGCGGGAGCCCACCGACGAGGAGGTCGCCGGGAGGCTGGAGTGGCCCGTTGAGCAGGTGCGCGACCTGAAGAGTTCGCTGTGGGACGCCACGAGCCTCAACCAGTCCGTCGGCTCCGAGGCCGACGGCTCCGAGATCGGGGAGCTCGTCGCCGACGAGCGGACCTCGGACACCGCCGGGGAGGTCATAGGCGAGATCGAGAGCGCGGGTTTGGAGGAGGCCATCGGGCGCCTCCCGGAGCGTCACAGGTTCGTCCTTGTCCGGCGCTACGGCCTCGGCGACGAGGGTGCCGCGACGCTGGCCCAGCTCAGCGACGAGCTCGGGATCTCCAGGGAGCGGGTGCGCCAAATCCAACGCGAGGCCGAGCGCATGCTCGCCAGGGGCGAGTACGGCCGGGCCGCCGCCTGATCCCGCAGGGCCCCCAAGAGGCCGTCGCGTAAAGACGCGGCGGCCTCTCCTCGGTTCCGGGTACCGAGGTTTCGGGTGTTCGGTCGTCGGTGGGGCTTTGCGTCTCGAAGCCTCGGTGCCCAAAAACGTTATGGCCTTCCGCCCGATCGCTGAGGCGGGCTCCCCGACGGCCGCTCTATACTAGGAGCCGGAAAATCCGACGAAAGGGTCTTCGTGGAGAACGCGCAGAACAGGATCGACTACTTCGAGCGGATGCTGTCCGACAACCCGGAGAACCCCACCGGCCTGCTGGCCCTCGCCAACGAGTACAAGAAGGCCGGGCGCGAGGAGGACGAGGCGGCGGTGCTCAAGAGGTACGTGGAGGCCCACGAGCGTGAGCGTTCCGAAAGGCAACGCGCACCCCGTTTCTCCTTCCGCGCCCGCCTCACCGGGGACGGCGCGGGAGCGATCGAGCTGCTGGGCGTTTAGGCCTGGCTGCCCTGCCCGCCGAGCCGCGCGATCGCTAGCCTCAGGTCCTCGGCCATGCCGCTGTGACCGAACTTCTCGGCCTGCGGGATGCCCCTCTCGTAAGCCTCCCTGGCGTCGTCCTCGCGGCCCAGCCCGGCGAGCACGTCGCCGAGCCTGAGGTACGCGTTCCCTTCGTCGTTGGGGTTGGCGGCGAGGTAGCGTTCGAGCGCTGCCGCCTCGTCGTCGGGCCTGTCGGCGTTCCTGTATTCGTTGGCGAGCGCGAGCAGCCCAGTCGGGTTGTCGGGGTTGTCCGCCAGCATCCGCTCGAAGTACTCGATCCTGTTCCCGAAGCCCTCCACCCGAACTACCTCCTAAAGGTCGTTAAAGGGGCAGTATAAGATACCGTCGGACCCAGAATCGGTAAGTACTCTACTGACCCAGTAGCGTGAAAAGCGTGTCCCGCGAACTTCGCGCCGAGGGGGTTCTCGGAAGTTCGCCTTGCTCGATCAAGAACGTGAACCAAACAGTTTAGTAATAAATACTGTAGTTGAGTGATGCGTTGCTTTATGTTGTGAGAGCAAGCTACAGCCGTAACATGAGAAGGTAGCGGAAAAGAGTATCAAGTGTACCCCCAGCGAAGGGTGAGAATGGTGAGGCAGGTCCTTAGGCTGGGCCTGTCCGGGGCTATTGCTGTCATCTTGCTCGCACTGGCTTACCGTCTCCGACAAAAACCCGTGATCGACGCTGTACGGGTCTTCAACAAACACGTCACGAACCCGCCCATGATAGCCCTGGCCGGCCGGAGGTACTGGTACGCCGCGGTCATCAGGCACGAGGGACGGCGCTCCGGCAAGGAGTACGCCACCCCCGTAAAGGCCGTGCCCGTGGAGGGTGGTTTCGTGGTGCCACTCTCCTATGTCGAGAGCGTCAAATGGCTCAAGAAAATGCTTGCGGCGGGCCACGCGACGATCGAGAGTAGGGGGACGACCTACGTCGTCGTAGAGCAGGAGGTAATCGGTGCTGAAGCCGCTGCCGCCCCGCAAGCGGCTCACGTGGCGCCTGTTCGGCCCGAGGCGCTGCCTAAAGGTAAAGCGGATCGCGCGGCCGTCTTGGCAGTGAAGCCGGTCCACTCGGCGA
>DASYWA010000172.1:0-2090 GCA_035936475.1 Rubrobacter sp. | reverse complement strand
GGCCCGTGCCCGAGGGCCTGGCCGAGGTCAGACGGTCCGACGAAGACGGCGTCGAGGCCGGGGACGGCGAGGATGCCGTCGAGGTCTTCTAAGGCCTCCTTCGTCTCGATCATCGCCATCGTCACGACGGTCTCGTTGGCGCCCGCGGCATAGTCCGGGCCGCCGTAGAGGTTCGCCCGGAACGGCCCGTAGCTGCGGTAGCCGTCCGGCGGGTAGCGGCAGGCCCCGACGAAGGCCTCGGCGTCCCCTCTGCCCTCGATCATGGGGCATATGACGCCGTAGCAGCCGGCGTCCAGGAGCTTCATGATCGTGCCGGGGTCGTTCCAGTTCGCCCGCGCGAACGGCACGACGTCCGTGGTCGATATGGCCTGGAGCATGGGCACGACGCTCCCCACGTCGGGAGGCCCGTGCTGCAGGTCTATGGTGAGGCTGTCCCAGCCGGCGTGGGCCATCACCTCAACCGAAAACGTGCTCGGCACGTGCACCCACCCGTTCAGGACCACCCCGCCGCTCCCCCAGATGGACCTCACCCTGTTCTCCCGCACGCCCCCTCCTCCCGCATCCCCAAGAACACCGTCCCGCCGACGGAAGGCGGGCGTTAATTCTATGCCGCCCGATACCTTCGTGCCGCGGACCCGTCCTGTCGGCGGGACCCGGCCCGGGCTCGATGGTAAGCTGGCCGGCATCGAGGAGTGGCGGGGGAGGAAGGTGGGCGTTGTGGATGTGATCTCCAGCATAGACGGGCTGCGGGTGGGAGAACGGGCGCTCGCCTTCTGGGGCCTGGGCCAGGTGGGGGTGGCGATCAAGGGCCCAGAGGGCGTGCTCTACGTGGACCCATACCTGACCGACTCCGACGGCGAGGGCGGCAGCCTGGAGAGGACCTTCCCTCCCCCGCTCCGGCCGGAAGAGGTCGCCAACGCCGACGCGGTCCTCCTGACCCACCACCACATAGACCACACGGACCCAAAGACCGTCCTGCCGCTGTCCCAGGCATCGCCAGGGGTCCGTTTCGTCGCCCCCTCCCCCAGCCGCGACGCGCTCGTCGAGGCCGGGCTGGACGCGGGACGCGTCGTCGTGCCCGAGGTCGGGAAGCCGCTAGAGGCCGCCGGGGCCACCGTCACGGCGGTGCCTTCGGCCCACACGGAGCTGGAGCACGACCCCGAGCGCGGTTACACGTACCTGGGGTACGTGATCGAGTGCAACGGCGTTACCGTCTACCACGCGGGCGACACGGTGATCTACGACGGCCTTATGGAGACCCTCTCCGCCTGGAAGATAGACGTTGCCTTCGTCCCGATCAACGGCCGCGACTACTTTAGGACGGCCCAGAACATCATCGGCAACACGGACTTCCGGGAGGCCGCGGAGCTCGCCGAGGCGCTGGACTTCGGCCTGATCGTGCCGACCCACTACGATCTCTTCGCCTTTAACGGCGCCGACCCGGGCCACTTCGTGAGCCACCTGTACAACCTGAACCCGATGCGCCGCCACAAGCTGCTACGCCCCGGCGAGCTCTTCTACTTCGCGGGCGACCGGCCGTAGGGCCGTCCGGACCTCCAGGAGGTCCGACCGCGCGAAGCCGGAGAGCGCCCGGGCACGATCTCCTCTAACGACCGGAGCGGGGCGCGAGCCAGTCCCGGATCCTGGGCCGCAGGTCCGCGGCGCCGGGCCCGACGAGCATGCCCACGTGCCCGGCGTCCAGGGAACCTGTCGCCACGAGAGTGCGATAGAGATATGAAGCGTTCCCTTACGGCGGTGGTCGCCCGAGCGTACCGGATGCTCCTGCGCCCCCTCCTCGCGCTCACGCTAGAGGACCGGCGCTACCTGCGGCCTGCCCCCTCGGCAAGTATCCCACGCATACTCTCGGTCTTGCAACTCGGCTCACTCTCCGTGAGGCGCCGTTTCGAGCCTTCTTCGGTTTCGCGCTCGCGTCGCACTCGCGCCGCAACGACTCGTTTCGGGTGCCGGGCCTGTGGTGGCCCTACTTGCCCGCTTTGCGGAGGGGGGCGCCTACCTCGTGCAGGTGCTGCAGGATCTCCCGGTAGGACTGGAGGACGCTGGTCTCGTGGTAGTCGATCGCGCGCTGCCGG
>DASYWA010000171.1:0-22056 GCA_035936475.1 Rubrobacter sp. | reverse complement strand
CCTGACCGCCCTCAGCTCCACCCCCGTGGCCCCCGAGGGCACGCACACCACGACCCTGGGGCCGAAAAAGGACCCGTGGGGCCAGCGGCCCCGTCGACGGGCCCGCCGGACGAAGTGGGCGATCATCTTCTCGGTGACCCCGAAGTCGGCTATAACCCCCTCCTTGAGGGGCTCGACGGCCACGATGGTTGCCGGGGTGCGACCGATCATGCGCTTGGCCGCAGACCCTACGGCCAGCACCTCCTCTGTCTTGGTGTCCAGGGCGACGACGGAGGGCTCCGAGATGACGACGCCCCCTCCCTTGACCGAGACCAGCGTGTTCGCCGTGCCCAGGTCTATGGCGATGTCGTCGGCGAACAGAACCACGCAGCACCACCTTCCTCAAGGAGGACCCGACTAGCCCCTCCCACGCCTGTGCGGCCCCGCCTCCACGGGCCGCCGGGGCCGACCACGCCCGTGCGGGCCCCCAGAAGATACCAGAGGGGCGAACTCGGCGGTTATCGGTCCCGGCGTCCCGGGCGTGGCGGAGGGCGAAGACCTGCCCGACGGGCTATCACGACCAGGGAGATGGTCGGCGTGTACCAGGCTTGGTTAGGGTGGACATCGACGGGGGTGGATCGGTGTTTCAGGGTGCCGAGTCTAAACCCGAACTTCATGGTTTTCCAGAGACCCCTAGGGCCCCCGCTGAGCGCCTCCGAGGGTCCGGGAAGGGTCTCTAAGCCGCCCGGGCCGTCGGGCTCGCCGGACAGGACGAAGACTGGAGCCGTATCGCCGGCACCGTCGAGCCGAACCCCGAGAACCGCGAAATCTACGACGAACTGTACGGTGTCTACCGCGACCTTTACCCTGCCACCCGCGAGCAGATGCATACCCTGGCCGACGTGCATAAATGAGGCGGTGCGACTGTCGCGTAACTTGAGGTCCGGGCAACTGCGAGCCGGCCTAACGTGTGCGCTCCCAAGTAGCAACCATGGGTTCCGGTACTTCGACGGTCCTCGATCCTCGAGCGCGGAGCGACGATCCATGGTTCGGGTGGTATGGTGGCCGTGCGGATTGTCTCGGGTAGCGGCCGCTGCTACAGGGCCGCCGACGAGCCTTCCCGAAGGTCGTCGCAAAGGGTGTCTGCTTTGGAACCTTCAGTCCCCCGACTAGTGGCGCATTTCCGACGAAGGCGCCACCAGTGCGAGTTCTACTCCGCGTGCTCGGCCAGTTTGGCCTCTAGGGTGATTTCCTCCACGCCCGTGAGCGCTTTGGAAACGGCGCAGTCGCGCTTGGCGGCCTCGGCCTTCTTCAGGAACAGTTCCTCATCGACGCCAGGGGCCTCGACCTCCGTGCGCAGGTCGATCCGGCTAATGGCGTATCCCTCGCCGGAGCGCCCGAAACGCACCCTGGCCTCGGTGTGAACTCGCTCCGGGGGGTAGCCGTCCGCCTCGAGCCTGCGCGCGAGGGACATCGAGAAGCAGCCGGCATGCGCCGCGCCAAGCAGCTCCTCGGGGTTGGTACCGGGTTCTTCCTCCATGCGCGTGCGGTAGGTGTAGGCGCCTTCAAAGGCGCCGCTTCCCAATTTCATCTCGCCTTCGCCGTCGCGAAATGTGCCGTGCCACGCGGCTTCTGCTTTCTGTATTGGCACCGTCTCCTGCTCCTTCCACCTAGCTTCACCCGGTACGTTGCCCATCCGTAAGGCTCCTAAACAGCTTTCCCTTGTTCGGAATTGCGGAATTCTAGCCGTCAGCGTGAGGCAGGCACGAGAGCGATTTTGACACCACTCTGACACCACCGGTAGCGCAATACGGTGCAACGTGAGGCAAATCGGAGAAGAGAAAACCGCCTAAATATGCGGGATTTGCAAACCCGTGCACACCCCTGCAACGCCCGATGCATCACTCGTAATGAGCAGGTCAGCGGTTCGAGTCCGCTCGTCGGCTCTCAGCGCTTTCTTTGAATAGGCCGATGGGGCAGGAGGAGAGAAGCCGTGCTCAATTGATACGGGAGCCCGTCGCTTCACTTGGTTATACTCCCGCATAATTCCTCGGCGCTCCGGGAATAATACGCGCGCGACCGCGTCGCATCTTCCCGATTCGCCGCGGTTGGTAGGGCGAAAAACCGACGCAAGGAGAACACGCTGCTATGCGCCTTCCACGGGTCTTGTCCCCACAAATGCACCGTCGGATCGACCTGGTCGCCTTCCCGAGCGTTATCGCCTCGGTCGCCTGGATGTCACGCCGAAATAGCCGGGTCGCCGCGCTCATGGGCCTGATCGCAGCGGGGGAGGGCGCCGCGCTCCTGACCACCGACTACCCGCCCGGTTTTCTCCGCTGGATGAGCTTCCGCGACCACGTATGGGCGGCCACCCTGCACGGCATCCTCGCCGCGTCGCTCGGGCTGCTGGTGCCGGGTATCCCGTTGCGGGATCGGCGCGTCCTGCTCGCGCTCGCTTCACTGCCGATCTTTCTGAGCGCGCTGAGCGACACGCGGGAACAGTAGCGCCGTTTATGATGCCGCGCCGACCCGTGACGGGCCAGATAGGCTTCGGCGGGTCGATCGAACAGAGTAAGACTTGCTGCCGATGTGGGAAATAAGGAATCAGTGGTGAACGGCCCTGGCGGATACAAGGGTGAGGTCGGCACTACTCTGGCACCACCGGGAGCGCAGCACGGCGCAACAGAGGGCAAGGTAGGACAAAGAAACCGCCGCAAATAAGCGGCATTGCAGTACCCTGCACACCCCTGCAACGCCTGATGCATCACCCGCAACGAGGAGGCCAGCGGTCCGAGTCCGCTCGCCGGATCCCTCTGTTCCTTTGTGGCGGGTCTTGTGCAGGTTCACTTAGATGGGCGGGGACCATAACACGCGAGGGCCTTTCGGTGAACCTGGATCGGGCGCGAAGCAAAGGCGGGGCGGTAGAATCCGGGGCCGTGACCGGAGATAAAGCCAGGGCGGCCGTACTCACCGAAATCTCCCTGATCCTTGCCGCCGTGTTCTGGGGCTCCAACTATGCCGCCACCAAGTTCGCGGCCCTGTCCATGCCCCCCGTTTCGATCGTGGCCGTCCGGTTCCTGGTGGCCGGCCTCGTGATGTACGCCGTACTGCGCGTCCTCGAGCCGAAGAGCCGCTTGGCCCAACAGGATCTGCTCCCGATGGCCGGTCTGGGCTTCCTCGGGGTGGCGATAGGTCAGACGACCTTCACCTTCGGCGTGAGCCTGACCAGCGCCGCCAACACGGGCTTCATCTTCGCCACCGCCCCCGTGTGGGGGCTGCTCTTCGGCCTCGTGCTCGGGCTGGAGAGGCCCACTTGGAGGGGCGCCTCGGGCGTCGGCCTCTCGATCCTCGGGGTAGGGGTGATCTTCTACGAGGGCCTCGGGCTCGAAGGTGCGAGCCTGGTCGGGGATCTCTTGGTGCTCCTGGCGGCCATGGGATTCGGGGCCTACACCGTGCTCTCGCTCCGTTTGCTGGGGCGGCACTCGCCCCTGGCGGTGGCCACCTACCCGATACTCTTTGGCGGTCCTATCGTCCTGCTGCTCTCCGTCCCGTTTTTCACGGGGTTCGGGTGGGGGGGAGTCGGCGCGGGGGCGTGGGCGGCGGTGGCGTTCTCGGCGGTCTTCGCCACGGCTTTCGCCTTCTCCGCCTGGCAGACGGGCGTCTCCCGCATCGGGGCCAACCGGGTCCTCGTCTATCAGTACCTGATCTCCCTGACGGGGGTCGCCTCGGGCGTCGTGTTTTTCGGGGAGGTGCTGGGGGCGGAGAAGATCGTCGGCGGGGCCGTCACCCTTGCGGGCGTGTACCTGGCCAGGCGTCAATGAGGGCCGTCAGCCTCTCGAACTTTGGGAACCTGGGGCGCCTCAGGGAACCGCACCGACCCTAGAACCCGTAGGTCGTCTCGCCCGGCGGCCCGGTGCTGCTAGTGACGTCCCTGCTCAGGGGGCGGCCCCAGGGCGGAGCCTATGTGGTAGGCGCCTTACTCGCAAACGTTGGGGAAGATGTGTTCTCGGAAGTCTGCATACAGTACCGTGTAAAGAACACCGATCAAAGTCGCAAGGCTCACTCATTAGCGCATCCGCGTCCGGTGACCGAGTCCCGCGTGTTGTGGTACCGAACCGATATGCGGACTCGTGAATGCTTCACTGCCACGGCAGGCTCGGATAGGGCCCAACCTGAATAGAGGCGGCGAGCGCCCCGCATCCGCAGCTATCTATATGCGAGCCGCCTCAGCGAGCTGAAGGGTGGGGTCGGGATCGTAGTCGGTGGGGGCGGGGGTTAACGGCGGGCGCACCGTGCCCATGGAGACGCCGTGGCGGGCCTGAGCCAGCTTCTTGAGCACCGCCGCAGAGGTGTATTCCTTGGTCCCTGCCCGGACCCGCTTGAGCCGTTCGGAGAGGGCCTTGCCTTCCTCCTCGTCTCCGGCCTTTACCTTATGGTGCAGGTCGACTATCTGCTCGGGGATAAAGTTCGCCAGCGCGCTGATCGCCCCCTGAGCCCCCAGGTTCAGACGCTCCCAGAGGTCGTCCTCGGTCCCTAGCAGGACCCCTTTGCCCGCCGAAAGCACCGTCTCGGCGTAGCCGGGCTCACCCCCAGAATCCTTGACTCCCCAGACGGGAAGGTCCGTCACTACCTCCGGCGGAACGGGAACGGCGTACTTGGGGATATGGTAGACGATAGCGGGGTGGCGGGTGGCGGCTATCGCGGGCTCGTAGAAGAGTCTCAGGCCTTCGCCGGAAACCGGCTTTGTGTAGTAGGGCGGCAGGATCAAGACCGCTGTTGCCGGGTACTGCTCCAAGAAGTGGAGCATCCTCAGGGTGTCCGGCAGGTTGCCCTCCATCACGGCCGGGAGGATCTGGATAGGAAAATCTCTAGCGAAGAGGGCTTCCAGGACCGTCAACTTCTCGTCCATCGCCACCGAGGATCCCTCGCCGTTGGTGCCGAAGGGGACGATGCCCGTCACGCCGCTCTCGGCCAACCAGGAAACGTGCTCCAGGTAGGCATCGACGTCCAACGCGTAGGAAGCGCCTTCTTTGAACGGCGTCACGTTGGCTACGTATACGCCTTCTATACTCTGCATTCCTGCTCCTCTCGCCGAAGGGTGGGCCGCGTGCGCATCGTGCCTCCAACCATACCCGATCGCCTCACCTACCCAACGCTCTGCGGCCTTCGATAAGGGCCTGTAACTCATCTTTTCCCGGCAGGCCCTCGTAGTCGCCCAGGGTGGCGACGCTGAGGGCTCCCATCGCGTTCGCCGTGCGCAGGCGCTCCTCCGGCGCAAGGCCCCACAGGTGCCCGGCGAGGTACCCCGCGTCGAAGGCATCTCCAGCCCCGATGGGGTCCACCTCCACCGCCGGGAAGGCAGGATGATCCAGGATCTCGCCCCCGACCAGGGCCAGGCTTCCCCTCTTTCCCCTCTTGAGTACTATCTCTTGTGGTCCCTGCCCGTCGGCCAGCTCTCGCACGAACTCTTCGTCGTCCCGCCCCCAGAGCGCCTGGGCCTCCTGGTCGCCCACGAACAGCAGATCCACCAGGGGCAGTACTTCCTCCGTAAACTCCTTCGCCTTCGCCGCAGACCATAGCTTGGAGCGGTAGTTCACGTCGAAGCTCACCCGCACCCCGCTTGCGCGGGCCTGTTGGGCGGCCCAAAGAACGAAGGCGCGGCAATCGGTGGAGAGGGCGGGGGTGATGCCCGTGAGGTGGAGGAACGCCGCTCCCGACAGGTAGTCGGGGTCGAAACCTTCGGGGGCCATCTTCGAGGCGGCCGAGCCCTGCCGATAGTAGTAGACCCGCACCTCCGCGCCCACCTTTTCGCGCAGGTAGAGCCCCGTCGGCGCCGCTTCTAGGCGCCGCACCCGCGAGGTGTCGACCCCCTCGCCGCGGATGCGGTCGAGGACTATCTGGCCGGGTTCGTCCGCGCTCAGGTAGCCGACCCAACCCGCCGACAAACCGAGGCGGGAGAGGGCGATGGCTACGTTGGACTCGGCCCCGCCTATCTTGAGCTCCAGGCCCGCAGCGTGCCTGAGGCGCCCCGGCATGGCCGGCACGCCCAGGATCATGGCCTCCCCGGCCGTCACTACCTCAGGCATCGTACCGCTGCGGCACCGTGGCTCCTCCCGGTCGAAACATCGATCTTCTTGCTACATGGTACCGGTCGTCCCGGTACTTTAACCGAGGAGCCCAAGTATGCGGCGGCTACCCCGACCAAGACCATGCAGATTAACAGGGTGATCAGCAGGTGGGCTAGAAGGTGGGCAGACACCTCCTGTCCCTAGCCTCCGTCGGAGAGCAACGTCAGCGCTTGGTCGATGACCGAGACGACCGAGAAGCCACCGAAGACCGGGACCGCCCGGGCCATGGCCACCAACCGGACGCCACGGATCTTGGTAGCTTCCGGCAACGCCTTGGGGTTCAATATGATGAGCAGAACAGAGTAGATGAACGTCACGAGGCCGCTGATGGAAGCGGAGATCCCGAGCAGCAGGCTCGGTGCGGTGAGGCCCGAGAGCAGACGTCAGGGACCGGGGGTGACTGAACATGGACGACGGTACAAACCGCGCCAACGATGCTCCAGGAGCGTGGGGAGAGGACGAGTCGAAGGTCTTCGTCGAGTACGGTCGGGCTATGGTGCCGGGCCGCGAAGAGATCGAGCGGACCATCCTGGATCTGATACCCTCCGGACCCGACGACCCGTTCTCGGGCGTGGAGATCGGCACCGGCGCCGGATGGTTGAGCGCGGCGGTCCTGCGCGAGTTCCCGAAGGCCAGGATGGTAGGGTTGGACGGCTCGCCCGAGATGCTGAAGACGGCGGCCGAGCGGCTGACGCCCTACGGGGACCGCGCCGAACTGCGCCGGTTCCGCCTGGAGGATCCCTCCTGGACCGACGGGCTGCCGACCGTGCGGGTCTTCCTGAGCTCCCTGGTGCTCCACCACCTCGACGGTGCGGGCAAGCGAGATCTGTTCGGGCGACTCTTCGATAGGCTGGAGCCCGGCGGCGCGCTGCTGTTCGCCGACGTGATGGAGCCCCGCACCGAACTTGCCAGGAGCCACTTCGCCACGGCTTGGGAGGAAGATATACGCCGTCGCTCGGTGGAGTTCCACGGCGATGGGCGGGCGCACGAGTTCTTCGTTCGCGAGCGCTGGAACTTCTACGATCACCCCGACCCGGGGGACAAACCCTCGACGCTGCCCGAGCAGTTGCGTTGGATGGAGGAGGCAGGCTTCGAGGGGGTTGACGTGTTCTGGGCGCGGGCGGGACACGCGCTGCTGGGCGGTTACACACCCAAGGTAGCTTAATGGCTGTGGGAAGCCGTGGCGCGATGTGCATCCCTGGATCGGCGCTCGATTCGTCTTGACTAGCGTACCGAAGCGGCGTACTATGCCTTAGGAAATATATCGCGTGACGATGCATCGAGGAGCAGAGCGACGCAGAGGGGTGGTGTCATGGGCGGAAAGGACGTGGCAGGGGAACGCTCGAGCGATCCGGGAGACCTTCTGCCCCTCACGCCCGTCGCGCTGAACGTCCTGCTGGCGCTGGCCGACGAGGAACGCCACGGCTACGGGATCATGCTGGAGGTGAGGGAGAGGACCGGCGGGAGGGTGCGGCTAGGGCCGGGCACGCTCTACGGGGCGATCAAGCGCCTGAAGGAGGGCGGCGTGATCGAGGAGGCCAGGGAGAGGCCCGACCCCGGCGAAGCCCCGGACGACGAGCGGCGCCGCTACTATCGCCTCACCGGCTTCGGTGGCGAGGTCCTGGCGGCAGAGGTCGAAAGGCTCGACGGCCTGGTGCGCGCCGCGCGCCGGAAGGGCGCTTTCCCCGCACCGAAGCCGAGCCCGGAGGGGGCGTGATGGCCTCCCCGAGGGGACCGCGCCCGAGGGGGCACGAACGCGCCGTGGGGACCTCGGAGCGGGCCTACCGGTCGCTCCTCCTGCGGGCCTACCCGCGCGAGCTTCGAGACGAATACGGCGAGGAGATGGCCCGCCTTTTTCGGGACCTGTGCCGCGAGGAGCTGGAGGACGGCGGCGGCCTGGGCCTGGCGGCGTTGTGGGCCCGCACCCTGTCGGAGTCGCTCTACACCGCGCTCAAGGAGAGGAGCACCGTGTTGGCCAGGAACGCGTACCGATCCGTCGTCGGCGTCGCACTCGCGACGGCGCTCATATTGCTGCTACCCTTTTTAGCGCAATGGGCCTGGGACCTGGCCGATTTCGTTATCGCCGGTGCCCTCATCTTCGGCACCGGTCTCACGTATAAGCTGGCAGCGAGGCAGGCGGGCAACATCGCGTACCGAGCCGCCGTCGGCGTTGCGCTCGCGGCAGCGCTCCTCCTCGTCTGGATAAACCTCGCCGTTGGCGTCATCGGGACTGAGGACGACCCCGCCAACTTGATGTATGTCGGGGTGCTCGCCGTCGGAATCATCGGTGCCATCGTCGCGCGCTTCCGGCCACATGGAATGGGGCGCGCGTTGTTAGCGACGGCGCTCGCCCAGGCGTCGGTCGCCGTGATCGTGCTGATCTTCGGGTTGGGCCTCCCGTGGAGCCCGCCTGTAGAGGTCTTGGGCTTGAATGGGTTCTTCGTCGCGCTGTTTCTCGGATCGGCCTCGCTGTTTCGGAATGCCGCGCGGGAGCAACCTCCCGCGGGCGCAGCGCCGGAGGGTTGACCCGCACCTACGTCCGAGAGAATCGGGTATGGTCGCTCCTGTTCACCGCAGTGCGTGGAAGGGAGGTTCTCGAAACCTCGCGCCGAGGGGGTTCTAGGAGGTTCGGCCACCGGGCGAAGTCGCCCCGCCCGCCGGTGACGATCGCCGAAGCGTTTGTAAGGTCCGTGAGAACTCCCAACCGATTGATCTTGGAAGCCGGTGCTGTTGCTCGCCGGCGAGTACGACGTGTCGTGCCGCGGCGGCATTCGGGGAAGCCGCGAGTGCCCCTTCGCGCTACGGCGCATCAGGCGGTCCGAACCAGGTAGTCAGCGCGTCGCGCAATCCGGCATCTGTGCCGTCCCCCACCCAGGCGATGTATCCATCGGGCCTGATCAGCACGGCAGCGGGGGCTGCTACTTGGCCCAAGACCGGAAGCTCCCAATCGCCGGCATACTCGCCGTCGATGGCTAGCACTCGGGGTGCCCATGGAGTGATGTCGAAGTCGCCGGGCTCACCGAGGTTGAGCAGCACCGGCCGGGCATCGTGCAGCAGGGTGAATACCCGCAGCGGGCCGTTGGTGGTGACCAGGTCGAGATCGGGCATGCGGCGTCCGAGCAGCGGGTGTCCCTCGCCGAGGTCGTAATGAATGCCCAGCCCAGACATCATCGCGGCGAACCGCTTGCGAGGCTCGTCCATGCCCAGCAGCTCGGTCATGGTGTCGCGCACTGCCTCGGTGCGCTCGTCGGTTCTGCTGAGCGCGACTTGCGCCATGGTGTTGCGCAGCACGCGGGCAGCGACAGGGTGGCGCTCAGCGTGGTACGTATCCAAGAGGCTTTCCGGAGATGTCCGGTTGACCACCTGGGCCAGCTTCCATCCGAGGTTCACGGCATCCTGTACACCGGTGTTGAGGCCCTGCCCACCTTGCGGCGGATGCACGTGGGCGGCGTCGCCCGCGAGCAGCACACGCCCTTCGCGGTAGGACGCCGCCTGACGCGTCATGTCGGTGAACCGGGAGATCCAGGTCGGGCTGTGCACCCCGAAGTCCATCCCGTAGGCGACGACGAGCGCCTCGCGGAGATCCTGCAGCGTGGGATCGCTGGTGTGTTCGACGAGCTGTTCGGTCAGGACGACCCGGTACGGCCCTCGGCCGTGCGCCGGGTCGACGGGACCGATGCCACCACCCTCGCGGCGCATGCCGAGCACCGGCTCCTCGGCCATCTCGACCTCGGCGATCAGCCAGCTGGTCGTCGGATCCCACCCGGCGAACTCGATGCCGGCCGCCTTTCGGACCACACTGCGTCCTCCGTCGCACCCGACGAGGTAGTCCGCCCGGATCGACCGGCCGTCGGACAGCTCGACGTCGACGCCGGTGTCGTCGTGCGCGAAACCCGTCACCTCACGTCCGCGATGGATCGGCACCGCCAGCTCGCCGACCCAGGCGGCCAGGATGCGCTCGATGTGGCGCTGCCACAGCGCGAGCCCGTATGGGTGCCGCGTGGGAAAGTCGCTGATGTCCAACGGGACCCCGCCGAAGCTCTGGATCTGCACAGCCTGCCCCTCCGCGAGGAACCGATCGGCGATGCCGCGCTGATCGAGGACCTCGATGGTGCGCGAGTGCAGGCCGCCCGCGCGCGAGCTCTCGAGCTCTTGGCGGGCGCGCCGCTCGACGATGGCGACGTCGACCCCCGCCAACGCCAACTCGCCCGCCAACATCAGCCCCGTCGGGCCTCCTCCGGCGATCACCACCGCATGCTCGGTCATCGCCACGCTCCGGTCGGCATCACGCCGCCCGCCGCCAGCGCATCACATCCCTCGGCCGCCCCGTGCACCATCGGGCGCGCCGCCGGTGCCGGTCGGCCAGCCGGCGCGCCAACACGGGCGGGCAGCTCCGCGAAGACCGGCGGCGCGCACGCCCGCACCTCCGCGCCGAGCGCCTGCAACCGCACCGCGACCCCCACCATCGGCCCGACGTCCCCGCGCGACCCACACGTCGACAACAACACGCGCATTTCGCCACTCCCATCTCCGTAGGTTCCGGCTTCGGCCGGCATTGTGCGGCACGACCGGGGGCTTGCTTCAAGCCCCCCTGTGCGCTGTATACTGGAAGTGGAAAGGAGGGGGCCACCAAGATAGAGCTCGGCCGAGGCGGCCCTCTCAGAGCTCGAGGCGGACGACCTGGTGGTGCAGGCCAAGGCGCCCGCCGGCGCGAACGGTTCCACCACCAGCGGCCTCGCCGCCCGGATGCTAGACGCCAAGACCCCGCCCGCGCCCTACTACCACGACACCGACGGCGACGGGATCGGGGACGCCTGCGAGGCGCCTGTGGTTAGCGATCCCGCGCTCACCGGGGCGAGCGCCCAGGGGGCCAGCCAACCGAACGGGGCACGGCTCATTCGGGCCGGGCGTACTGCAGCCCCGGCCCTTCCTCTTGTCCCTATTCACCCGAGTGCGTGGAAGGTTCGTTCCCCGAAGTCCGCATCCAAAATAGCGCATAAAACAAGCCTCCGAGACACTCTAAGTCCGAACTAGGCCCGTCCGGCACGAGAGGTCACCCATCGCGGAAGACCGCTGCATCTTCGACTCCAAACGCCTGACCGAGAGTCTCCGCGGCATGGGCTCGAAGTTGAGCCTGCGAACGGACACTTCGACCAACCACCGCTACTTCGCGCTGGACCCCGACCACCTGGACGGCACCGACGGGGTCCTCTTCGTCCGGGACGTCCCTCCGGCCCCGGTCGGCTAACGGCCACCGGCATCGTAGCGCCCGGGCGTCCCTAGAGAGCGTCCGGGTAAGCAAACAGCGCCGCCCGCAAGGACGCGGGACGCCTCGGCTTGCGGGCGGCGTGTTCGCCCATGCTCGCCCCTCGCCGCGGTGTTGCGGGGGCGAATAATGCCGCACTCCATCGCCGCGGCCAGCCGGCGTGGGAAACACGGCCATCCTCTTCCCCCTCCGTTCTTGTTCCGGATATATGCCGAGGATTCCATGGCGAGGCTCGCCCCAAAAGGCCCCAAACCCGGATCAGGCGGGTCTAAAACGAACTTTCGAGAATGCGGCCAGGCCGATGTTCCGGGGACCATCCCTTACCCGAAGGTGGATGAATAGCAGAGTACAACTGGTACGTTGCGGTCTACTTGCGGGCGCCGGCGCCCGCCACCCGCGCCAGGATCCCCACGCCCCGGGCTAGCTCTTCGGGGCCGGCGCCCACGTAGCTGAGGCGGAGGAAGGGCCCTGTCGGCTCGGCCGGGAACCAGTGCCTACCCGGGCTCACCACCGCCCCCGCCCTCCCGGCCTCGGCCGCCACGAGGGCGTCGTCGGCCCCATCGGGCAGCCCCGCCCACAGGTGCAGCCCGCCTCCGGGCACGGCCGGGATCCTCACCCCCGGCAGGCGCTCGCGGATGGCGGACACGAGCGCGTCGCGTCGGACCCTAAGCTCCTTGCGCAAGCCCCGGCGGTGCTTCTCCCACGCCGGCGAGGACAGGACGTCGAGCGCCGCCTCCTGCAACGGGCCCGCGACGAAGAGGTCGTTCACCAGGCGGGCGGCCTTTAGCCTCGCGCCCGCCGGCCCCCTGGCGCACAGGGCCGCGACCCTCATGCCCGGCGCGAGGATCTTCGTCAGTGACCTGACGTGGACGACGTGCCCGTCCGGGTCCCCACTCGCCAGCGTCGGGGGCGGCTCGCCCTCCAGAGCGAAGTCGCGCGCCCAGTCGTCCTCGATCACGAACGCCCCCGCGCCCTTGGCCGCCCCCAGGACGGCCTCGTGGCGGTCCGGGGCGAGCACCGCCCCGTGCGGGTTGGCGTACAGAGGCTGGCAGTAGAACAGCCGCGAGCCCGTGGAGGCGAACGCCTCCTCCAAAAGCTCCGGGCGCACCCCGCCCGCGTCCGTGGGAACCGGGACCGGCACCAGCCCTGCCGTCCGCGCCGAGGCCAAAGCCCCCACGTAGGTCGGCGCCTCGAACAGGACCGGGGAGCCCGGCGCGGCCAGCGCCCGGAACGCCGCCGAGAGCGCCGCCTGCCCGCCCGAGGCGACCACGGCGTCGTGCGCCCCGAAGCCGCCCCCCGCCTCCCTGGCGAACCACGCCCTGAGCTGCTCCGAGCCCTCGATCGGCGCCCTGCCCCACGCGCCCGGGCGGCGCGCCGCCCGCCCCATGGCCGCTGAGAGCGCGCCCAACGGCTGGAGGTCCTCCGGGAGGTACCCGCTCGTCAAGGGCACCGCCCCGGCCCTCGGCACCGCCAGGAGCTCGCCGAGCCCGTCGGCCGAGACCGTCCTCTCCCCGAGCGCTACGCTCTGCCACCCATAATCCGGCGCGGCCCGGTCCGAAGGAAGGCCGGCGTCGCGCGCCGCAACGAAGCTACCCCGCCCCGGACGCGCCTCCACCAATCCCTCCGCCACGAGTCGCTGCACCGCCCGCTGTACCGTCACCGGCCCGGCCCGGTGGCGCGACATCAGCTCCCGCACCGAAGGCAGCCTCTCCCCGGGCGAGCCGGCCTCCGCCGCCGCCCTGAGGTCTTCCGCTACGCGCGTTATCGTGTTATCGTTATTCATGAATATCAAGAGTAACGTTACCGACGTGCCGTCGAAAACGCAAGCCCCGCGGACGAGGGGCCTCCTGTTCGGGTTCTTGGGGGTACTGGCCTTCAGCCTCACGGTCCCCCTCACGCGGGTGGCGGTGGCGGACCTCGACCCCGCGTTCGTGGGGCTCGGGCGGGCGCTGGTGGCGGCGGCGCTGGCGGCGGCCCTGCTCCTCGTCACGCGTCAGGGCCTGCCGGAGCGCCGGCACTGGATCCGGCTGGTGGTGGTGGGCTCGGGGGTTATCGTGGGCTTCCCGCTGTTCACGTCGCTGGCCTTGAGGGAGCTACCGTCGGCGGACGCGGCGGTGATCGTGGGGCTCTTGCCGGCGGCGACGGCCGTGATGGCCGTGTTGCGGGCCGGCGAGCGGCCCTCGCGGGCGTTCTGGGGGGCGTGCGCGTTCGGGCTCTTCGCGGTCCTATTGTTCGCGGCCTCGCAGGGGGCGGGGCTGGTGCCGGATCGGGGGCACCTGCTGGTGCTGCTCGCCGTGGTGTTGTGCTCCTTGGGGTACGCTGAGGGCGGGGCCCTGGCCCAGGAGATCGGCGGCTGGCGCGTGATCTCCTGGTCGCTCGTCGTCTTCGCCCCCTTCCTCGCGCCGTTCGTGGCCTGGTCGGTCCTCGGTTCCGGCGGGGCGGGGCTCGCCAGGGCCGGAGCAGCCGCGTGGGCGTGCTTCGCGTACGTGTCTGTGGTGAGCATGTTCCTGGGGTTCTTCGTCTGGTACAGGGGGCTTGCGGAGGGGGGCGTGGCGCGCGTCGGGCAGGTCCAGCTCTCCCAGCCCGTCCTCACCCTTCTCTGGTCCGCCCTGCTGCTCGGGGAGCACGTCGGGCCCCTGACCGTCCTTTGCGCCCTGCTTGTCTTGGGCAGCGTCGCCGTCGGCCAGAGAACCAGGGTCAAGGGCGGTGCCGCGGGCGGGAAGGCCGTCCCCGCGAGAACACTTCGGGAGGAGTAGGGCATGGCCGAAGGCGTCGTGGTATCGATACACCCGGCGTCCGGGGCGACGGAGCCTAGGCGCGGGGTCGACGAGGCCCGCGCGGTGCCCGGGCGCGGCCTAGAGGGCGACCGCTTCTCCGAGGGGCGGGGGACGTTCTCCGGCCGCCCCGATACCGAGCTGAATCTGGTCGAGGCTGAGGGCGTGGAGTCTCTGGCCGCTGAGCTTGGACCCCACGGCGTTTTCGTCTCCCATCGGCGGCCCGTACGGTAGCGTTCTCCGGGCCGCCGGGGTAGAGTCCAACCGGGGACAGGTCGCGGACGGCGCAGGGGGCGGAGATGCTGGTTCACGTAGTGGCGGATTACGGGCACGGGGATCTGGCGTTCGCCGAGGTCGTCGGGCGCATAAAGCTCCACCTCCCGGACGCCGCGACGGTGCCCGTGCCCGTGCCGCCGTTCGCCACGCTCACCGCCGGTTTCTGCGTGGCGCAGCTCGGCCTGAACCCTGCCCCGCCCGGCACCATCATCTACCACAACGTCGCGCCCCGCGAGGACGAGGAGGAGGCCCGCGAGGGCAACGAGGGGGAGCGTCTGGCCTACGCGCTGCTGCCGAACGGGACGCGCGTGGTCGGGGTGAACGCTGGCCACGCGTTCTCTTTTATCCGCGACGCCGCCGAGGAGCTCAGGTGGGCCCCCGTCCCCGCCGAAGGCTCCCAGTTCCGATCCCGCGACCTCTTCCCAGAGGCGGTCGCCGACATCGTCCTGGGCCGCCCCGGCGCCCTGGGCGATGAGATAGACCCTACCGCCATCCCGGGCATCCCCGAGAACCGCGTCGCCTACGTCGACGGCTACGGCAATTTGAAGACGACCATCGAGCGCGGCGCCCAGAGCATCGAGCCCGGTATGCCCGTCCGGGTTCGCATCGGCGAGGGGGAGCTCTCGGCGAAGGCGAGCGACGGTAGCTTCGGGGTGGAGGAGGGAGAGCTGGCCTTCGCCCCGGGGAGCAGCGGCTGGAGGGGCGCCCGGGGGGAGGAGACGGTGTGGATGGAGCTCTTTCTGCGCGGCGGCAACGCCTGGGAGGCTTTCGGACGTCCCCCGCAAGGGGCCGAGATAGAGTTCCAGGCCGGTGCATGACCGCCCGGTTGTTGACGGCGTCCTCTAGCAGAAGGTAGGGTCGGGGATCGCCCGGGCCGCCTGTCGGACGGGTTCCCTCGACGCCGGGTCGATAGCGCCAAGTTCCGGAATACGCCGCTCACGGTCTCCGCACCTCGTCTCTGCCCCCGAAGGGTTTGTGCCAAATGTGGTGTGTGCCCCGCGGCGCACCCCAACAGGGTCCGCTCCGTTAAACCCGCCGACAAAGCGGGGATGGGAAGCGGCGTCTCCTCCCGTACAAACATGGGGCAAGGAACCCCAATGAGGCCGCCACGGAGCCAGAAGACGGCGGCAAGAAGGAGGGATCGTGAACAAGACGGAGCTTATCGAGAGGATCGCCCAGGAGGCAGGTGTGCCCACCGGCGAGGCCCAGAGGCACCTCGGGGCCTTCGAGCAGGTCGTGACCGAGGCGCTCAAGGGCGGCGACGAAGTGCGCATAACCGGCTTCGGGAAGTTCTCCGTGCGGGAGCGCAAGGCCAGGGAGGGCCGCAACCCCCAGACCGGCGAGAAGATGAAGATCGCGGCCTCAAAAGTCCCGGCTTTCAGCGCGGGCAACGCCCTCAAGGAGGCCATCTAGGTACCTTCGAACGGGGACGTAACGTGCTGCCATTCCATAGAAAGGGTGCTCTCTCGACCGAGGCGAGGATACCGCAGCCTTGCCAGGTGCGGAGCAAGACGGAGAGCCCCTGCCCCAACCGGGCGGTCGCGGAGATCCGGGGCGTAGCATTCTGTGAGCCGTGCGCGCGCGAGCAGGAGGCGTACTTCGCCATCGGCGAGCTCGTCGCGCGGGAGGGAGCGCGGGGCTCCCGCGGCGAGCCGCTCGCTGAGGCACTGAAGAGGATGCGCCTGGAGCGCGCGGGTGGTAGAGGCGGCACCTCCGCAGATATGCATCGCGGGCTCTCGGGCGTGCGCTAAACCACGCCTCGAGCCCAAAGGGGGCCAACCTCGAGAAGCCGTTTCCACCGCAACCCCCCGGGGCGGAGACGCTCGGGAGCCCCCGCCCCTGTACAAACCGCGGGGTTCGGGCAAAGAGCAAGGCCGGACTCTCGCTCGTCCGGGGGCAAAACACAGAGACGGATCACGGGTTATCGCGGGCTGTGCCGGACTTGGCCCGCCCGGGCGGGGCGGTTGTTGGCCGCGGGTATATCCTATGGCGACGACGGAGGACGTTCGCGAGGAGGCGAAGATGGCAGTTTCGGCAGAGGCGCGCGTGGTGGTGACGACGGGGGAGGGGCTTCGCACCGAGGTCGAGGCCGGCGGGCACACGTTGGTGGCCGACGAGCCCGAGAGCCTGGGCGGCACGGACACGGGGCCTACGCCCTACGACTACCTGCTGGGGGCCCTGGGCGGCTGCACCGCGATGACCTTGCGCATGTACGCCGACCGCAAGGGGTGGCCGCTGGAGTCTGTGACGGTGCGGCTCTCGCACGACAGGATACACGCCAACGACTGCGGGGAGTGCGAGACGGAGGAGGGCAGGATCGACCGCATCGGGCGGGAGATAGAGCTTGAGGGCCCCCTGGATGAGAAGCAGCGGCGCAGGCTGCTGGAGGTTGCGGACATGTGCCCTGTGCACCGGACGCTCAAGGCGGAGGTGGTGGTGGAGAACAGCCTGGTGGGATAGGGGCTCAAGAGGAGCCCTGCGGTTCACTCCACCAGGTGACGCCGGACACCCTCCTCGTCCCAGCTGATGCCGGTCCCGGGCGTGTCCGGGGCCGAAGCGTATCCGTCCTCGACCTTGAGCGGTTCCTCCAGGATCGGGTTCGCCCAATCCACGTACTCCAGCCAGTGGCCCGTCGGGGCCACCGCCAGGAGGTGCGCGCTGATCTCCGGGAACAGGTGGCTCGAGAGCGGAAGACCGGCCGCCTCCGCCAGCGCGGCGGCCCTGAGCCACCCTGTGACCCCGCCGATCTTCATGGCGTCAGCCATCGCGTAGTCGGAGGCGCCCGCCTCCATGCTCTTGGCCATGTCGTGCGCCCCCCACCAATTCTCGCCGAGCTGGATCGGGGTCTTCGCCTCGCGCCTGAGGCGCGCGTGGCCGGGGTAGTCGTCGGCGCGGGTGGGCTCCTCTATCCAGTAGAGGCCCTCGCCCTCCAGCGCCGCGGCGCGTCTCTCGGCCTCCGCGACCGAGAGTGACTGGTTGTAGTCGCTCATCAGCGCGACCTCCTCGCCGACCGCGTCTCTGACCGCCCGGACGACCTCCACGTCCGTGTTTATGGTGGGATAGCCCAGCCTGACCTTGATCGCCTCGAACCCCGGCGCGGCCAGCTCCGCCGCTTCCTCGCCCGCGCGCTCGGCGCCGATAACGCCCAGCCCGCAGCTGTTGTAAGCGCGAACCTCGCGCGGCTCGCCGCCCAGCAGCCTCGCCAGGGGCAGCCCGCAGGCCTTCGCCAGGGCGTCCCAGGCGGCCATGTCGATGCCGGCCGTCGCCATGGCCGTCAGCCCCTGCGGGCCCAGGAGTCGGAAGACCTTCTGCAGTTTGCGCTCCAGGTCCACCGGCGCCAGGGGATCGCCCTCGATCAGGGGCGCCAGGTTCGAGACGAGCTTGGACACCGGCCCGAGCACCACGGGCGTGGGGCAGAAGACGTAGCTGCTCCCGGTGATCCCTTCCTCGGTCAGGAGGTCGACGAGGACCATCGCCGCCGAGCCGACCTCGCCGCCGCCGGTCATCAAGGGTCTGCCCATCGGCACGTCTACCGCGCGAACGTCCAGACCGCGGACGGTCAGTCGGGGGTTGGGGTTCATCGGTTCCTCCTTTTTGGGCCTGTCTCTCGGGTATCCCTGCGCTGCCGGTTCGGCGCCGGATGCACCGTCGCGGTGCGTCCGGCGCGTCTCTTGTCCGCCCTCTCGCCGTTCCGGGGCCGACCGAGGGGCGCAGGTCGCTTCGCCCTTTGCTGCTCATCCGATGGCGGCGCTCAGGGGGCGATCGCAGCCTCGACGGCGCCTAGCCGCTCGGCCGTGACGCGCACGGTATCGTCGGGTCGCACGGGGTACAGGCCGAGCGGCGTTCCCGTCAGGACGAGCTGCCGCGGGCGCAGGGTTAGGCCGTACGTCTCCAGGTGCCGCCTCAGCCACTCTACCGACCCCGCTGGTCCACCCGGTACGCCCGACATGGGCCCTTCGGCGACCGTCCTGCCGTTGATCTCGACCCGTAGCGCCCCGTCCAGCGGCTCCTCGCCGCTCCACCCGGTGCCGTCCGTCTCCGGGAGCACCACGCCGGCGTGCAGGCCGTCGTTGGCGACGAGCTCTTGAAGGGCCGGGGGCTCGGATCGGAGGACGTAGTTGTGAAGCTCGATGACCGGGAAGACGCGCACGATCTCGGCGTCGTCCCCGAGCCGGACGGCCAGCTCGCCCTCGATGGCGAGGTTGGCGTACGAAGCGTGGGAGAGCTCCGCCCCGGAAGGATGGAGCTCCGTGTCGTACACGAAGCCGCGGACCGGGCCGTCCATGCCGAACTGCTTTCGGGTGCCCGGGCCGGTGGCGCCCACCTTGTACCCGGCCACCGGCTCGCCCCCCGCGCCGCGCAAGCTGGCCACCTCGGCCTGGACGGCGTAGGCGTCGTCCAGCGTGAGGCGAGGCTGGTCGTCTTCGGCGAAGAAGGTCCCGGGCGTGCGTGCCCGGTAGTCTGCCAGTTGTCGGGCGGCGAGCCCGCGTACAGAGAGGTCCATCCCCCTACCCCCGTAACGCCTGCCGAGGTCTCCGCGAGCCTGGCCGGCCCCCGATCATCCCGGCGCCGACCAGAGCCTCAAGGGACCATCTTACCCTTGTATGCACCATCCCGCAGGGCTCCGGTCGATCGGGAGTAGGGGAGCGCTGCACGACGTCGTCGGCCGAAGAATACCGCGACGCCCTATCTGCCTTGTAGCGATTTTACGCATGAGATCTCGCCCGGCGAGGGCCGGCAGGCGGTGAGGGCGCGCGGGCCGAACCCGGCGGTACTCGTTATACTGTGGAGGTGTCGAGCGAAGGGGACGGGGAGCGCCGGCGGACGGAGCAGGAGCTGCGCCTGCTGTACAGGGCGGTCGCGGCCAGCAGCAACGGCATCACCATCAGCGACCCGAACCTGCCCGACAACCCCCTCATCTACGTCAACCGCAGCTTCGAACTTATGACCGGCTACTCCTCCGAGGAGGTGCTCGGCCGCAATTGTCGCTTCTTGCAGGGCAACGATAGGAACCAGACGACCCTGCCAGAGATACGCGCCGCCCTCCGGGAAGGGCGTGATTGCCAGGTTCTCCTACGCAATTACCGGAAGGACGGCACGTTGTTCTGGAACGAACTGCGCCTCTCCCCGGTGCACGACGAGTGGGGGCGACTCGTCAACTTCGTCGGGGTGCAGAACGACGTAACGGAGCGCAAGCGGGCCGAGGAGGAGATAAGGAGCGCGCATGCCGAGCTCGACGAGCGCGTTCGGCGGCGGACCGCGAGGCTCGCCGAGACCAACGCGCGGCTAGAACGAGAGATCGCCGAGCGCCGGGAGCTCGAGGAGCAGCTGACGCACCAGGCGTTCCACGACCCTTTGACCGGGCTGCCGAACCGCTCGCTGTTCCTGGACCGTGTCGAGCTCTCCCTGACGGGCTCCCTCGAGCGGGGAGGCAAGGTCGCGGTGCTGCTCCTGGACCTGGACGACTTCAAAACCGTAAACGACTCATTGGGCTACGAAGCAGGAGATCGCGTACTGCTGGCGGTCGCCGAACGCCTGGAGAACGCGGTGGGAGCTCGGGGTACGGCCGCCCACCTCGGGGGGGACCAGTTCGCCGTGCTGCTCGAAGACGTCGCGGGCGCGGGCGACGCGGTACGGGCTGCCCGGTGGATAGAGGAAGCCTTGCGCAGCCCCTTCGGGCTGGAAGGGCACGAGCGGCTGGTAACCGCGAGCATCGGCGTAGGTTTGAGCACCTCCGCTTGGGAATCCCCAGAGGAGATAATGCGTCGCGCCGATGCCGCGATGTACCGCGCCAAGGGGGCCGGCAAGGCCCGCTACGCGGTGTTGGATCCCGGCGCGAAAGGAAGCCCCCCTACATGATCTAGGTTCGGTACCAGCAAAGACTCGACGTTCTTCTCGACTGACGCGTGTCTGCGCCGAGGAAGAGGCCCTCCACGTGTTTCCAAACCTTTCCCCCGTCCTGGGTGTGCCCAGCGTGCGCGACCTCGACCAGAGGCATTTCCCCAAACTACCTTCTGGCGTTTGATGAATGGCCGCGTGGCAGAGCGGTAATGGCCGGGAGGCATATGGCCGCACCCCGGAGAACGGGCGACAATCGCGCCAAGGGCAGCGCAACGAAAGCTACGACAGGAAGTGGCAACATGGAGAAGTCGATGGCCGTCAACGCCAGGCCCCTCCTCTGTCCCATGTGCGAGGAGCACGAGCTTCGTTCTTTCGGCCGCAACTGCGCCCGGTGCGAGTCTTGCCAGTTCGTCCTCGGCGGGCAATTTCTCGACGCCCTGCTGCAGATAACCGGATCTCCCGAAGCCTTAGGTAGCCATGCCTGCGAGTGCGGCCACCCGGAGATGCGTCGCATCCCCGAAGGTGTCTACCGGTGTCCGGCCTGCGGATCGGAGGTCTTGCCTTTGTCCGCCTCGTACGTCAGGCCCGAGAACCGGAGCCTGGCCTACTGGTCCGGTTGGCTTGAGGGTCGCTACGGAGAACGCTCATGCTTCACCGAAAACCGCGGTTTGACCGTCTGGGATTCGGCCGAAGACAGGCTCGAGTATTACCGGGGACACCGCTCCGGACGAGAGGGCCGCGAACGCGTCGACCGCCTCAGGCAGACTTCCTGAGACCAGGACCTGTCTCCTGACCTGCCCTCTGCGGGCGAGGGCGTCCCCTAGGAGGGCCTACCGCCCGAATCCGAGTATCACGGTCGATTACTTCGATCACCAGATGGACTTGTGGTTTCGTCGCGAACGGACGACGGGTTGACCGTCAACCCGGGCGCGGCAACGGCCAACAGTGGCACGCGCGCGTGCCGGCAGTCGGCTTACCTACGCCGATTACTGCGCGACCAGAGACAGCGGTGAACACGCCCCACTAGTAAAGAGCGGGTCAGCGGTTCGGGTCCGCTCGTCGGCTCTCTGTCTTCGACTGTTGGCGCGCTCGCGGCCCGTTGAGCGACGCCCAGGCGGGCAGTTTCGGTCCCCCGGATATCTAGTGACAGGGGTTTGCGCGAGGCCCGTTCGGTCCATATAGGATGGCACGGGAGTAGAGCCAGTGCCGGTCTCGGGCCGGACGGGAAGAGTGGGGTGCTGTGGTGTTCTCAGGATTGACGCCCGCGATGGTCACGCCTTTTGACGAGCGGGGAGAGTTGGACCTCGAGGCCGCCGAAGCGGTGGTGGAGCGGTCCGTAGGGGGTGGGGGTGAGCGGCATCTCGCCTCTAGGAAGCACCGGCGAGTTCTCGCACCTCACCGGCGAAGAGCGCAAGCGCTTCGCCGAAGAGGTGACGAGGATCGTCGCCGGGCGGGTGCCGGTCGTAATCGGCGTGGGTGCAACCGGCACGAGGGAGGCCGTCGAGCTCGCCCGCCACGCCGAAGAGGCGGGGGCCGACGGCGTGCTCGTCGTGTCCCCTTTCTACTGGACCGTGGGGGAAGAGGCGCTGTTCGGGCACTTCGCCGCCGTCGCGCGGGCGGTTGGGATCCCGGTCCTCATCTATAACCTCCCGTTGCTGACGGGCATCGACCTCTCGCCTTCGCTCGTCGCCAGGGTGGCCGGCGAGTGCCCGAACGTGGTCGGGCTCAAAGACACCGTAACCGAGTACTCCCATACGGTTAACGTGCTGCGCGAGGTCAAGCCGGGGAAGCC
>DASYWA010000170.1:0-20938 GCA_035936475.1 Rubrobacter sp. | reverse complement strand
CGGCCAGCTCCGCCTCAAAGCCCGGCCCTACGGCCCTCTCGACGTCCGTCTTGGTGGCGCGATTATCGCCCTGACGCGCTCGGCGTAATCGGAGGCGCGCACCTTCTTCCTGGCCTCAGAGAGGCCGGAAGCGCCTTCCAGGAGCTGCTCGCTCTGCTCGTATTCCTGCGCGAGCGCCCGGTCCTCGTCGCGCAACGCCGCGAGGACCTCGGTGACCTCTTCGTCGGAGAGGCTGAACCGCTTCCGGAAGGCCTCCACGTTGGTGTCCCCGGCCAGGACGGTCGAGAGCGCCGGTTTGTCCGGGTCGTCGTAGGCGGAGTAGGCCTCGGCCGCGGCGCTGTCGCCGGGGCGCGAGAGGACGAGGAACAGGAGCGCCACGACCAGCGCGAGAAGAATCGAGATGGAACGTGGTCCAGACGAACGCCTCGCGGCGGTACTGCCGTCGACCCTTGCATAGGAGCCCCCCCATACCGCCCCCGCCTCGCGCAGCGCGGCCCGACACTGCGTGCTGCGACGGGGGCATGTTACGCACGTTGCGGGCGGGGGTCAAGGGAACGAGGCCGCGGCGGCGCGAAACCCGCTACCCCGGCGAGGCTTCGCGGGCATTCTGAAAAAGTCGCGTTCCGGTCGCTTCGCCGCGCCCCAGGCTCCCGAAGAGAGCCGGCCTCGGTCGTTCGCGCTTCTCAGGGTGCTGGTCGGGCGGCCCGCTTCTTCGCGTTGCTGGCGGCGTTCGCGCCTCGTGGCGGCAGGAGCGGCACCGGTGCTCGGTGAGGCGCTTCATCCTCCTCCCTCCCGGATGGGGCGGTGGATCCCGGGGGACGAGGATCTTTGGCACTAGAGCCCTGGCGGGCGCGGCGTCTCGGTGACCGAACGGTTCGTCTCTAAAGCGGTGGGCGAGAGCTGATGCTCCGGCGCGCGGGCTCCCTCGGGGCCTCCGAGAGGACGGCCGTCACGGCGATTAGGCCGGCGAAAAGCGCGGCGTTGACGCCCCCGAGCGCGCCGACGGCGCGCTGGATCAGGGCCGTCGTCTGCCCGGCTTCGGGCGCCGGCACGCCACCCGATTCGAGCGGCACGGCGCCCTGGGGTGCGCGGCGGTTGAGCGAGATCTGGGCGGCAACCGCCGCCAAACCGGCAGAGGCCGCGGCGCCCATCAGGGCGTCCTTGGTTAACAGTAGGCCGCGCGTCCGCCGGTCGATCCTCTCGTCCGAGAGACCGAGCCTGCCGGGCAGCCAGGTCGCAACCGCCACGCCGAACGCGGCGGCGTTGATGGGGTTCGACCTGTTCCAGAAAGCGGCGCCGAGCCGGCCGCGCTCGGTCTTGGAGCCGATGGCCGGAAGGCTCGAATTGAACGCGACCTTGCCAAAGAGCGTCCCCCCGAAACACGCTGCCAGGCCGAGGTCGTGGGCGATGCGCGCAGCGGCTCCGGTGGACTTTGCGGCGGGCTTGATCACGCGAGGGTCTCCTTCCGATCGTTTCACCCGAGGTTCCCCGCGCCGACCCCGGTCAAACCGGCCCCCAAAGGTGAGGACGCCGCACCGCGAAACGTTCTCGCCGACGCCGGATCATTTCGCGTCCCTCCGCGTTCACGGCCGGAGTCTGGAGGCGCGGGGTGGGGGCGGCGGACCACGACGGCGTTTTCTGTAGAATGTACGCCCGTTGGCGCAGATTCGGGAGGAAGTTGGGTTTGGGTTTCTGGGGTGACCTTGGTGGAAGGATCGTGGGCGCGCCCTCGATCCTGGCGGCGGACTTCGCGAACCTGGCCGAAGAGGTCCGGCGGGCGCAGGCGGGCGGGGCCGAGCTCGTCCACTTCGATTCCATGGACAACCAGTTCGTCCCGAACCTGACGGTCGGGCCCGTGGTCGCCGCCTCGCTCGTCGAGGCCATCGACCTGCCGGTGGACGCCCACCTGATGGTGGACAGCCCGGACAACCTGATCCCGCCGCTCATAGAGGCCGGGGTCGCGAGCATCTCGGTCCAACCGGAGGCCGTCACGCACCTGCACCGGACGCTCACCATGATCCGGGACGGCGGGTGCGAGGCAGGCGTCGCCCTCAACCCGACCACCCCGCCCGGGTTTATCGAGTGGGCGCTCCCTTACCTGGACTACGTGCTCGTGATGACCGTGAACCCCGGCTTCGGCGGCCAGTCCTTTATCCCCGAGATGGCGGACAAGGTGCGCCGTCTGAAGGAGATGACCGACCTCCCCATCCAGGTCGACGGCGGCATCACCGCCGAGACCGCGCCCGTGATGGTCGAGGCCGGCGCCCAGGTCCTCGTCGCCGGCTCCGCGGTCTATAAAGGCGACCCCGCAACGGAGATGAGGCGCATAATCGACGCCGCGCGCGGCGCCGCCTAGCACGCCGGCTTGTCAGCACGCTCCGGCTTGCGCCTCCGCTCTCAGCCCGGCGCTTCGCGCCTCTCAGCACGCCTTCTTCGGAGGCTTTCAGCCATCAGCCGACGTTTCCCGGGACGCGGGACGCACCGCGACGGAGGCCGAAACCGCCGGCGAACCGACCACTCACCCGCCGTAGGGACGGGTGTCAAATCCGCCCGCGCCCGAGGCAAGAGAGGACCGGCATTTTCGCCAACAACCGTCATGCAGACGGGCCCATACGGTCCCGGAACGGCGAGAAGCTGACGCTGAAAGCGAGGACCGAAGGTCCGAAGCGTGCTGAGAGCGCAGCCCGAGGGGCGCAGCGTGCTGAAAGCTCCCGAAGGGGGCGTGCTGACACGCTGCTATTGGCAGCGTGTCATTTCGTGTGGTATAGGTTCTCTCGTAACTTTTCGGGGGCGGGTGAAATTCCCGCACCGGCGGTGAGCCCGGAGGGAGCGTTCCCGACGGGGAGCCCGCGAGCCCAGGGTAGGACCCGGGGTTGAGCCGGTGAAGGTTCGCTTAGCGAGCCGTAGTCCGGCGCCGACGGTGAGAGTCCGGATGGGAGAAAGGTCAACTTGGCACGAGGTTCATTCATGGATCTCGCCCGGCGGCTCGCCGAGCGCGGTCGTCTTACCGTGGCGCCCAATCCCCTGGTCGGGGCCGTAGTCGTGCGCGACGGCGAGGTCGTCGGCGAGGGCTGGCACGCCCGGGCGGGGGAGGCCCACGCGGAGGTACGGGCGCTCGACGCGGCCGGAGACGCCGCCGATGGCGCCACCCTGTTCGTCACGCTCGAACCGTGCAACCATCACGGCCGGACGCCCCCGTGCGTGGAGGCCGTCGTTCGGGCCGGCGTTGCGCGCGTGGTGGTGGGCGCGCTCGACCCCGACCGGCGCATGCGCGGGCGCAGCGTAGAGATGTTGCGGGGGGCCGGTATCAGCGTCGAGGTCCTCGACGACCCGGCGTTCGAACGGCAGAACGAGCAGTTCTTTCACCGGATGCGCACCGGGCGTCCGTTCGTGCACGTCAAGCTGGCGACGACGCTGGATGGCAGGATCGCCGCGTCCGGCGGCGACAGCAAGTGGGTGACCGGAGAGGCCGCGAGGTTGCGGGCGCACGAGCTTCGGGCCGAGGCGGGCGCCGTGCTTGTCGGCGCCGGCACCGTGCGCGCCGACGATCCCACGCTCACGGCCCGCGGTCTCTCCAAGGAGCCGCCGGCCGTCACGCGCGTCGTGCTCGACCCGCGCCTGACGACGGGCCCGGAGAGCGAGCTGGTCCGCACGGCAATGAAGGCGCCGCTCGTCGTTTTCGCGGGCGAAGAGGTCCCGGACGGGAGGGCGGAAGATCTTCGCGCGCTCGGGGTGGAGGTGGTGGCCGCGCCGACGGTGGACAACGGGATGGACCTGCGCTTCGTCCTGGACGAGTTGGGGGGGCGTGGGATCCGGGGCCTGCTCGTCGAAGGGGGAGGGGAGACCGCAACCGGTTTCGTGGAGGGGGGCCTCGCGGACAAGCTGACGCTGTTCTACGCGCCCAGGCTCATCGGGTCCGAGGGGGTGCCCATGATCGGGGCCCTGCGCGCGACCCGCATGGCGGAGGCCCTGCGGTTCCGGGTCTCCGAGGTCGAAAAGGTCGGGGAGGACGTCGCCGTCACGCTGTATCCGGCACCGAGGGAGGAGGACCGTGTTCACCGGGCTAGTTGAGGAGGTGGGGCGGGTGAGGTCGCTGCGGGCCGCCGAGGACGCCGGCGACGCGCACCTCGGCCTCTCGGCCGACGTCGTGCTCGGGGGGACGCGCGTGGGGGACTCCATCCTCGTCAACGGGGCTTGCCTGACGGTCGGCGAGGTCGGGGACGGCGCCCTCCTCTTCTACACGATGCCTGAGACCCTCAGGCGCACGGCACTCGGGGATCTCTCCGAGGGCAGCCCCGTAAACCTGGAGCGGGCGATGGAGGCCGGCGGAAGGCTCGGGGGGCACATCGTGCAGGGGCACGTGGACGGCGTCGGCGAGGTGATCGACGTGAGGCCCGAGGGCGACGCGGAGATCTGGAGCTTCGCCGCGCCCGATTCGGTGCTGCGCTACGCGGTCGAGAAGGGCAGCGTCTGCATCGACGGCATAAGCCTCACCGTCGTCTCCGTCGGGGAGGACCGCTTCACCGTCTCGATCCTCCCGCACACCCGCTCGCACACCAACCTCGGGGAGCTCGGGGTCGGGTCCCACGTCAACCTGGAGGCCGATGTAGTAGGAAAGTACGTCGAGCGGCTCATGCGGCCGTGGACAGAGAGAGAAGTTACCCACCCTGAGAGGAGAACAAGAGATGCCGTTTAGCCCGATGGAAGAGATACTAGAGGACATCAAGGCCGGCAAGATGGTCATCGTCGTAGACGACGAGGACCGGGAGAACGAGGGCGACCTGACGATGGCCGCCGAGCTCGTCACCGCAGACGACATAAATTTCATGGCCACGCACGGGCGGGGCCTGATCTGCCTGCCCATGGCCGAGGAGCTCGTGGACAAGCTCGACATCCCGCAGATGACCGTCCACAACTCCTCGCGCATGGGCACGGGCTTCACCGTCTCCATCGAGGCCAGGGAGGGCATAACCACCGGCATCTCCGCCGCCGACAGGGCCCATACCTGCCGCGTGGCCGTCGACGACGCCACGGACCCGGAGGACCTGGTTATGCCCGGGCACGTCTTCCCCCTGCGGGCCAAGGCCGGCGGCGTGCTGCAGCGCGCCGGGCAGACCGAGGCCGCCGTCGACCTCTCGCGGCTGGCGGGCCTCAAGCCCGCCGGCGTGATCTGCGAGATCATGAAAGAGGACGGCACGATGGCCCGGGTGCCGGACCTCGAGAAGTTCTCCGCCGAGCACGACATCAAGCTCGTGACGACCGCCCAGATCATCGAGTACCGCCACGCCTTCGAGACGCAGGTGAAGTGCGCCGTGGAGACGAAGCTTCCCACACCGTACGGCGAGTTCCGGCTGAAGGCCTTCGAGAGCGAGGTCGACGACCTCACCCACCTGGCGCTCATCATGGGGGAGCCCGAGGGCAAGGACGGCGTGCTGGTGCGCGTCCACTCCGCCTGCCTCACCGGCGACGCGCTCCACTCCTTGCGCTGCGACTGCGGCGAGCAGCTCGAGGCGGCGATGGAGCTCGTGGCCCGCGAGGGCGAGGGCGTCATCGTCTACATGCAGCAGGAAGGCCGCGGCATAGGCCTCCTAAACAAGATGAAGGCCTACCATCTCCAGGACGAGGGCATGGACACCGTCGAGGCCAACCAGAAGCTCGGCCTCGCCCCCGACCTGCGCGACTACGGCGTCGGCGCCCAGATCCTCAAGGACCTCGACCTCAAGCGCATCCGGCTGCTCACGAACAATCTGACGAAGGTCGTCGGTCTCAGGGGCTTCGGGCTGGAGATCACCGATCGCGTGCCGCTGGAGATGGAGCCCAACGGCCACAACGACCGCTACCTCAAGACCAAGCGCGAGAAGCTCAACCACGTCTTCGACAAGATTTAGGGGGACGGCCTTGCGGAGAGAGGACGGCGCCAACCACATAGAGGGGACGCTCTCGGCGGCGGGGATGACCTTCGGGATCGTCGCCGCCCGCTTCAACGACTTTATAGTCAAGGCCCTCCTGAAGGGCGCCCTCGACGCCGTCAGGCGCCACGGCGGCGACGCGGAAGCCGTCGACGTCGCCTGGGTGCCAGGCTCCTACGAGATACCGCTGGCGGCAAGCGAGATGGCGAAGACCGGCCGCTACGACGCCGTCGTTTGCCTGGGCGCCGTGATCCGGGGCTCCACAGCCCACTTCGACTACGTCGCGGGTGGCGCCTCGAACGGCATCTCGTCGGTGGCCCTGCAGACGGGCGTCCCCACGATCTTCGGCGTCATCACCACGGACACGATAGAGCAGGCCATAGAGCGCGCCGGCACCAAGATGGGCAACAAGGGCTTCGAGGCCGTCGTCTCCGCCATCGAGATGGCCGACCTGTTGCCGCGCATCAAGCAGGGTGCGCCAGAGGCCGCCCGGACGACGGGGAACGCGTAGAGGCGCCCCCGCGGGGGCGCCTCGGTAACAGAAGCTATGCGCGGGGGCGGTTAGCGGACCGCCTCCGCGTTGTTGGTACTTTAGGCGTTCCCCACGACGGAGGGCGCCTTCGCCACGGCCTTCTGGACCTTGAACGCCTTCAGGCACGAGGTGCAGGTCCACACGCGCTTCGTCGAGCGGCCCTCCTGGATGCGGACCTTCTGCAGGTTCGGGTTCCAGCGGCGGCGGGTCGCGCGCAGGGAGTGGCTCCTGGCGTTGCCGTACTCTGGCTTCTTTCCGCAGGAATAACAGACCTTCGCCACTTCAATTTCTCCTGTGCTAGGATACCGGTCGAATTTGGGGACCCCGGGGCGCCGCTATGGGCCGGCTCCGGGCGTCGGGCAGGGATTGTACCAGATAGTCGCGGGCCGTCAGGGACGCGCGGGGGCCTACGGGTTCTTCCGAACGAGCACGTCAGGAGTCGCGTGGAGCCGGTGGCGAAGGGGCGGATGCAATGGCGGTAAAGGTGGCCTCCCTCGGGGCCGCGGCGCACGCCGCGCTGAAGGCCCAGGTCGCCAGGATCAACGCCCTCAACGTCTACCCCGTCCCCGACGGGGACACCGGCACGAACATGCTGCTCACCCTCGAATCCACCCTTAAAGACGCCGTCGATGCGGAGTACGCGAGCCCTGAGGAGGCGAGCCGGGCGGTGGCGCGGGCCGCGCTCATGGGGGCCAGGGGGAACTCGGGCGTAATCCTCTCGCAGATGATCCGGGGCGCCTGCGACGTCCTCGCCGAGCACGGTTCGCTAGACGCCGCCACCTTCGCCGCCGCCATGGACGGCGCTAAAAAGAGGGCCTACGCCTCCGTCAGGGAGCCCGTCGAGGGCACCATGCTTACCGTGATCAAGGACGCCGCCCGCGCGGCGGTCGGGGCCGTCGAGGGCGGAGAGGAGGACCTGCCGGCCGTGATCCGGGCCTCTGCCGTCGAGGCCCACGAGTCCGTGCGCAGGACGCCCGAACTGCTCGACGTCCTGCGGGACGCCGGGGTGGTGGACGCAGGCGGCCTCGCGGTCGCCGTGATCCTGGACGGCCTCTACGCGTGCGTGACGGGCGAGGAGATAGCGAGCACCTTCGAGGCGGACGATGACGCGCCGGACCTGACGGCTATTCACGCCGACGAGGAGGCGTGGGGCTACTGCACCCAGTTCGTGGTCTCGGGCTTTACTGGGGGTGCCGCGGAGTTCGAGGAGCACGTCTACGCGAACGGGAAGAGCGTGCTCGTCATCGCCGAAGAGGACACGGTGAACGTCCACGTGCACACCCAGGACCCAGGGTCCATGCTCTCTTATGCCGGCGGCTTCGGGCGGCTGGCGCGGGTCAAGATCGAGGACATGGAGGCCCAGGTCCGCTCCCGCACCGGGGCCGACGCAGAGCGCGCCGGCGACCGTGCCAGCGAGCGCGTGCCTGGCAGCGTCGGCGTCGTGGCGGCGAGCCGGGGCGCGGGGAACCGCTCGCTCTTCGAGGGGATGGGGGCCGTGGTGGTCGAGGGCGGGCAGGGCGCGAACCCGAGCGCCGCCGACCTTGCGCGGGCGGTGGAAGAGGCGGGGGCGCCGACGGTGGTGATCCTGCCGAACAACAAGAACATAGTGCCGACCGCCGAGCGCGTCGGGGAGCTGGTCGAGGCGGAGGTGCGCGTCGTCCCGACCCGGACCATCGCGGCGGGCCTCGCCGTGATGGTGGGCTTCGACGCCGAGGGCGAGCCCGACGAGGTCTCGGGGGAGATGGAGGAGATCCTCGCCTCGCTCCACTCGGCCGAGGTTACGCGATCCGTCAGGGACACCAGGCTGGAGGGCCGAGATGTGCCGAAAGGCTCGTTTATAGGTTTCCTGGACGACGCCATGGTCGCCGCCGGCGCGTCGGCCGGGGAGGTTGCCCTCTCGCTCGCCCGAGAGATCGTCGGGCGTGGCGCCGACGTTCTTACGCTGGTGCGTGGCGAGGACCTCGACCCTGCCGATCTGGAGAGGACGGCCGAGGCGATAAGGGACCTGGACGAGGACCTCGAGGTAGAGACCAGGGACGGCGGGCAGCCGCTCTACCCCTTGCAGATGGTGGCCGAGTGACGATTGCCATCGTCACCGATTCGACGACGAGCCTCGCGCCCGAGGTCCTGGAGCGGCCGGACGTGCGGATGGTGCCGCTGACGTTCCACTTCGGCTCCGAGGAGACCTACACGGACAAGGTGGACATGTCCAACGAGGAGTTCTACGAGCGCCTGCGCGACGCCGAGGAGTTCCCGACCACCTCCCAGCCGCCTGCCGGGGCTTTCGTGGAGGCCTACGAGTCGCTCTCGGCCTACGACGACCTTCTGGTGCTGACGGTCTCGCGCAAGTTGAGCGGCACCTACGACTCCGCGCTTCAGGCGGCGGGGATGGTCGAGCGGCCCGTGGAGGTCGTGGACACGAGGAACGCCGAGATGGGCTCCGGGCTCATCCTGCTCGAGGCTTTGAGGGTCCTCGACGAAGGCGGGGAGTTCAAGGACGTCCGGCGGGCGGCGGAGGCCGCGGCGGGGCGCTGCAACCTGTACTTCGCCGTTGGGACGCTCGAGTATCTGGCGAAGAGCGGCAGGATCGGCCGCGCCCAGCGCCTCGTCGGGACCGCCTTCGACGTCAGGCCTGTTCTGAAATTGGTGGACGGCGAGGTCGTCCCCCACAAACGCACCCGCGGGCGCAAGCGTCAGATGAACGCCGTTCTAGAAGAGGTAAAGCCAGCGGCGGAAGCCGGGCGCCCGTTGTACTTCGGGCACATCGCCACACCGGAGCCGGTCGCGGAGCTCGCCGAGAGGCTCGGCGTCGAGGGGCGGCCCGTCGCCGAGATAGGGGGCGTGGTCGGTTCGCACGTCGGCCTGGGGGCGTATGGCGTGGCCCACCTCTAGGGAGGCCGCGGAGGAGGCCGGTCGCGCGCGCAGGACGCCGCTGACCGAGCTGCGGGCGAGGTCCGTGAGGGAGCTGCCAGGGGTGGGGCCCAGGATAGAGGCGGCGCTCAAGGAGCTCGGGGTCGAGAGCGTGGCGGACATGATCTCTCACTACCCCTCGCGCCACGAGGACCTCTCTAATGTCAAGAAGGTGGGTGACCTCCGCGTCGGCGAGAAGGCGACGGTTGTTGGGCGCGTGGTGAGCGTCAAACCGGTGGGTAGGCCCGTGCGCGGACGCGCCCCCGGCTTCACGGCCCAGATCTACGACGGCACGGGCTACCTGCCGGTCACCGTCTGGGGCCGGTCGTGGATGGTGAGGGGCCTGCAGCCCGAGACCCGCGTCGTGGTCTCCGGCGAGGTCCAGAGCCGCTACGGGATACAGCTCGTCGCCAAGAGCATCGAGGTCGTGGAGGAGGAAGGCAGGGCCGACGAGGGGCCGCACGCTGGTCGGTTCGTCCCCCTCTATCCGGCGAACAAGGGCATCCAGGCGCGGCGCCTGCGCGCCCTGATCCACCGCGCCCTCGACGCCTCTGGTCACGTCCTCGACCCCCTGCCGGCCGGCCTTCTCGCCCGCCACGACCTCCCGAACCTGCACGACGCCGTGCACGAGGTCCACTTCCCCGAGGACAGGCCCCGCCTGCGCGCCGCGATGCGCCGCCTCGTCTTCCACGAGCTCTTCCTCATCCAGACCGGCCTCGCCGCCCGCAAGGCCCGCCTCGACAAGACCGAGAGGGGCGCCAGGCACAGGGGCGACGGGCGCCTGCTCAACCCGTTCTTGAAGGGCCTCACTTTCGGGCTGACCGGGGCGCAGGAGCGGGTGATCGAGGAGGTCCTCGCCGACATGCGCCTGGAGAAGCCGATGCGCCGGCTGTTGCAGGGCGACGTCGGGAGCGGCAAGACCGTCGTCGCGGTCGCCGCCCTGCTCACGGCCGTCGAGTCCGGCGGCCAGGGCGCGATCATGGCCCCTACCGAGGTCCTCGCCGAGCAGCACTACCTCTCGATGTCCGCCGCCCTTGCGGACCTCCCGCTCAACGCCGTGCTGCTCACGGGGTCCCAGGGCGCCGCCGAGCGTCGGGAGGCGCTGCGGCAGGTCGAGGCCGGCGAGGCCCACCTCGTCGTCGGGACGCATGCGCTCATCCAGAAGGGCGTCGAGTTCAAGGATCTCTCCCTGGTCGTCGTCGACGAGCAGCACCGCTTCGGCGTCGGCCAGCGGACGGTCTTCCGGGAGAAGGGCAAGACCCCCGACACGCTGGTGATGACGGCGACCCCGATACCGCGCACCCTCTCCCTCACGCTCTACGGGGACCTGGAGGTCTCGATCATCGACGAGTTGCCCCCCGGCCGCAAGCCCGTCGAGACGCGCATCGTCGACCCGGCCGCGCGTATCGAGGCCTACGAGGAGGTGAGGCGGGAGCTCGAGGGGGGGCGACAGGCGTACGTGATCTGCCCGCTCGTGGAGGAGTCCGAGGCGCTCGAAGACGTCCGGGCGGCGGAGGAGCTGCGGGAGGAGCTCACCGAGGAGGTCTTCCCGGACCGGAGCGTCGGCCTCCTGCACGGCAGGATGAAGGCCTCTGAGAAGCGTGAGGCGATGGCCGCCTTCCGCAGCAGCGAGACCGAGGTTTTGGTAGCCACCGTCGTCGTCGAGGTGGGAGTAGACGTCCCGAACGCGAGCGCCATCGTCATAGAGGGCGCCGAGCGCTTTGGGCTCTCCCAGCTCCACCAGCTCCGGGGCCGGGTCTGCCGGGGGATCCATCCCCCGAAGTGCTTTCTCGTGGGCGAGCCCAAGACAGACGACTCGCTCAAACGCCTGGAGGCGCTCGAAGAGCACCAGGACGGCTTCAAGCTCTCCGAGGTCGACCTCGCCATCCGGGGAGAGGGTACCCTCTTCGGGAGCCGCCAGAGTGGGATGCCGGACCTGAAGGTGGCGAAGCTTTTGCGGGACATAGACGTGCTCGTCGAGGCCAGGCGCGAGGCCTTCGCGCTCGTCGCAGAAGATCCCACGCTCAAGCGCGCCGACCACAGGCCCTTACGGCGCGAGATCCGGGAGCTCCTCGGCTCCAACGTCGAGTGGCTGTTCCGGGAGTAGCCCCTTGAGGGTAATCGCGGGTACCGCCGGCGGCGTGCGCCTCGCCCCGGTGCCGAGAGGTGTGCGCCCGACGGGCGACAGGGTGCGCGAAGCGGTCTTCAACTCTTTGGGGCAGTTCTTCGACGGGGGGAAGGTCCTCGACCTCTACGCGGGCACGGGCGCTCTCGGCATCGAGGCGCTCAGCCGGGGCTGCGAACGGGCGGTCTTCGTGGAGAAGGACCGGGCGGCCAGGGGGGCGATCTCGGAGAACCTGAGAAAGACCGGCTTCGAAGAGCGGGCCGAGGTGGTGGCGGGAGATGTGGGGCGGGCTACCGAGAGGCTGGCCGGGGAGGGCCGGCGCTTCGATTTGATCTTCGCGGATCCGCCCTATAGAATCGGCCGGTCGGAGGTAGGGGGCATCCTCGACCGGCTTGGAGCGCTGCTCGTGCCTGGGGGCCGGGTCGTGATCGAGGGCGGCGAGGCCCCGCCGGAAGATGTGTTTGGCAGGAAGGGGTCAACGCGCCGCTACGGCGGCACGTTCGTAACCGTACTTGAGAGGTCCGAGCTGACAATCAGGGTTGCCGTCTGTCCCGGAAGCTTCGACCCCGTGACGAGCGGGCACCTGGACATCATCCGCCGGGCCGCGAGGATCTTCGACCACGTCGTCGTCGCCGTCGGGGCCAACACGCGCAAGGCGCCGCGGCTCTCCGCCGTCGAGCGGGCCGGGCTTATCGAGAAGGTCACCGCCGACATGGAGAACGTCTCCGTCGAGGTGATGGAGGGGCTGCTGGTGGATTTTGCCCGCGAGCAGGGCGCGGGGGCGATCGTCAAGGGTTTGAGGGCCGTCTCGGATTTCGAGTCGGAGTTCGAGCAGGCGCAGCTCAACAGGACCATGTCGGCCGAGATAGAGACGGTCTTTATCATGGCGGCGTCGGAGCACAGTTTCCTCAGCTCGAGCGCCGTCCGGGAGATCTCCTGGCACGGCGGCGACGTGCGCGGGCTGGTGCCCGACGGCATACTTGAGACCGTGCGGCAGATTTATTCCGGCTCGGACGGTAAGATACAGGGATCGTAAGCAAAGGACGAGGTTGCCGAAGATGGACGTACTGGTACTCATAGACAGGTTGGAAGAGCTGGTCGAGGACGCCCGGAGCTTCCCCGGCTTCGGCAACACGGCGATGGTAGACCGCGACGCCGCCTTCGACATCATAGACCAGATGCGCCAGACGATCCCCGAGGAGCTCAAGCAGGCGCGGTGGATCGTCAAGGAGCGCCAGGCCATGCTAGACGAGGCCCGCTCCGAGAGCGACCGCATCATCCGCAGCGCCCAGGACGAGGCCGAGAAGATCACCTCCGAGGAGGAGGTCCTCAAGCGCGCCGAGAAGCGGAGCGCCGAGATCATGGAGGACGCCCGCCGCCGCGAGCGCGAGATTCGCCTCGGCGCCGAGGACTACGCCGACGAGGTCCTCGCCAACCTGGAGGACAACCTCGGCAAGCTGCTCGAGGCCGTCCAGCGGGGCCGCTCCAAATTGCAGGGCGTGCAGGAACAGTAACAAGCGGTAGACTAGCCTCATGGACAACCGTATTCCGCTCAGGAAGCCGGGGGCCGAGGTTGGCGACAGGCACGTAATCCACGCCGAATTCGAGCCGGATCCCATCGACCTCTACGGCCGCCGCCACGACATAACCCACGCCGAGGCGGACGTCGCCGTGACGAAGGTCTCGGACGGCCTTCACCTGGACGTCCGGGTCGAGACCGTGCTGGCCACCACCTGCGACAGGACCCTGGAGCCCGTTGAGCTGCGGTTGGCGTTCCGCGACTCGGAGCTTCTCGCCGGTCCCGACGACGAGGAGCTCGCCGTCGAGGACTGGACGCTCGAGCTGAAGCGCTACGCCGGACGCACCTTGCCGAACGAGATCCCGATGCAGGTCTTCAAGGAGGGCACGGAGCCCGTGCGTCCCGCCGACGAGGGCGACGGGGTGGACCCGAGGTGGCGCGGGCTCGATGACATCTCCGTCTCGGGGTTCTAGGCCCAGCCGACGGGCCGCGCCCGGGAAGACGTGGTCCGGGATAGCAAAGTAGGTTATATTCTCGACCGGCCCGCTGCGCTCCTTTGCGTGGGTCGGTTCCGGACTTCGAGCACAAGACGCCCCGGTGGGCGGAACGATGTCGTATGAGAGAGCGGAGGTAGCACCATGGCGGTACCGAAGAAGAAAACATCCAAGGCGCGCAGGAACCTGCGGCGGTCCCACCACGCGCTGGGCGGGCCTAGCCTCCAGGCGTGTCCCAACTGCGGGGAGCCCCACCTCTCGCACCGGGTCTGCGCGAACTGCGGCTACTACAAGGGCCGCACGGCGGTCGCCGTAGAGGCTACGGAGTAACCGGGGCCTTCCGGACGGAGCGTTGCGCCTCGCCGTAGACGCCCTCGGCGGCGACAACGCGCCGGGCGAGGTGGTCTGGGGCGCCCTAGCGGCCGCCCGCCGGCTTCCGGGCGACGAGATCTTCCTCGTGGGGCCGGAGGCCGAAGTAGAACCGTATCTGGGCTCGGACGCACCCGCCAACGTCTCCGCCCGCCCGTCCGGCGGCCCGATAGGGATGGACGAGGAACCGGCGGCGGCGCTCAGGGCGCGGCCAGACGCCGGGGTGTCGGTCGCCGCGAAGATGGTCCGCGCCGGCGAGGCCGACGCCCTCTTCTCCGCGGGCAGCACGGGGGCCACCGTTGCGGCGGCGCTCATGCGGATCGGCCGGATGGACGGCGTGCGCCGGCCCGCGATCTCGACCGTCCTGCCGCTTACGAGGCCGGTCCTCCTGCTCGATGCAGGGGCGACCACGATGTGCCGGCCGCAAGACCTTCTCAATTTCGCTATCCTTGGCGGTGTGTTCGCGGAGAGATACTTCGGGCTTGGGGAGCGCGCCAGGGTCGGGCTCGTCAACGTCGGCGAGGAGCCGGGCAAGGGGACGGACCTCGTCAAAGAAGCCCACGGGCTCATCGCCCGCTCCGGCGTGCGCTTCGTCGGCAACGTCGAGGGTAGGGACGTGGCGAGTGGTGTCGCCGACGTCCTGGTCACCGACGGCTTTACCGGCAACGTCATGCTCAAGACCGCCGAGGGCGTGGCGCGGGAGGTGCTCGGCATGGTCCGTTCGGCCGTCACCGGGGACGTGGTGGGCAAGATCGCGGGGGCGGCGCTAAAGCCCCGGCTGGTCGGCGTCCGGGATCAGGTGGACCCGGAGAACTACGGGGGATCTTTTCTTCTCGGCGTGCGGGGCCCTGTAGTGATAGGGCACGGCAACTCGCGCGCGCGGGGCGTGGAGAACGCCCTGGTCGGGATCTCCCGCTCGGGAGAGGGCCTTGTCGGTGAGCTTCGGGCGGCGCTTGACGCTGCCCGCGCCTCGGGGGAGGCCGTATGAACGGCGGTCCGGTCGGCAAGATCGTCGGGGTCGGCAGGGCGCTCGGGAGCCGGGTAGTAACCAACAAGGACCTCGAGGGCGTCCTCGACACGACGGACGACTGGATCTCGACCCGCACCGGCATCCACGAGCGCCGCTTCGTCGGCGAAGACGAGACCTGCGCCACCCTCGCGATCGAGGCCGCCCACAACGCCTTGGAGCACGCCGGCATCGACGGCGCCTCTATAGACCTCGTCGTCTGCGGCACCTCGACGGCGCCCGAGTCCATGCCGTCGGTGGCGTGCCTGGTGGGCGAGAGCGTCGGGGCCGCCGGCGTGGGCGCCATGGACCTCGCCGCGGCATGCTCCGGCTTCTCCTACGCGGCCTCTGTGGCCACCGCCATGATCGGGTCGGGCCAGGCGGGCCGCGTCCTCCTCATCGGCGCCGACGCCATGAGCACCGTCGTCGACCAGACCGAGCGCTCCACGGCCGTCCTCTTCGGCGACGGCGCGGGCGCCGTCGTCCTCGACGCGGGCGACGGCGAGTCGGGCTTCGTGGACCACATCCTCGGCGCCGACGGCAAGGGCGCCCCGTTGGGGCGGGCCGGCCAGCCCGGCGACCCGAACAAGCTCTACCAGAACGGCCGCGAGGTCTTCAAGTTCGCGGTGCGCATCTTCCCCGAGATGTTCGAGAAGCTCCTCTCCCGCAATGGCCTTACCCCCGACGACGTCCAGTTCGTCATCCCGCACCAGGCAAATGCACGCATAATACGCTCGGCGGCGAAGAAGATGGACATCCCGGAGGAGCGGATCGTGATCAACCTGGACAGGTTCGGGAACACGTCGGCGGCGAGCATCCCGCTCTCCTACCCGGACATCTATGACAGGATGGAGCGCGGCAAGTACGTGGTCACCGTCGGTTTCGGGTTCGGGCTCACCTGGGCCGCGAACTTGTACAGGATCTAGGAGGCGCATGGCGCGGATGCGGGCGGTCGTCTTTCCCGGGCAGGGAATGGTGGGCGGCGAGGTCTCGGGCGAGGTCGCGGAGGCCCTGCGCCGGCGCGTGGGCGACGGCGACCCGCCCTACCAACTGGCAATCTTCGCGAGCTCCGTTGACCTGTTCTACCGGCTGCGGGAGGCTGGGGTGGAGCCCGACCTGGTGGCAGGACACTCGCTCGGGGAGTACGCGGCGGCGCACGCGGCCGGGTCGCTGAACCTCGAAGACGGCGTCCGGCTGGTGGCCGAGAGGGACCGGCTCATGACCGAGGCGGCCGAGAAGACGCCGGGGGGGATGGTCGCCGTGATCGGGGCCGACCCAAAGGACGTTGAGCGCGTCGTGGGCGGGGCCGATGGGGTCGTGGTCGCCGCCAACTTCAACACGCCGCGTCAGGTCGTCGTATCAGGGGAGAAGGAGGCCTTGGGGGGCGCCCTGGAGGGCATCAAGGGCAGGAAGGTGCCGCTCCGGGTGGCGGGGGCCTTCCACTCTCCGTTGATGGAGGGGGCCGCGGCCCGCATGGAGAAGCTTTTGGCCGCGGTCGAGTTCGCGGAGCCGGAGGTGCCTATGGTCGGGGCCGCAGACGGTGAGGTGCTCCGCACGGGGCGGGCGATCCGGGCCGCGCTGCGCGAGCAGATGCTCCTGCCGGTGCGGTGGAACTCTGTGATGGAGCGGTTCTTCGGGATGGGTGTGGATGAGATCTTCGAGGCTGGGGAGGACGGGACGCTGACGCGGATGCTGCGGGACTTCAGGCGGAAGGACGTTCGGGGCGTGACGGCGAAGGAGGTGCTCTCTTGAAGGCGCCGCTGGGTCCTGCGGCCATCAGGGGGCTCATCCCGCACAGGTACCCGTTCTTGCTCGTGGACAGGATCGAGGAGCTAGAGCCCGGGGTGCGCGCCGTCGGCGTCAAGAACGTCACCCAGAACGAGCCGTTCTTCCAGGGCCATTTCCCCGACTATCCCGTCATGCCGGGGGTGCTCATCATCGAGGCGATGGCGCAGGTAGGTGCTGTCGGGGTGATGGCCGGGGGCGACCACAAGGACAAGCTCGCGCTCTTTGCCGGCATCGACGGCGTGAGGTTCCGCAGGCAGGTTCTTCCAGGGGACGTGCTCACGATGGAGGTCGAGATCGTGCGCCTCAAGGGCTCCGTCGGGCGGGGCAAGGCGAAGGCCACCGTCGACGGCGAGCGCGTCTGCGAGGCCGAGCTCATGTTCGCCTTCGCCGCAAAGGGGGACGTCGAATGATCGGGGAGGGCAGAGTCGCCGTCGTGACGGGCGGCGGGCGCGGCATAGGGCGCGCCATAGCCGTGCGGCTGGCGAAGGAGGGCGCCCAGGTCGCGATCTCCTACCGCTCCAACGATGAGGCTGCAGAAGAGGCGGCGCAGGAGATACGGGGCGCCGGCGTCCGGTGCGAACTCTTCAAGGGGGACGTGGCTGAGCCCGACGACGTCAAGGCCCTCTTCGGCGGCGTCACCGAGGCGTTCGGCCGCGTCGACATATTGGTCAACAACGCCGGTGTGACGCGCGACAACCTCATGATGCGGATGAAAGAAGAGGAGTTCGACGAGGTGCTGAGGACGAACCTGAAGGGGACGTACCTGTGCACGCGGGCGGCGATGCGGCCGATGGTGCGGGCGAGGTGGGGCAGGATCGTCAACGTTTCCTCCGTCGTCGGGCTCGTAGGCAACGCAGGGCAGGCCAACTACGCGGCCTCCAAGGCCGGGATCATCGGCTTTACGAAGAGCGTGGCGCGGGAGGTCGCGCAGCGCGGCATCACGGCCAACGCGGTGGCTCCCGGCTACGTCGAGACGGAGTTGACGGGCGGCTTGCCCGAGGAGATCAAGGGCCAGATCCGGGCGCAGGTGCCGGCCGGGCGTTTCGGGGAGCCGGAAGAAGTGGCCGAGGTCGTGGCTTTTCTCGCCGGCGAGGGCGCCGGGTACGTCACCGGCCAGACGCTCGCCGTGGACGGCGGGATGACTATGCAGTAGCGGGTCAAACGTTTACACTACGCGCTATCCCGGAAAGGGTACGTGCTGACTAAGAGAACCAGAAGGGAGAACGGGTTTTGGATCGCGAAGAGATTCTGTCCAAGATACAGGAGATTACGGCCGACAGGCTGGGGGTCGACGAGGGCGACGTAACGCCCGACGCGTCCTTCCGCGAGGACCTCGAGGCCGACTCGCTCGACCTCGTGGAGCTGATCATGGAGCTCGAGGAGCAGTTCGGCATGGAGATACCCGACGAAGAGGTCGAGAAGATCACCACCGTCGAAGAGGCCGTGGACTACGTCGACCAGCACCGGGCGGCGTGACGGAGGCGCCGGCAAACGGTAGGGGCCGCGCCCTAATAACGGGCGCGGGGGCGGTCACGCCTTTGGGTACCGGCGTCGAGAACTTCTGGGACGCCGCGCTGCACGGGAAGAGCGGCATAGGCCCCATCACGCAGTTCGACGCCTCCCCGTTTCCGTCACGGATAGCAGGCGAGTGCTCGGACTTCGACCCGACGGACTTTATGACGAAGAAGCAGGCCCGCCGGATGGACCGCTTCGCCCAGCTCGGGGTGGCGGCAGGCCTCGAGGCCGCCGAGAGCGCCGGGGTCGCTGAGGTCATCCAGAAGACGCCCGAGAGGGTAGCGATCGTGCTCGGCAGCGGCATCGGGGGCCTCTCGACGTGGGAGCGCGAGTACAGGATCCTCGAAGAGCGCGGCCCCGGGCGGGTGAGCCCGTTCCTGATCACGATGATGGTCCCGAACATGGCCGCGGGCCAGCTCGCCATCCTGCTGGGTGCTACCGGGCCGAGCCAGTGCCCCGTGCTCGCGTGCGCCACCGGCGGCGAGGCCATAGCCGAGGGCCTGGAGCTGATCCGGCGCGGCGACGCGGACGTGGTCATAGCCGGCTCTTCTGAGGCCCCGATCACGCCCTTGAGCATGGCTGGCTTCTCCGCGATACGCGCCGTGAGCCGCTACGATGGCGATCCCGCCCGCGCTAGCCGCCCGTTCGACGGGGGACGCGACGGCTTCGTGATGAGCGAGGGCGCGGGCGCCATTGTCCTCGAGAGCGAGGAGCACGCGGCGGCCAGGGGCGCAGAGCCCATAGCCGCCGTCTCCGGCTATGGCCGCACGACGGACGCCTACCACGTCACGGCGCCCGACGAGCAGGGCCGCGGGGTCGAACGCGCGATGCTCCGGGCGCTCGAGGACTCCGGTCTCACCCCCGAAGACGTCGGGCACGTCAACGCCCACGCCACGGCGACGCCCACGGGCGACGGGCCCGAGACGAAGGCGATCTCGCGGGTCATGCCCCACGCTCTGGTCTCGGGCACGAAGTCGATGACGGGTCACCTCTTCGGCGCCGTCGGTACCACCGAGGGCATCATGTGCGCGCTCGCGCTCAACCAGAAGGTGCTGCCGCCGACGATCAACCTGGACAACCTGGCGGACGACTGCGAGGAGCTCAATTACGTCGTCGGGGAGGCCGCAGAAGCGCCCGACCTTAAGGCGGCGATCTCGAACTCGATGGGGTTCGGGGGCCACAACGTCGTGGTAGCTTTCACAAGTGTAGAATAGAGAGCGTTATGTCTATAAGGGACCTCATAGCGATCCTGCCAGACCCGTTGAGGCAGCGGTCGCTCACCCACCCCAGCGTGGCGGACCCTTACCAATCGAACGGGCGCCTCGAGTTCCTCGGCGACTCGGTCCTGAACAACCGGGTCGCCGAGCTCGTTTTCCACGGCTACCCGGAGCTCCTCGAAGGCGACCTGACCCGCATCCGGGCGCACCTCGTCCGCAAGTCCTTTCTGTCGAGCGTCGGGCGGCGCGAGGGGCTGGAGGAGATGGTGGAGAGCTCCGTCATCAACGACTCGGTTGTCGCCGACACCGTCGAGGCCATAATCGGGGCCGCGTACCTTATAGACCGCGACCTCGTGCTCCGGACGGTGGACGAGATCTTCAACCCCTCGGAGGTCGACACGGACGAGCTGCGGGACTGGAAGACGCTCCTCCAGGAGACACTCCAGGCCGACGGCCTCCGCCCTACCTACCGCGTGATCTCCAAGCAGGGGCCGGCCCACCGCCCGAGCTTTGTCTCCGGGGTCTCCGTCGACGGCCGCGAGGTCGCCACCGGCGAGGGGCCTTCGATAAAAGAGAGCGAGCAGACCGCCGCCCGCGCCGCCCTCGAGATCCTCGGCATCCGCCCCGTTACGCGCCCCCCGGTCGAAGTACACGTCGGGGCGTAGCGCCCGGTCGCCCGCGCGCCGGGCCTCACTTTTTCGGCGTCGTGCGTCGGGCTCGTCGAAAGGCCTAAGACCCCATCCCGCGTCGAGGGTGCCGAAGACGACCGTGTTGTCCCCGGGGCCCACGGTCAGGATGGGCCGAAGATCGCGGGAGAAAACGCCGTGCAACGTCTCTCTGCCCAGCTCTATGTGGCGCGTCTTCACGTGCCTCCTCCCTCGATCTTGCGTCGATTGGCGCCCTCCGCTTCCAGTAAGGACGAGGGCCGGGAGCGCCGCCCGCCCGTGCCCTGGCGACCCTTTTGCTGCACTTTTCGGCGTGCTTTATGCGGCGGAGTTGCGTAAAATGCCCGTTTAGTGCTATCGGCGATCTATATCAAGGGGTTCAAGACCTTCGCGCGGCCGGTGCGGATGCCGCTCGAAGGGGGGATCACGGCGATCGTCGGCCCGAACGGGTCGGGCAAGAGCAACGTCACCGACGCGGTTCTCTTCGCCCTCGGGGAGCAGAGCCCTGGCGTCCTGCGGGCCGGGGCGATGGGGGATTTGATCTTCTCCGGCTCGGAGTCCCTTCCCGCCGCGAGCGCCGCCGAGATCACGCTCGTCTTCGACAACGCTTCGGGGGAGATCTCGCTCCCCTACGCGGAGGTGTCGGTGACGCGCCGCATCTCGCGGGCCGGGGAGACGGAGTACAGGATCAACGGCTCCCGCTCCCGCCTGGCGGACGTGCGCGCCGTGGCCGGCGAGGCGGGCCTCGGGCGCCACAGCATCCTGCGCCAGGGGGCGGTCGACGCCATCGTGGCCGGCGGGGCCGCGGCCTGCCGCCAGGCGCTGGAGGAGGCCGCGGGGCTCGGGGTCTACCGTCGGCGGCGCCTCTCGGCCAGCCGCCGCCTCGAAC
>DASYWA010000169.1:0-13042 GCA_035936475.1 Rubrobacter sp. | reverse complement strand
CCGCCTGTCGGGCGCTAGCTTCGCCTGCGCCGGTACGCACCGGGCTACCCTGGGGTCCCGGCGGCCTCGGCGGCGAGCTTGTCGGCCCTCTCCTTGGCGGCCAGGGCCTGGGTGAACTCTTCCAGGTCGCCGCCAAGGGTGGCCTCCAGGTTGTGGGAGGTCACGCCGACGCGGTGGTCGGTTATGCGGCCCTGCGGGAAGTTGTAGGTACGCACCTTCGCCGAGCGGTCGCCGGTGCCGACCTGGGCCTGGCGGAGGGCGCCCTCCTCCTGGGCCCGCTCCTGCATCTCGCGTTCGAGGAGGCGGCTCTTCAAAATCTTCATGGCCTGCTCCTTGTTCTGGAGCTGGCTCTTCTCGTTCTGGCACGTCACGACCAGGCCGGTCGGCTTGTGCGTGATGCGCACCGCCGAGTCCGTGGTGTTCACGCTCTGGCCGCCGGGCCCGCTGGAGCGGTAGACGTCGATCTCGAGGTCGCCCGAGTTGATCTGCACGTCGACGTCCTCGGCCTCGGGCAGAACCGCCACCGTCGCCGTGGACGTGTGTATCCGACCCTGGCTCTCGGTCTTCGGCACCCTCTGGACCCGGTGCGTGCCGCCCTCGTGCTTGAAGACGGAGAAGGCGCCGTCGCCCTGGACCTCAAGTGAGACCTCGCGGTAGCCGCCGACCTCCGCCGGGCTTGAGGAGAGCGTGTCGTGCTTGAACCGGAGCCGCTCGGCGTAGCGGGAGTACATTTCCATAAGCTCGCCCGCGAACAGGGCGGCCTCGTCGCCCCCGGCGCCGGCCCGGATCTCGATGATCACGTCCTTGTCGTCGTTCGGGTCGCGGTCGATGAGCTCCGTCCTGATCGCCTCGGAGAGCTCCTCGATCTTCTCTTGGGCCTCCCGCGCCTCGGCCGCGTAGAACTCCCGCTCCTCGGCGTCTTCGGCCTGCGGAACGAGCTCCCTGGCCTCCCTCTCGGCCTGCACGGCGTCGAGCAGTTCCTGGCTCATCTCCGCCCCGCGGCGCATCCTCGCGTGTTCCTTGGCGACCTCGGCGTAGTGCCGCTGGTCGTTGTGGATGTTCGGGTCCGAGAGCTCTTCGGTTAGTGTCTGGTAGCGGACGAGGGTCTCCTCGGCCAGCTTCAGGACCTGATCGTCCATTAGATCACCAGCTTGTTCGTCGCCTCGTTCGGCTCTATCTTCGCCTGCTCCTCCATCGAGAGCACCTTCTTCAAGGACGCCATCGCCACCTCGACCATGTCGTCTGAGGGCTCGCGCGTGGTCAGCCGCTGCATCTGCAGCCCGGGCCAGACGAGCACCTTTACCAGAGGGTTCTTCTCATTGCGCGCGCTCCACATAATGAACTCGAAGGCTATGCCCGCCACGAGCGGGATGACGACCACCCGGCTCGCCAGCATGTACAGCCAGCCCTCGACACCTAGCAGCGAGAACGCCAGGATGGAGAGGACCAGCACGTAAAGGACGAAGCTCGTCCCGCACCGGACGTGGCTCGTGTCGAGCTTGTGCGAGTTCTCCGGGACCAGCTCCTCACCCCGCTCGTAGACCTTTATCGCCTTGTGCTCGGCGCCGTGGTAGGCGAAGAAGCGCTTGATGTCCTTGCTGATCCAGGTGATCCCGACGATGTACAGGACGAAGATGCCTATCCTGATCACGCCCTCTATAAGGTTGAACACCACAGGGTTCTCGATGCTCGTTCCGAGAAGCGCCCCGAGCCCCTTCGCCCCGAAGACCGGCGCCGCAAGGAACAGCAAGAAGCCGAGCACGAGCGCGAAGAGGAGCGTGCCCGCGATCTCCTTCTTCGACAGCTCCTCTTCCTCGCCAAGCGCGATGTTCGTCGAGAGCGTGAGCGCCTTCATCCCGAGCCACAGCGTCTCCCCTAAAGAGAGCGCCCCCCGGATGATCGGCAGCCGGAAAAGCTTGCTCTTGCGGGTTACGGAGCGGAAGGGCTCGGCCCTAAGCTCCACGTCCCCGGAGGGCGCGCGGACGGCCATCCCCCAGAAGTTGGGGGAGCGCATCAGCACGCCCTCCATTATGGCCTGGCCGCCGACCCTCAAAAGAAGTGCCTAACCGTTGTTGCTCTGGCGGGCCCTGCGGCGGTTCTCGAAGCGCTGCACCCGGCCGCCGGTGTCCACTATGCGCTGCTTGCCGGTGTAGAACGGGTGGCTCGCGCTAGAGATATCGAGCTCCACGAGCGGGTACTCGTTGCCGTCCTCCCAGGTGATCGTGCGGCTCGTCTCTATCGTCGAGCGGCTCAGGATGGCGAAGTCCGCGCTGTTGTCCCTGAAGACCACCGGCCTGTACTCCGGATGTATGCCCTTCTTCATCTCACTGTCCTTCTCTCTGTTCTCAAAGCCCTACAGTTTAACCACGAAAACGGGGAAGGTCCGACTTTCTCGGACCTTCCCCGGGATGCGCCTAACCGCGGACGCGCTGGATCTCGCGCAGGAACTCGGCGTTGGAGCGGGTCTCCTTGAGCTTCTGGATCAGAAGCTCTATCTTCTGGCCGGAGTCCAGGGCGTTCAGGATACCCCGCACCTGCCAGACCCGCTGGGCCTCGGCCGGCTCCATGAGCAACTCCTCCTTGCGGGTCGAGGAGTCCTCTATGTTGATGGCAGGGTAGATCCTGCGGTTCGCCAGCTTGCGCTCGAGGTGGATCTCCATGTTCCCCGTGCCCTTGAACTCCTCGTAGATGACCTCGTCCATCCGGCTGCCGGTCTCGACGAGCGCGCTCGCGAGTATCGTCAAGGACCCGCCGTCCTCGATGTTCCGCGCCGCCCCGAAGAACCGCTTGGGCGGGTAGAGCGCCGCGGAGTCCACACCACCGGAGAGGATACGCCCGCTCGCGGGTGCGGCCAGGTTGTAGGCCCTCGCAAGCCGGGTGATGGAGTCGAGGATCACGACGACGTCCTCGCCCTCCTCCACCAGCCGCCTGACCCGCTCCAGAAGAAGCTCGGCCACCGCTATGTGGTTGTCGGCAGGCTGGTCGAACGTGGAGGCGACCACCGTGGCCTCCTGGACGCTGCGCTGCCAGTCCGTGACCTCCTCGGGGCGCTCGTCGGCGAGCAGCACGAAGAGCTTGGCCTCGGGGTAGTTGGCGGCTATGGACTGGGCGATCTGCTTGAGGATCGTCGTCTTGCCGGCCTTCGGCGGGGAGACGATCAGGCCGCGCTGGCCCTTGCCTATAGGCGTGATGAGGTCCATGACGCGGGGGGCGATGTCGTTCGGCTTCCACTCCAGGCGCAGGCGCTCCTGAGGGAAGAGCGGGGTCAGGTCGTCGAAGTTCTGGCGCCAGCGGCCCTTCTGGGGCTCCTCGCCGTTGACCGTCTCTATGCGGACCATCGCCGGGTACTTCTCGCCCTCCCGGGCCGGCCGGATCTGGCCGACGACGTGGTCGCCGCGCCTGAGGTTGAAGCGCTTGATCTGGCTGGTCGAGACGTACACGTCCCCGCGGCTCTGGCTGTACCCGCCGGTCCTCAGGAACCCGAACCCGTCGGGCAACACGTCGAGGATGCCGCTCTGCGTGGTCTCCTCCCCGCCGCGCTTCTCCTGCTGCCCGCCGCGGTCTTGCTGCTTCCCGTCCTGCTTCCGGCGCTCGTCGCGGCGCTCCTCGCGCCTGCCCTCCTGGCGGGGCGGACGGGCTTGCTCGGGACCGGGGGCCTGGGCGGCGCCGTCGTCCTCTTCAACCGGCGCGGGCGCCGTCTGGGGCTCGGGGAGGGTCGCCGTGGCAGCGCTCCCGTTGCCGGCCGGCGCCTCCGCGGGGGCGCCGTTGGTGGTCTCGGCGGTCGCCTGGCCCGCCTGCTCGGTGGCGACCTGGTAGATCATCTCCGCGAGCTCCGGCTTGCGGTACTTGCGGTACTGCTTGATGCCGAGCTGGGAGGCGATCTGGTGCAGGTCGCTCAGGCGCTTGCGCTCTAAGGTTGCTTTTTCGGTCATGCTGATGCTCCGCCCTTCTTGTTTTGCGATAGGGGTACGGCTTTTTGGATGTCTGTTCTGGGGTTTCTCAAAGCTGGAAGCCCTTGCGCCCGGCCTCGGGCTCCAGGGCGTGGATGGTGTCCATGAATCTTACCACACGGGGTTCCGTGGACATCACCACCGTGTGCGTCCTGGCGCCGCCGCGGAAGTAACGCACGCCGCTCAGGGGCTCGCCCGGGGTTATCCCGGTGGCGGCGAAGACTACGTCGTCGGCCCGGATCAGGTCGTCGAGCGTCAGCTTCTTCTCCGGGTCGTCGAACCCGTACTCCCTCAGCTTCTCGACCTGCGAGCGCTGCGTCGGCCACATCCTGGCCTGCATCTCGCCCCCGAGGCACTTGATGACGGCCGCCGCCAGGATGCCCTCCGGCGCCCCGCCGATGCCGACGATGGCGTGGATCTCGGCCCCGCGCATCCCGACGGCGATGGCCGGGGTGAGGTCGCCCTCGGGGCGGATCTGGATCCTGGCCCCTGTCTCCCGGATCTCCTGGATAAGGTTCTCGTGCCGCTCCCGGTCGAGCACCGCGACGGTGGTCTCCTCCGTCCGCCGGCCGATGGCCTTCGCTATGGCCCGGACGTTCTCCCCGACGGGCGCGTCCATGTCGATGGTGCCCCTCGCCCCGGGCCCTACGATGAGCTTGCTCATGTACATGTCCGGCGTCCTCAGGATCGAGCCCCTAGGGGCCGCCGCGACCGCGGCGATGGAACCTTCCTGCCCCCGTATCAGCGCCTGCAGACCCTCCACGGGCTCGACCGCCAGATCCACCCTGGGCTCACCCGAGCCAAGCACGTCCCCCACGTGGAGCGCCCCGGGCCCGCTCTTGGGGGCCCGGACCCGCCCCCTCTCGTCCAGGCGCTCCTCGCGCAAACTCGCGATTTTGCCTTCGGTGGTCACGTTCCCCAGGCCCTCGTTGAAGGTACTCGTCGCGAGGGTGTAGGCCCCCTCCGGGTCACCGGAGCCTTCGAGGCGCGCGACCTGCAGCGCCACCATCTCCGTTACGGCCGCGTACTCGACGGCGACCGATGCTATGGACCCCGGGCGGGGCTCGACCACGCTAATAGGCTCTCACCAGACCTCCCGTGCCGGCCAGAGGGTCTCCCGCGCTGGACGGGCGCCTTTGATGGCAGGATGTGCTTGGAAACGTCGCGGAGCGGCTCCTTACCTCCCGGTGATCGGAACCGACGTATCGGACGCGCAAAGTATACACGGTCCCCCGGATGACGACCACCGCCTCATCCTTTGGCCACGGCCCGGCGCGCGAGCGCGAGCAACTCCGCGTCGAGCCCCTCGCCGACGGGGTCGTTGTCGCAGTAGAGGACGGGCCTCCCCTCCTCCGCCCCCCGCCGGGTCACCACGTCCACGGCGGCGGCCTTTATCTCCGTCAGGTACGCCTCGACGGGCGGCATTCGGTCCAGGTCCTCCGCCAGCCGCCTCCTGTCCGAGAGGCTGCCGGAGGCCGCCACGACCTCGCACGCGTAGCCCTCCTCGAGATGGCGGGCAAGCTTGCCGAGCACCGGCCCTGGGGCCGTCGAGACGTAGGCCACCCTTTTGCCGGAGACGTCGCCCACGGGCCTGGGCCGGAAGACCGTGGGCACCACGCCGATATCGGGCCGGATCTCGCGTATCCGCCGGACGAGGTCTTGGACCTTCGCCTCGTCGGCCATCGGCTCCTCGCTCATGGTCAGGAGGACGAGGTCGGAGATCATGACCCGGTAAGCCCCCAGATACCCCACGACGTACTCGGGGTCCTGGTGCGCCCCCGCAACGAGGACGCGCGCGTCCACCTCAACCGGCGGCATCGCCGCCCCCGAGCCGTCGAAGAGGGTCACGCCCGTGTCGAGCCCGTTGGCGATCTCGGCGCCCTCGAGCACGTTGGAGACGAAAGGCTCCCCCGCGAGCCCCCCGCCGCACCTCCTGCACCCGACGGTCGTCACCCGGCTCAAAGCCGCCGTCTCGTAGTAGTCGCTCGCCGCGTGCGCCCCGCGCTCCAACGCCTCCAAAAGGTACCCGCTCCCCACCTCGAGCTTGTGGCCCTCTATGACCTCAGGAAGCGGCGGCCCCCCGCGCCCCATCGAGACGACCCCGGGATCGAAGCCCTCCCGCGCGAGCAATCTAGCCAGATAGCCGGAGACGGCGGTCTTCCCGACCCGCTTGCCCGTCCCGACGACGGCGAGGGAGGGCTTCGTGGAGACGTCGCGCAACTCCGGCGGCCTCAGCTCGAAGTCGCTGCCGACGTACCGGGCGCCCGCCGCGAGCGCGAGGGAGGCTATCCGCATCCTCTCCCGGTAGCCGACCACGGGCTCGTCGGAGAGGTCCACCACGACGTCCACCCCGTGCTCGGAGAGGGCCCGGGCGACCGCGGAGACGGGGTCGTCGCCGTGCACGAGCGGCAGGCCGTAGTCCGTACCCTCCTTGAGCTTCTCCGTGCCCCCGAGAAACGCCGCGGCGACACCCGTGACGTCCATCGAGGCCGCGACGCTGCGCATAGCGTCGAGGACGACGGGCGGGTAGTGCTCGCCGTCTATAAGGAAGAGCGCCCTCAAAGGGGGAGGTCCCCGGGCTACTCGCCGCCGAGCGCGACCCCTGGGTCGACGCCGACGTCCGAGTCGATCCTGTCCTCGTAGCGCGAGTACTCGTGGGTGGTAGAGTCGAAGTCCACGGTCAGCTCGCGCTGCTTGAACGGGTACTTGCGGAAGACCTTCACCCGGCCGTTTTCGATCTCGATGATGTTGTAGCAGGGCCGCGTGTTCCCCCGCAGCCGCGTCGTCGAGGCGGTCCCCGCGTTCACTATAAAGAAGTCCTCCAACTTCCAGGAGTAGGGGACGTGCTTGTGGCCCGAGAGGACGAGGTCGACCCCCACCTCGTCCAGAAGCTCCAACACGTCGCCGGCGTCGAAGATGATGTTGCGTTCTCGGCCGGTGCCGGGGATGGGGATGAGGTGGTGGTGGATCACGAAGATCCTCAGCTTCTCCCCGGCGTTCGCGAACGCCTCGTGGATGAAGCCGTAGTGCTCCCGCCCCACCCTGCCGTCGTTGAGGTCCGGCTCCGACGAGTCTATCCCGACCATCACGGCGTCCTCGAACTCGATGCACGAGTACCGTTCCCCGAAGAGCCGCTCGAAGTGGACGTACCCGACGTTGCGCGAGTCGTGGTTGCCGGGGATGACCATCACGTTCGGGCAGTCGAAGCGCCGCACGTACTCGGCGGCCGTCTCGAACTCCTGGCGGTAGCCCGCGTTCGTAAGGTCCCCCGAGACCACCACCGCCGCCGGTTCGAGGTCGTTTATCTCCAGGATCGAGCGCTCCAGAAGGTCCGGGATAAAGTACGGGCTCCCGCAGTGGATGTCGCTGATCTGGCAGATCGTCAACCGGCCGCCCGTGGTCATGTTCTCCCCGTCTCTAGCCAACCCCGAAAAGTATACAGCTATCGGCTTTCAGCCGTCAGCCTATCAGCCACCGACGCGCCACCCGACGACCACACAGACGGTCCTGCCAACCGTAACGCAAGGCGATGCCAGCTACCGCCCACCTGGCCTTGCTGACCGCTGAAAGCTGACGGCTGACGGGAATGGCCGGAGCCGTCCCCGGCACCTACATCTTCTCCGGGGCAGCGACGCCGACGAGGTCGAGGCCCGTCCGCAGCACCACCTTGGTCGCCGCGCACAGGGCGAGCCTGCGGGCGCGCAGGTCAGGGTCGTCGACGAGGACGCGGTGCACCGTGTAGAACTGGTGGAAACGGTTGGCGAGGGTTTCGAGGTAGGTCGGCACGGGATGCGCCTCGCGCCGGTCCGCGGCGTTCTGGACCACCCTCGGAAAATCGAGCAGCTCGAGCACGAGCTGGCGCTCCTCGGGCGCGAGCTCCCCGGTCGGGACGTCCCCGGCATCCTCCTGGCGAAGCCCGGCCCGCTCGAAGATGCTCGCTATGCGGGCGTGGGCGTACTGCACGTAGAAGACGGGGTTCTCGTCCGACTGCTTGACGGCCAGCTCGAGGTCGAAGTTGATCTCGCTATTGTGCGAGGACCGCACGTAGAAGTACCGCGCCACGTCCTCCCCCACCTCGTCCAGCAGCTCGTCGAGCGTAACGACGTTGCCCGCCCGCCGGCTGAACTTGACCTGCTCCCCCTCGCGCACGAGCTTGACGAGCCGCACGAGCTCGACCTCGTAGAAATCCTCGGGAAGACCTAGCGCCAGCAGCCCGGCCCGGATGCGCGGCGGGTAGCCGGCGTGGTCGGCACCCAACACGTCCACCGCCGTGGCGAAGCCGCGCTCGTGCTTGTTGCGGTGGTAGGCGACGTCGGGGGCCATGTACGTGTATGAGCCGTCGCTCTTGCGGAGTACCCTGTCCTTGTCGTCGCCGAGCTTGGAGGAGTCGAGCCAGAGGGCGCCCTCGCTCTCGTAGACGTGCCCGGCCTTCTCGAGCTCGGAGATCGTAGCCTCTATCTCACCGGACTCGTAGAGGCTCTTCTCGTTGAAAAAGTTGTCGAACCGGACCCGCACCCTGCCGAGCGTCCGCTCGATGTCGTCCATGCACCAGCGGGTGGCGAACGTCCCTATCTCCGCCAACGCCTTCTCCGCGGGCATCTCCAAGAGCGCCGCGCCCCTCTCGTCCGAGAGCGAGCGGGCTATCTCGCCTACGTACTCGCCCGGGTAGAGAACGTCAGGGTCGGAGACGGGCCACTCCTTGCCGTGCATCTCCGCGTACCGGGCGGCCACGGACTCGCCGAGGACCCGGATCTGGTTCCCTCCGTCGTTGAAGTAGTACTCCCGGTAGACGGGCCGCCCGGCCGCCTCGAGCACCCTGGAGAGCGAGTCCCCGAAGGCCGCCTGCCGCCCGTGCCCGACGTGCATCGGCCCCGTCGGGTTGGCGCTGACGTACTCGAGCATGATGGGCTCCCCCTCGGGCTCCCTCCGCCCGAAGCGCCCTCCCTCCTCGAGAAGCGCCCCGATCCCCGCGCACAACGCCTCGTCCGAGAGCCAGAAGTTCACGAAGCCTGGCCCCGCGACCCCGACCTCCCGCAGATAAGGCGCCTCCAGCGCCGCTACCAGGTTCTCCGCCACCTCCCTCGGGTTGCGCCGGAACACCCTCGCGTTCGCCAGCGCCACGTTCGTCGCGAAGTCCCCGTGCTCGGGGTCGTTCGGCCGCTCGACGTGAACGTCTTCCAACTCGACGCCGTACGCCCTCCGAACGGCGTCCCTGACGTCCTCCGCGAGGCGCCCCTCGAAGCTCACCGTCCACCCCCCGAGAGTCCGCCCAACGACCGCCGGTTCTCCTCCGCCCGCCGCCCCGTCTCCCCGCGGTCGCGCTCGACCCGCACGTCGAACACGTCGCCCGCCGGGGCCTCCGCCGGGAAAAATTCTCCGGGCAGGTCGAAGCCCTCCCGCCCATCCGGATACGACAGCACGACCACCCGATCGTTGCCCTCGAACCTGTCTATCTGCAAACGCATATAGGTAAATATAGCAGTTAGGTTGTAGCTATCAGCTTCTCTTCGGGTTACGAAGAATTCCGCCGGCGACGGGTACGGCATCTCGACGGTTCACGGCCGGGACGTAGTCGCCCGGAATCCACGCCCCCAGCGGGTCTAGCTGAGGGCTGAAAGCTATTAGCTGATGGCGGCGCCTGAGGCGCCTCACCAGTGGTACTTCTCGCCGCGCTCGATCTTGACGCCGCGGTAGAGCTGTTCTAGGAGCACGACCCGGGCGAGGGCGTGGGGCAACGTGATCTCCCCGAAAGACCACGCCTCGTCCGCCCGGCCGAGGAGCCCGGGCGAGAGACCCAGGGGGCCGCCGATGAGGACGGCAAGGTGGCTCTGGCCGGAGACGCCGAAGGAGGTCAGACGTCGGGCGAGGTCTTCGGAGGACGCCCGTTTTCCCCGCTCGCGGTCGAGGGCGACGAGGTGGGAGCCGGCGGGGATGCGCTTCGCTATGCGTTCCCCTTCGGCGGAGAGGACCTCTTGCGGGGAGCGGCGGTTCATGTCTTCTTCCGGCACTTCGACGATCTCGACCGGGAAGTGGCGGCGGAGGCGTCGTGCGTAGTCGGCGCAGCCGTCGGCGGGCCAGCCCTTGAGCTTGCCGACGGCGACGATGGTGGCGCGTCGGATCACTCGATGCCGAAGAGTTGGCCGGCGGCGTCGCCGTTGGCGTCGCCGCTGGCGTAGCGGTAGACGTACTCCGCAGCTTCGGCGGGGGTTCCCACTTCGATCCAGGGCGTCGGGTGGCCCGCGATGGCCGCCCGCACCCGGACGCCCCCGTATCCCGCCTCCCGCAGCGCCCCGTGCACGGTGCCGCAGGCCCGCGCCGGGGAGTTGTTCGTCTTCGACAAGTGGGCGAGGACTAGATCCTTGAGGCCGTGCGGGGCCAGGGAGATGGCGGCGTGCGCGGCCTGGCGGTTGGAGAGGTGTCCGCGCGGGGAGGAGATCCTGCGCTTCAGCCGCGCGGAGTACGGGCCCCGCGCCAGCCACTCCGGGTCGTGGTTCGCCTCCAGCACGGCCGCCTCGGCCCCCCGCATCCAATCCAGCACCCCCGGCCCCGCCTCCCCGAGGTCCGTTGCCATGGCGACGACGCGCCCGTTGCCCGAGATCCTGACGCCGTAGGTCGGGGAGTCGTGCGGTATCTCGAAGAAGGAGACGCCGAACTCGCCGACGGCGAGCGCCTCCCCGGCCTCGACCGTTCCGACGTCCGGCGGCACGTGTTTAGAGCCGGCCCGCACGCCGGGAGGGGCCACCACGGGGATCCCAAAGTCCCTAACGAGGGCCCGGGCGCCGCAGGTGTGGTCCGAGTGGTCGTGCGTGAGCAGGACGGCGTCGACGTTGCCGAGGCTCCTGCCGACGCGGGCGAGAAGGTTCTCGAGCCGGCGTCGCGAGAGGCCCGCGTCTACGAGCAGGCCGGATCCCCCGCACTCCACGAAGGTGGCGTTCCCTGAGCTACCGCTCGAAAGTACGCTAAGACGCAAGCCTGCCACCCGCTCTCCCTCTAAGGCCCGACGGGAAAAATCTTAGCACGGAGGCGCGTCGGTTCAGGCCTGCCCTTCGACCAGCTCCCCCTGCACTATCAGGCGATCCTCGTAGTCCGGCAGGGTGCAGGTCTGGAGCGTGATCAGGGACTTGCCCTCGACCGCGTTCATCACCTCGACATCGTTCGGTCCCACGACGGTGCGCTTGGTCACGCGGTACAGGTACTCGTCGCCGGCGGCGTCCTGGAGCCGGATCTCATCTCCCTCCTGCAGCTCGTCGAGGCGGAAGAACACGTAGTAAGAAGGCGTCCCCTGGAAGCCGATGCGGTGCCCCGCGATAAACACGTTGGCCCCGTCCTGCCACGGGTACCCGGTCGCGGGGATGTGGACCGTGCCGTCCCTGAGTTTCTCCTCGGAGACGGTGTCGAAGACGGGGATGTCCTGAACCCCTATCTTTGGGATATCGAGCGAGAGGGTCTTGTCCTCCGGCCCGCCCGGATCCCGCCCGAAGTTGAACGGCTTGACGACGGGTATCGCCCCGGCAGAGGAGTCGGAGGATACGAACTTGTCGGGCGTCTTGGGGTCGCCGTCGGAGTAAAAGTCGCGGTACTCGGGGGCCTCGCCGGTCTCGATGCTGGCGACGTCGCCGCCCGTCCTCGTGGCCTGCTCGGAGATGGTCACGTTGAAGGACGCGCCCTCCGGGATCTCGGCGCGGTCGGTGTTGTAGATCGCCCACCTCTCCCGGTCGGCATCGTAGCGCACGCCCACGGGATGGTCGTTGTAGACGCCCTCGCCGCCCCCGGGGTTCCAGTTCTGGGTCACGGAGATTTCCGCTTCGGGTTTCCCGTTGACGAGGGGATCGTCCACGTACGTCGTGTCCCCCGAGACGTTCTCCTCGGAGGCTGTGTGGACGAACTTCTCGGAATCCGGCGGGACCGTCACTTTGAAGGTCGAGCCGGCCGGAACCGGCGCCCTGTCCTGGTTAAAGATCGCCCACTGTTGCTGCTCGGGCTCGTACCACACCCCGATGTTGTAATCGTAGGAGCCGGTCGGCGTGGCGAAAACGACGGCGTCCGGATCCCCGTCGATCTCGGGGTCGCTCAGGTACGTGTAGTCGCCCCTGCTGTTCTCCTCCGTCGCTCGGTGGACGGCCGGGGCCTCCGGCGCCCGGTCCTCCGAGGCCTGTACGTTCTTTGGGCCTTGGGACCCTGCGCTCGTGCTCTCTGCGCTCGTGCTCTCTGCGTTCGTGGTCTCTGCGTTCGTGGTCTCTGCGTTCGTGGTTTCTTGTGGATCGAGCTGCCCTTTGGCGGCCTTCTCGATCCGCTCGCGTTTTTCACCCGAGACGCTCGCGCCGGGGTTGGCGGCTTCGTCCCCGCCGCCCAAGACAGACTCGCAGGCCGGCGCGAGAAGCAGCACGAAGAGGAGCAAGGCGGTGATCGCCCTGCTCCTCTGGATGGAACGACGGTTCAAACCGACCGTGTTCCCTAGCGGCGCTGGGTTAGACCCGGCCGAAGCTGGTCCTGTCGCGGTACTCTTCGCCACCGGTCTCCATCATACCGCCCACGATGAACGGTGCGACGGCGGCGAGGACCTCGTCCATGGTGAGGGCCTCCGGGAAGGCTTCGTTGGCAAACGGTACGAGGCCCAAGAGCCACCGGATGGCGACGACGTGCTCGCCCTCAACGCCTTCGATGCTGCCAGCAGCGGCGAGGATGTCGGGGCTCGCGATCATCGGGGCGGCGCCCAGGTAGGCGCCCACGCCGGTGGGCTCGAGAACGTTCGCCAGTTCCAACACGCCCGCCTGGCTCGCCAGGGATTCCGGCGGGAAGACGAACTCCGGCTTGGCGACCGGGGTCGCGCCGGCGCCCTCGAGCAAGCCGATTAGGGCCTCGACGTGTTGCGCCTCATGGCTCTGGAGGTTCTCGACGACCGCTAGGGCGTCACCCGAGAGCACGCCGGCGTCGAGCGCCAGTGAGTAGAACTCCTCCTCCAGATACTCGAGGGTCAGGGCAAAGTTGGCGATGTCCACGTCCCCGCCGGCGCCCTGGGCGGACGCCTTGCTCGAGAGGAGGAACGAGGCGCCGGCGGCGCCGGCACCCGCCGCCGCGAGGGTCTTGAAGAA
>DASYWA010000168.1:0-7919 GCA_035936475.1 Rubrobacter sp. | reverse complement strand
GTTTATCTCGTTCCCGGCCGGCACGGCGAGGATGAACCTCGCCAAGTTCAGCGCCTACACGCTGCTCGGGTGCATCCCCTGGGTCTTCGCGCTGACGTACCTCGGGTACGTGCTCGGGGAGAACTGGGAGAGGATCGGGGACTTTCTCCACTACCTCGACTACGCCGTCGCGGCGGCGTTCCTCGTCGGGGCCGTCTACCTCCTCTGGCGCTGGCGCCTCTCTCGCGTCGAGGGGATAAAGCAGAGATAGGCGGCGTGGAGGGTTCCGGGACTACCTCGATCGCGGCCGTGCCTCTGTTCGCCGTCCTCTCGGACAGGCTCGGCAGGCGCAGATTGTGCATGGCGGGCGCGCTCTTGGCCCTCCTCTGGGCCTTCCAGATGCTCTGGCTCTTCGACACGGGCAACCCCGTCCTCATCACGGTAGCCTTCTCGGTCGGGATGATCGCCTTCGCGGTCCTCTACGGGCCGATGGGGGCTTACCTGCCGGAGCTCTTCGGGACGAGGCTGCGCTACTGTGGGGCGTCGGTCAGCTACAACCTCGGCGGCGTGCTGGGTGGGGCGTTCGCCCCCATAATCGCGGCCTCCCTGCTGCTCGTGGCGGGCGGGTCGTGGGCCATCTCGCTCTACATAGCCCTCATGGCCGGGCTCAGCCTCGCCTGCCTCTACTTCCTCACCGAGACCCACCTTACGGACACCTCCGGTATGCGGGAGGAGGAGCGAGATCTCCTCGCAGAGAGGGGCGTCGTTCCGAAATAGCCGGGAAGCTCCGCTAGAATGTGGCGGTGGACCTCTTGCAGCTACTGCTTCTGGGCGTCATCGGGATCGTCGGCGGCGTCCTCTCAGGGCTGGTAGGGGTCGGCGGCGGCATCGTCTTCGTGCCGGGGCTCCTGTTTGCCGGGGGGTGGGAGATCCAGGAGGCCGTCGCCGCGAGCCTGGTCATCATCGTCTTCAGCGCCCTCTCCGGCACCGTCCGCAACGCCAGGAGCGATGATCCGGTCGACTGGAGGACCGCCGGCATACTCTCCCTAACCGTCGCGCCCTCCTCCCTGATCGGGGTCGCCATAAGCCGCGTCTCCCCCGAGACGGTAGTCGAGGTGGCCTTCGCCACCCTCCTCATCGTGCTCGCCTACCCGACGGCCAAGGGCAGGGGAAACCTCCAAGCCGGCAAGAAGATCGCGCTCCCGCTGGTCTTCCTGGCGGGGGTATTTATCGGGACCCTGGCGGGGCTGGTGGGGGTCGGGGGCGGGGTGATGATGGTCCCCCTGATGGTCCTGGGCATGGGCCTCGGGACGAAGAGGGCGGTCTCGACGAGCCTGGCGGTGGTGATGTTCACCGGCCTCATCGGGGCTGCGGGCTACATCGCCACGGGCTTCCGCGACCCCGAACAGCTCCTGAGCCTGCCGCCGCTCATCGTCGGGTCGATGGTCGGGGCGCCCCTGGGCGTGCGCCTGCGGGACCGGATGCCGGAGGCCAAGCTGCGGATCGGTTTCGGGGTGTTCATGGTGATCGTGGCGCTGCGGATCTTCTCGAAAGCCCTGGGCCTCTTCTAGCTCTCAGCCTCCGGCTTTTGGTCTCGCCGGCCGGCGAGGATCGCGAACGTCGCTTCTCCTGGAGTCCTCGACCATCGGAGGGAGGCTCGATACGCGAACTCCCCGGCTGAAAGCCGATGGCTGAAGGCTAGACCGTCGGAGGCCGACCGCCTCCGACGGTTTCCCTTGCCGTGCGTTATCCTTTGTCTCCATGTCCGAGCGGCCCTACTACGAAGACCAACACTTCCGGACCTCGGAAGAGACGCGCCCGACCCGCAAGAAGAAGGGCGGGGGCGTCATCGAGTACCTCGTCATACTCGTCGTCTCGTTCGCGCTCGTCTTCGGCTTCGTGCGGCCGTTCGTGGTTGAGGCGTTCTGGATCCCCTCGGGGAGCATGATCCCCACGCTCCAGATCAACGACCGCGTCCTCGTTAACAAGTTTATCTACCGCTTCACTGAACCCGAGCGCGGCGACATCGTCGTCTTCGAGAGCGTCGACGACCCGAACACGGACCTCATAAAGCGCGTGGTCGCCCTCCCGGGCGACAGGGTCGCCGTCCGCTCGGGGCGCCTCTTCGTGAACGGGGAGCCCCAGAAGGAGCCCTTCACGAACAAGAACTTCCCCGACACGAGCTTCTTCGCCGCGACCACCGTCCCGAAGAACCACGTCTTCGTGATGGGCGACAACCGGGCCAACTCCCAGGACTCCCGCGTCTTCGGCCCCCTGCCCAAAGAGAACATAGAGGGCGAGGCCTTCCTGCGCTTCTGGCCGCCGGGCAGGATAGGCCTCCTCTAGCGTGAACGAGGACCGGGCCGGCCGGCGGAGGGCGCTGCTGAGGGCGGTGCTTGAGATGCCCGTGATACTCGTGATCTCCTTCGCCCTCGTCTTCGGCTTCGTCCGCCCCGTGGTCGCCGCCCCCTTCCACATCCCCACGGAGAGCATGGTCCCGACGCTGATGGTCAAGGACCGCCTCCTCGTCAACAAGCTCGCCTACGACCTGAACGCCCCCGAGCGCGGCGACATAGCCCTCTTCGAGAACCAGCAGGGCGGGGAAGACCCCCTGATAAAACGCGTGATCGGCCTTCCCGGCGAAACGCTGAAACTGCGCGACGGAGAGGTCTACGTGGACGGCGCGCCCCTCGAGGAGCCCTACCTCCAGCGCGACCCCTGCAAGCCCGGCTACCCGAAGACCTGCTCCTTCGGCCCCGTAACCGTCCCGAAGAACCACTACTTCATGATGGGCGACAACCGGACGAACTCGTTCGACTCCCGCTTCTTCGGCCCCGTCCCCGAAGACGACATCGTCGGCGAAGCCCTCGTCCGCTTCTGGCCCCCGACGCGGGCCGGCGGGCCCGCGTAGCACGCTGGCTACGCAAGCTTGTTAGCCCGCTCCGCCCTTCGGGCTCCGCTCGTCAGCCCGGCGCGCTTCGCGTCTCTCAGCCCGCAGCCTTGCGGCTGCTCTGGGTATGTCAGCCGGGTATCGTTCGACCGGCGTCCGAGGCCGGATCGTGAGGTCCCAACGTCCCGCGGCGAGGGCCCGAATCGGCCGCCCACCCCACGGGCCCCGTAGGGGCGGCTTCGAAACCCGCCCGCGCACCGGGAGAGGCCAGAGGATACCCGCATCGCCTTCCATAACCGCAAGGCGAGCGAAACCGGGCGAGCCCCGCGCCGCCAAAAAGCCGACCGCTGAGAGCGAGGGGCTGCGAAGCAGGCCCGAAGCGCGCTGAGAGCGGAGCCCGAAGGGCGCAGCGGGCTGATACCTGAAACCTAATCGACGACCTGCTCCGTGACGGTGCGGGGGTCGAAGTAGGCGCGGAAGCGGCTGACCTTGCCGTCCTCTATCTCCAGCAAGCTGACGCCGTCGTAGGAGACATCCTTGCCGTTGGCGTCGCCGGAGGTGGTCCACTCGAGGGCCGCGTGGCCGGCGTCGTCGGCGAAGACGTTGCGGAACTCGCTCTTCATGCTGCCGAAGGTGTCGCGGTAGCTCGTCCAGAACTCGCGCAGGCCGTCGTGGCCGGAGAAAGTCTTGGGTACAGCCACGTTCCCGACGTCGCAGTCCTCGGTGTGCACCCCGACGAGGGCCTCGACGTCCCTGTCCTCTTCCAGCTTCCACAGGGCTTCCACGAACCTGTCTGCGACTTCTTTGGACACGGGGTCTCCCTCGCTCGGGTTACGGTCTTTGGGGAGGGTAGTGCTTACCCCGGCGGGCGGGCTGTAAATCTGCACCCACGGGGCAAGATCGGGGCGGGGCGTTCTAGCTTTTGGGGACCTCTTCGATCTCGACGCGCTCGATGGTCTCCCCGGGCTCCCGGTCGCGCTGCGGGTCGCGCTCCCTGATCGAGTTCACCACGTCCATGCCGTCGACGACCTCGCCGAAGACCGCGTGCCTGTCGTCCAGCCAAGGCGTCGCCACGTGCGTGATAAAGAACTGCGAGCCGCCCGTGTTCGGGCCGGCGTTCGCCATCGAAAGCACGCCCGGCCTGTCGTGCCGCAGCTCGGGGTGGAACTCGTCCGGGATCTGGTACCCGGGGCCACCGGCGCCGGTCCCCGTCGGGTCTCCGCCCTGCACCATAAAGTCCTTTATGACGCGGTGGAAGGTCGTGCCGTCGTAGTACCCGTCCCGCGCCAGAGAGACGAAGTTGTTGACCGTCTCGGGCGCCTCTTCGGCGAAGAGCCGCACCCTCACGGTTCCCTGGCTCGTGACGAGGACCGCGTGGTAGTCGTAGCCCGGCTTGAGCGCCATCTCGGGCGGCCGGTCGTAGCTCTTTTCGCTCATCTTGCCTCCTCGATCCGTTGGAACCACAGATGCTACCCGAAGTCCGCTCGATAACCAGCCAAAGACCACCGATTGACGGGTTTTGGCGGGGATGCCATACTGCGCGCCGTATCGTTGGGGAAGAGGAGGAATGCGGTGGATCAGCTCACCATTATCGCCAAGCTGAAGGCCAAGAGCGGGGCCGAGGAGCAGCTCTTCGAGGAGCGCCGCAAGCTCGTCGGGCCTACCCTGGCCGAGGAGGGTTGCATAAACTACGACATGCACCGGTCCGTCGAGGACCCCGGCCTGATCATGTTCTACGAGAACTGGACGAACCGGCCGCTGTGGGAGAGGCACATGGAGTCCCCGCACCTGCAGGAGTTCTCGGCCAACACCGACGACATCGTCGAGGTGTGGGAGCTTTTCCAGGGCGAGAAGGTGGAGGGCGCCTGAGCTTCCCTCCCGCCGGGCTCTAACAACACCGAGACGACCGTAACGGAGGGATGCCAGTGAGGATCACGTTCTACGCCCACGCCAGCTTCCGCCTGGAGGCCGACGGGCTCTCCGTCGTAACCGACCCCTACACGCCAGGCCCCGAGGGCTCCAACTTCGACCCGATAGACGAGCCGGCGGACCTCGTCATCATGTCCTCGGCCACCGACTCCTTCCACTCCGATCCGTCCCACGTGCGGGGCGAGCCCACGGTCGTGAACGCGCTGGAGCTGCCCCCGGAGGGAAGAGAGGTGCTCGGCGTGCACATCCGTCCGTTCCCCGCCATGGAGAGCATGACCTTCGATTTCGGGCGCGACCCGGACGCGAACGCTTTGTACCTGTTCACGCTCGGGGGCCTGCGCGTGCTGCACATGGGCGACATCGGGAACCCCGTCCCGGAGGCGCACCTCGACGCGCTGGCCGGGAACGTGGACGTGCTCTTCGCGCTAACCGGCGCCCACGCGACGATCTCGCTAGAGGACCTCGACGCGGCCATAGCCGCCATCGGCCCGCGCGCGGTGATCCCGATGCACTACTTCAGCCCGCGCGGCGTGCTCGAGATCGAGCCCGTCGAGACCTTCCTCGAACGCTGCCCGGCCGACGCCGTGACGAGGGTAGGAGGCCCGGAGCTGGAGCTGACGCCCCAGACGCTCCCCGATTCGCTCCACGTCTACGTGCTGGAGCAGTCGCGCTGAGCGGCGGACGGTAGTACCCCGGCCCGCGTTCCGCTGGCGTTGACGGTCTCTCCGGGCGCGTCAGCCGCCCGCTCGCCACTCGTAGAGGCCGATCCGGCACCGTTCCCTGAAGCCCAGCCGGCGGTAGACGCCGTACCCCATCTCCGAGGACCCGAGCACGCCGAGCCCGTAGCCTAGCCTCCGCGCCTCCTGCAGCGCCGCGGCCGTTACCGCAGCACCGATGCCCCGCCGCCGCGCCCCCTCCACCGTGAAGACGAAGTAGACCCCGGCCGCCCCCGCCCCGAGGAAGAGCGTGCTCGTCGCGACGGGCTCCCCGCCGAGCAGGCCCAGAAAGTGACGCCACGGGGCGTCGTCCCCGAACCCCGCCCTGCCGTACATCTGCGCAACCCACCGCGCCTCGACCGGGCCCTCCCCGAAACCCGAGGCGAGCGTGCGCTCCCAGGCCCCCAGGCCCTCATCGTCCCTGACCCTCTCGACCGTGAAGCCCTCGGGTACCTGGGGGTTCGGCCCGAGGGCCGCGAGGTCCATCGCCATCCCTATGTCGTCGCCGCCGTACTCGAAGCCGTGGGCGAGGAGGCGCTCGCCGAGGTCAGGGGGCGCATCGCGGGCCCGACGTGCCAGGAGCCGGGGACCCCGAGCTCTCGCATCTTCTCCCGGGAGGCCAGGATCTCGCCGTCGGCCTCCGCGGGGGAGAGGTCGGCCCGGACGACGGCGTTATGGTAGTCGATGGGACAGTTGCCGATGACCCACTGGATGCGCCCGTCGTCGCGCTCCTCGGCGCCCGCCGCGCGGCCGAGCGCGAGCAGAACTCCGCCCCGTTCTCTTCCACGGCGCGCGCGGGGTCCACGGGATGGATCCTAGAGCGCGTAGTCTCCGGTGTGGGCCTCTTCGAGGTAGCGGGCGAGGAGGGTTATGGCGGCCTGGACGTCCTCGGCGTTCACCATCTCGTTCGGGGTGTGGACGTAGCGGCAGGGGATGGAGAGGGTGATGGCCGGTATGCCGCCGTGCAGGCGCTGGACGCCGCCGGCGTCGGTGCCGCCGAAGGGGAGTATCTCCATCTGGTGGGGGATGCCCTCGCGCTCGGCGATGCTTCGGAAGTGCTCGACGAGCTTCGGGTGGCTTATGGAGTAGCCGTCCATGATCTTGAGCGCCACGCCCTTGCCCAAAGAGCTGATCTCGTTCTCGTTCCCACCGCCGGGTATGTCCATAGCCAGCGTCACGTCGAGCGCCACGACGACTGTCGGCTCAAGCGCCGACCCGCTGGCCGCCGCGCCGCGCAGTCCGACCTCCTCCTGGCTTGTCGCCGCGGCGTACAGGGTGGCCTCGTGGTCGCCGAGCGCCCGCAGCGCCTCGTACATGACGAAGACGCCGACGCGGTCGTCCATCGCCTTGCCCACGTAATTGGCCCCGACCCTCTCCAGCGTGCGGTCCATGACCGCGTAGTCCCCGACGCGGACCTTCCCCTTCACCTCGTCCGCCGGCATGCCGAGGTCCACAAAGAACTCGTCGGCCTTGGGGGGCTTCTTGTCGTCTTCGGTGGCGATATGGGGAGGCTTGCGCTGGGGCTGGAGCGCGCCCCTCAAAGCCTCGCCGCCCGCGGTGGTGACGACGACGCGCTGGGAGACCATGTTCGCCGGGTCGTGGCCGCCCAGAGTCTGGAGCCTCAGGAAGCCCTTGTCGTCGATGTGCTTGACGAGGAAGCCGATCTCATCGGTGTGGGCGGCTACCATGACGCGCACGTCGTCGCGGCCCTTTTTGGTCCCGATCACGCTCCCTAGCGCGTCCGTGCGGACCTCGTCGGTGAGGGAACCGAGCTCTTCGCGCGCGATCTCCCTCTGCTGCTCCTCGCGGCCCGGCACGCCGGGCGTCTCGATCAGCCGCCTCAGCAACGCCTCGTTTATAGCCATGCCCGCTCCTTCCGATCTATCCGAATCGTCCCGAAAAGGTTATCAGCCGTCGGCCACCGCCAGAGAGAGCTGGTAGCTGAGAGTGAAGGCCGAGCGGGCTGAGGGCTGACAGCTTCTACGCTTCGGGCTGCTCCTCCATGCGGCGGGCCTCGAGCATCTTTGCCGAGAGGTAGAGGCTCAGGCCGAAGTAGTAGAGCAGGTAGAAGACGGAGAAGGCCAGGATCAGGGGATGCGGGTCTGGCATCTGCCAGAGGATGACCGCGTAGCTCCCGAGCCAGAGCGTCGTGAGGGTGAGCGAGAGCTTCCTGAAGACCACCGTGCGCGTCGGGTAGACGTAGCGGATGGGCACAAAGACTAGGAAGGAGCAGATCACGAGCATCGCCGCCAGGACCCCCTGGCTCGGCCCGAACACGATGGCGTAGAACGCCACGACGTTGAAGTAGCTCGGGAAGCCCAGGAAGAAGTGGTCGTCGGTCTTGGCGTCGACCCGGCAGAACTGGTAGCTCGACGCCAGCAGCGGCAGCGAGGCCAGCACTATGC
>DASYWA010000167.1:0-6150 GCA_035936475.1 Rubrobacter sp. | reverse complement strand
GCCGGGGTGGACGTCGTGTCGTTGGACGGGCAGTCGAACGCGACGGCCACCGGGCGCATGTTCAACCGGATGATGGCGGTCTTCTCCGAGTACCAGCGCGACGACCTCGTTGAGACCATGCAGCAGGGCAAGAGGGGCATCGCACGCGCCGGGAAGGTCGTACCGAGCCGGTTCGCCCCCTACGGCTTTCGGTACGACCGCGATTCACGCAGTTATGTCGCGGACGATCCCCGCATGGGGAGCGTCAGCCGCTTGTTCCACATGGTCGGCGTGGAGGGGAAGGCCCTATGGGCCGTGAAACGCGCGTTTGACAGCGAGGGCGTGCCGACTACCAGGGGCGGGCGCTACTGGCACGTCACGACGCTCAGGGACATGATCCTGAACGACGCCTACCGCCCGCACACAAACGAAGAACTCGCGGCCCTTGCGGACGCCGGGAACCTGTCGGCGGAGGTCTTGACCACGCTCGGTCCCGAGAGTTCGTACGGCATCGTCTGGTACAACCGCCACAAGGTCGAGACCATCCCCGGCGAGAGGCAGCTCAAGACGCCGAGGCCGCGCAGCGAGTGGATCGCCGTGCCCGTGCCGGATTCGGGCGTCCCGAGGGAGTGGGTGGAAGCGGCGAGGGAGGCTATCAGGGACAACGTGAGGCCCTCGGATGCCGGGCGCAGGTACTGGAACCTGAAGGGCTTCTCCTACTGCCCGTGCGGGGCGCGTCTTAAGCCCTTCACGGTCCGCAAGAAAAACGGTATCCACTTTTACTACATCTGCCACAGGCACAGGAGCGGCAGGGACCCCTGCCCGCACGCCCGCTACCACCGCGCCGACGGGGAAGCCGGGCTGGAGGGGCGCGTCGCCGACTTCGTCCTCGGTCTCATCCACAACCCCGAGGTCCTGCGCGAGCGAATCCGAGAGCAGGCCGCCCGCGAGAAGGCGGCCCTGCGCGACACGCGCAAGCAAATAGCGGCCCTGGCGCAGCGCGTCCACGAATCCGAATCAGAGCGCGACCGCTACAACCGCCTGTACGCACGCGGGAAGCTCACGGACGCCGAGTACGACGCCTACACGAACGAGCTCGACGAGAAGAGAAACGCCACAGAGGAGGAGCTAGCGAGGCTTGCGGACGCCCGCAGGCACGTCGAGTACCTGGAGGAGCTACCCCAGCTCGTCGAGGAGTACCTGCGCGACCTCCCCCACCTCGTAGACCGGAAGCCCCTCGTCCGCGAATACGAGACCGTACCGCCGGAGCGCGAGCCTGGGCCGGACGGCTCGCCCCCAATCTACACGCTTGGCCCCGAGCGCATCCGGGAGCGCACGCCCGAGAAGGTGGAGGAACTGAGCGAAAGGCACGAACGCGAGCGGGCCGAGCGCTACGGCGCGGCCTACGCGATGCTCGGGCTCAAGGTGGTCGCCCACAACGACGGGAGCCTAGAGATCACGTGGCGCGGGGGTGGTTGTAAGTTATCGGGCCTACGTCGGTGAGGCCGAAGACCACGAGCAGGCGCCCGTCCAAATCGTTGGCCCGCTGGACCGCGTACTCCAGGGCGTGGTTCTGCTCCGCGCGCTGGGAGGACTGCATCCAGTAGAGGACGTACCCGCCGTCCCTCGCCTCTTCTTCGTTGAGGTATTGGATGCGCTCTTCCTGGATCTGCCCCGTCGCCATGCCTACGCTCCCATCTCTAACGTCCGTCCCTATGAGCATAGGTAGGTACCCCGGAGCCAACCGGATGAGAAATTACTGTTTGGCCGTCGGCTTTCAGCGGTCAGCCTCCAACCCGAGACGCGCCCCCGGGCGCCGACGGCTCCCGCCTCGCTCCCAACCCCTCCGAGGCAAGCCCGAGATACCGGCACAAACAAAAACGCCCGCCGCGAAAAGCGACGGACGCCAAAAAGCTCATAGCTGACCGCTGAAAGCTATTCCTGGCCGGCCTCCGGGTCGAAGCGGAGCGCGGCGGAGTTTATGCAGTAGCGCAGGCCGGTGGGCTGCGGGCCGTCCTCGAAGACGTGGCCCTGGTGGGCGCCGCAGGTGGCGCAGTGGACCTCCGTCCGGCGCATGAAGAGCATGCGGTCTTCTTCGGTCTCCACGTTGCCCGCGTCTACGGGCTCCCAGAAGCTGGGCCAGCCGGTCCCGGAGTCGTACTTGCTCTCGGAAGAGAAGAGGGGCGTTCCGCAGGCGATGCAGCGGTAGAGGCCCTCTTCCTTTTTGTCGTGGTACTCGCCGCTGAACGGGCGCTCCGTGCCCTTCATGCGGGTGACCCGGTACTGCTCCGAGGTCAACTGGTCCTGCCACTCTTCTTCGGTCTTTTGGATCTTCTTCGGCGTATCAGTCATGCCCGGATTTTATCACGATCCTGCGCCCGACCGCCGGTCTCCAGCAGGCTCGGATGGGGGTGCGGTTTGCGTTGGGGTACGACAGAGCGTCAGAGACGTCACGCTTGCAGCGGGACACCCTCGGGATTTAACCCAGTCTCAACCCCGCCATCCACCAGCAGCATCGCGACGGTCGGGTTGAAGGCGGGCTGCGGGGCGCATCCTTTGCGGAGGCCGTCGGCTACCGCCCCGTGTCTCTGAGTGCCCGTTCGTGGACTTCCAGGTCACTTTCGCCAAAGAGGACGAAACGGACCAGGCGGACGGCCCTCAGCTTTTCCGCTTCTTCGCGCACGGTCCCGAGCGCCACTTTCGCCGCCTCTTCGATCGGATACCCGAAGACGCCGGTCGAGATGGCCGGAAAGGCGACCGAAACGGTTCCGTTCTCCTCGGCGAGCGCGAGGGAGTTGCGGTAGCAAGCGGCCAGCAGCTCGTCCGCCGGGTGGTCCTCACCGTAGACAGGGCCTAACGCGTGGATCACGAACCGGTTCGGCAGCCCGTGACCGCCCGTGATAACGGCCTCGCCCGGGCGTATCGGCCCGAGCGGGCGGGCCTCCGCCGCCAGCCCCGGCCCGGCGGCGCGGTGGATGGCCCCGGCCACGCCTCCCCCCGGCTCCAAGCGCGCGTTGGCCGCGTTGACGACGGCGTCGACGTCACTTTGCGCGGTAATGTCGCCGCGGACGCACTCGACCGTAACGGCGCCGGAGGTTCTTCTCAAGCCCGCGCCCTGGAGTACACGGGCCGGCCGCCCCGCCAGACGGCCTCGACGGAGAGGTCGGGGGAGAGCACGGTCAGGTCGGCGTCGTAGCCGGGCACGAGGCGCCCCTTGCGGCGGGCCTCGCCGAGGAGCCGGGCCGGGCCCGTCGAGGCCATGCGGGCGGCCTCCGGGACGGTGCAGCCGGTAAAGGCCAGGATGTTGCGGAAGGCCTCCCCCATCGTGAGGACGCTGCCGGCGATGGCGCCGCTGCCGAGCCTGGGAACGCCGCCGTCGGAGTAGACGGTCCGGGTGGCGAGGCGGTACTCGCCGGCGGGGGCGCCCGCGGCGGCTATGGCGTCCGTGACCAGGCAGAGGCGGTCGGGGCCGAGCATGCGGAAGGCGAGCCCGACCATCTCCGGGTGGACGTGGTGCCCGTCCGCGATGAGGGTGCATGGGGTCCTCGGGTGGGCGAAGGCGGCCCCCGGCAGGCCCGGCTCGCGGTGGTGCATGGGGCTCATCGCGTTGAAGATGTGGGTGACGCCGCCGACCGTGCCGTCGAAAGCGCCGTAGGCGAGCCCGAAGCCCGCGTCGGAGTGGCCGGCGCAGACGACCACCCCGCGGGCCGCGGCCTGCTCGATCAGGCCGCCGGCCCCCGCAAGCTCCGGCGCGAGCGTCATCATCCGCACGGGACCCAGGTCGAGCAGCCGGGCGAGCAGGCCGGGGTTGGGGCGCGCGACGTGGGCGGCGGCGTGCGCCCCCCTCTTCTCCAGGTTCAAGAAAGGCCCTTCGAGGTGGACGCCGAGCACCTCCGCCCCGTCCTGGGGCCCGCCGGTGACCCCGCCGACGGCGGGCAGCGCCTCCTCGTAGAGGCTCTCAGGAGAGGAGATCACGGTCGGCAGGTAAGCGGTGGTCCCGGTCCTGAGCAGGGCCCGGGAGAGCTCTGCCAACCGCTCGGGCTCTGAGGCCACGTCCACCCCGAAGGCGCCGTTCACCTGCAGGTCGACGAAGCCGGGCAGGATCAGGGACCCCGGATACTCGTACACCTCGTCGGCCTCGTCGGCCAGGGAAGCCCCTTCCCGGTCCACGTCAGCTATGGCCCCGTCGCCGAGGAGGACGGTCCCCTCGGGCCAGACCTCGTAGTCGGTCACGACCCGGCCCCTGAGCGCCACGAGCCTCATCTGTCCCTGCCCTTCATCGCCCTACATCTTCGGCCCGGGCGGACGGCGAATCAAGTGGTGCGGGTCCTCCGGGCCGGGCGTCGGGGACGCGCAGGAGGAAGAAGATGCCGGCGGCCATGATGACCGCCAGGGAGCCTATGGAGATCCTGTACCCGAGGGCCCCTCCCCCGAACGCGAAGAGCAGCACGGTCGTGAGCGCGGGCCCGAAGACGGCCGAGACCTTGCCGGCGAGCGAGAAGAGGCCGAAGAACTCACCGAGCTTCTCCGGCGGCGAGAGCGCCACGAGCATGACCCTACCTACGGTCCACATCCCGCCGAGCGCAACACCGACGAAGGGCCCCGCCACGAAGAGCATCCAAGCGCCCGGCGCCCCCGCGGCGAGCACGATGGCGACGAACCACACCACGAGCACGGCGAGCAGCGTCCTCTTCGGACCGCCTCTGTCGCACAGGAAGCCGAAGACGGTCGAGCCCACCACGGCGAAGACGGTCGAGAAGAGCAGGAGGTTCGTCACCTGCCCGGTGCCCATCCCGAAGACCACCCGCCCGTAGAGCGCCATGTTCGCGATGGTGGTGTTTGCCGCGTCCGTGTAGAGCACCGTCGCCAGGATGAACGTGCCGACCCCCGCGTAACCGCTCAGGTTCCTCAGCGTCCGGTACACGTCCCGGTAGGCCAGCCCTAAAGAGACGGGACGCCGCGCCCGCACCGCCGGGTCCGGCACGAGGAAGAAAGCGGGCAGGCTGAAGACCAGGTAGAGCACGGCCGTCGGCAGGAAGGCGTTCGAGTTCGCCTCCTCCCCAGTCTCGAGCCAGCCGCCCAACGGGCCCAGGAAGAAGCGCAAAGCGTCCCCGTTCTCCACGAAAAACGTAAGGACGATGAGGGCCAGGATGGTGCCGACGTACCCCGCGGCGGTGCCGTAGCCGCTGACGCGCCCCTCGCCCCTGCCCGCGGAGACGGCCGGCAGGAGCGCGTTGTAGAAGACGAGGGCCGACTGGTACGCCAGGTCGGCCGCCACGAAGACGGCGAGCCCGACCGCGACCCCACCCGCCAGGTCGAGCGCCGCCGTCAGGGCCACGGCGGCCAGGGTCATCGCGACGAGGTAGCGCACCCTTCGCTGGCGGAAGTCCGCGACGGCCCCGAGCACGGGGGCCGAGAGGACCACCAGCAGCGCCGAGACGGCCGTGGCGGCGTTGATGAGGCCGGCCGCTGAGAAGAACGCGCCGCCCCCGACCCTATCCTCCACCCAGAGCGGAAAGAACAGGGTGAGCACGGTGACCGAGAAGATGGTGTTGGCGAAGTCGTAGAGGACCCAAGCCCACACCGCGGCCCCGGAGGCCCCCGGGCCCCCGCCTTTCTGTAGATGCGGCCTCTCCACGGCGGCAGTATATCCGGGGGCTTACCGCCCGGATAGCCCGGATACGGCCCGCGTGCCCACGGCTTTGTGCGCGGTTGCTACCTGTCGCAATACCCGCGGCGCGATCCGCAGAGGTGACGGGGCTCACCCCTGGCCGGAACCGGGATCTCCTCGCTGCTACCGAGTCGGCGCTGCGAGCGGAGCCTGGTCCCGGGCTCCGCGACGGAGCAGGCGACGGACGCGAAGGGGCACGGGTGAACCTGTTGCTGGTGGTGCTGGGGGCGGCATAGGCGCGCGGGGGCCGTTACCTGCTGGGCGCCTGGCTGCACCTGCAGCTCGGGCCCGTCTTCGGACTGGTCCAGGCGAGATCCACTCACCGGGCACCACCCTTCTTCTCACCGCCGGCGTCCTTGGCGGCGTCATCACGTTCTCGGCGTTCAGCTTCGAGACCCTGCGCCTCGTCACCAACGGCAACCTCGCAGCCTCCATGCTCAACGCCGCCGGGCAGCTCTCGGTCGGCCTCCTCGCCATCTACCTGGGCTTCGCGGCCGTCC
>DASYWA010000166.1:0-3478 GCA_035936475.1 Rubrobacter sp. | reverse complement strand
CCGCCAAGGGAGCTCGCGGGCAGGGTCGCCTTCGTCACCGGGGGGGCGGGGGGCATAGGCAGCGCCGTCGCCCGGTCCCTGGCCGCACAAGGGGCGTGCGTCGTGGCCTGCGACCTCGACGAAGAGGGTGCCCAGGAGGTCGCCGAAAGCCTGCCACAGCCCGGCATCGCCGCACGGGCGAACGTGACCGACGAAAACGAGGTAGCTAATGCCTACAGGCGGGCTATCTTGGAGTTCGGGGGGGTCGACGTGGTGGTCTCGAACGCGGGACTCGCCTCCAGTGCTCCCATAGAGGAGACGACCGTGCAGATGTGGGACAAGAACCACACCGTGCTCGCCAAGGGCTACTTTCTTGTTGCGCGTGAAGCCTTCAAGGTTATGAAGGAGCAGGGCATAGGAGGCAGCCTCATCTTCGTGGTATCGAAGAACGCCATGGCGGCTGGCAAAAACGCCTCTGCCTACTCATCCGCCAAGGCAGCAGAGCTGCACCTCGCACGCTGTTTGGCCGAGGAAGGGGGGCCCGAGCACATCCGGGTCAACACGGTCAACCCCGATGCGGTCTTGAGCGGCTCGAAGATCTGGGGATCGTCCTGGCGTGAGGAGCGCGCCGCGGCCTACGGGATAGAGCCCGAGGAGCTAGAAGAACACTACCGCCAGCGCAACGTCTTGAAGGTGAACGTGTTGCCCGAGAACATCGCCGACGCCGTGCTGCACTTCGCCTCCGAGGCGCGTTCCTCGAGGAGCACCGGCAACGTGCTAAATGTCGACGGCGGAGTCAAGGACTCTTACCCTCGCTAGGGAGAGCCGCGAAAGGAGCCGCCTTGGGTCACCCGGATCTGCGACAAGAGATTGTGCGTACCTGTCGGCGCATGAGCGCCTCTGGATTGGTAGCAGGGACGGAGGGGAACGTCAGCGCGCGTACCCCTGGGGGCGACGTCCTCGTCACGCCTAGCGGCCTCGACTACTCGATCATGGAGCCCGAGGACGTCGTCCTCGTCTCCCTCGATGGCGAGACGCTCGGGGGTACCTTCGAGCCCTCCGTGGAGGCCCCCATGCACACGGGGATCTACCGTTCCCGGCCCGAGGCGCGTGGTATCGTGCACACCCACGCCCGCTTCTCGACGACGCTTGCCTGCCTGGCTTGGGAGATACCCCCCGTCCACTACATGCTAGCCGTCCTCTCGGACGAGGGACGGGTGCCGGTTGCCCGCTACGCGACCTACGGGACGGAGGATTTGGCCGAGAATGTCGCCAGGGCCCTTGGAAGCGCCCACCGCGCGTGCCTCCTCCGCAACCACGGTACGATCGTCGTCGGCCCTACGGTCGGTGAGGCCTTCTCCAACACGGAGCTCCTCGAGCAGATGGCCGAACTCTACTATCGGGCCCGGACAACCGGGGAGCCCGTTGTCCTGACAGCCGAAGAGATGGCCGAGGTCACGGCAAAAATCCACGACTACGGCCAATCCAAGCCGTCGATACCCCGAGATGGCCAACGGTGATGGAGGCCATCGAGGCCAGTGCGCGCGCCACCTTCCACCTCGCAATAGCCCGCGTTCGGTGGCGGGGGTTTGACTACCTTGACCGGATGCCGCGGCGGCTCCCGACTTGGTCGCCGCTGCCGGTGTCCTCGCGGCGGTTCTCAAACTGTGGGACTTCGGGCGGACGTGTCGAGGGGTCACGCGCGGCCCGGAAGTTCCGAACAAAGGTCACGACAAGTTCGGGGGTGCGAGGTGAGCGGTCTGCTGCTCGGCGTGGACGTGGGCACCTCCAGCACGAAGGGTGTCCTCGCGCGCCCCGACGGCGAGGTCGTCGCGATGGCTGAGAGGCCGCACGAGCTCTCGCTCCCCCGCCCCGGATGGGCCGAGCACGACGCCGAGAAGGTGTGGTGGGCGGACTTCGTCTCCGTCTGCGAAGAGCTTCTCGGGAAGGCCGACGAGGGCATCGCTGCCGTGTGCACCAGCGGCATCGGGGCGGCCCTCCTGCCGGCGGACGAGAACGGGAACCCCCTGAGGCCGGCGATCCTCTACGGCATAGACACCCGGGCGGAGAAGGAGATAGGGGAGCTCAACGAACGCTACGGGCAGGAGACGCTCCTCGATCGTTGCGGATCCGTGCTCACGACCCAGGCCGTCGGCCCCAAGCTCCTCTGGCTCCAGCGCAACGAACCCGAGGTCTGGGAGAGGACCACCAAGTTCTTTATGGCGAACTCGTTCATCGCGTGGCGCTTGACCGGCGAGTATGTCCTGGATCACCACTCGGCGAGCCAGTGCGACCCCCTCTACGATGTGCACTCCTACCGTTGGATCGGGGAGTGGGCCGATGAGGTCGCGCCGGGGTTGCCGCTTCCACGCCTCCTGTGGCCCGCCGAGGTGGTAGGCGAGGTGACTCCCGAGGCGTCCGAGGCCACCAGCATCCCTGCCGGAACCCCGGTCGCCGCCGGGACCATAGACGCTTGGAGCGAGGGGGCGAGCGTAGGGGTACAGAAGCCCGGCGACCTCATGCTGATGTACGGGACGACCATGTTCATCATCGAGGTGCTGGAGAGACCGCTCCACCACCCCGGCCTGTGGGGGACGACGGGAATATTGCCCGAGACCCACAACCTCGCCGCCGGGATGGCGACCTCCGGCGCCTTGACCGGCTGGCTCAAGAAGATCTCCGGCGACCTGCCCTACGAGACGTTGACAGAGGAAGCGGCGGCGGTGCCTCCAGGCTCCGACGCGCTCGTCGTGTTGCCGTACTTCGCCGGCGAGCGGACGCCGCTGCAGGACCCGAGGGCCCGCGGCCTGATCTTTGGCCTCACCTTGAGCCACGGCCGCGGCCACCTCTACAGGGCAATGCTCGAAGCGACCGCCTACGGCGTCCGGCACATCTTCGAGGCGATGGGGGAGGCCGGGGGAGGAGGACAAAGGCTCGTCGCCGTCGGCGGCGGGACGAAGGGGGGCCTGTGGACCCAGATCGTCTCCGACGTCACGGGACGGCCTCAGGACCTGCCGGAGCAGACCATCGGGGCGAGCTACGGCGACGCCCTGCTAGCCGCCCGGGCCGTCGGGCTCGCCGGACAGGACGAAGACTGGAGCCGTATCGTCGGCACCGTCGAGCCGAACCCCGAGAACAAGGGTCTATACGATCAGCTCTACGGCGTCTACCGCGACCTTTACCCTGCCACCCGCGAGCAGATGCACACCCTGGCCGACGTGCAAAAATGAGGCTGTGCGGACTGCCTCGGGTAGCGGCCGGTGCCATAGGCCGCCGACGAGCCTTTCCGAAGGTCCTCGCAAAGGGTGTCTGCTTTGGCACCCTCACTCCCCTGACTGGTGGCGCACTTTCGATGAAGGCGCCACCAGTGAGAGTTCTTACCCCGCGTGCTCGGCCAGTTTGGCCTCTAGGGTGATTTCCTCCACGCCCGTGAGCGCTTTGGAAACGGCGCAGTCGCGTTTGGCGGCCTCGGCCTTCTTCAGGAACAGTTCCTCATCGA
>DASYWA010000165.1:0-19229 GCA_035936475.1 Rubrobacter sp. | reverse complement strand
GCCCCGACCGCTCGTCGCCGAGCAGGGTGGCGCGCGGCGTACGATGAGGAAGACGTTGCCGTGGCTCGCCATCGTGGCGGTGCTGCTTGTTGTCGCCTACCAGCTTCGTAGCCAGGGACGCCTGTGGTGGTGTTCTTGCGACTACCTGCTTCTGTGGTCGGGGGACCCGTGGAGCTCGGACAACTCCCAGCACCTGCTGGACCCCTACAGCTTCACGCACGTGCTGCACGGGTTCCTGTTCTGCGGGCTGATCGCCCTAATCGCCCCGCGCCTGAGGAAAGCGTGGCAGCTTTGGCTTGCGATCTCGTTGGAGGCGGTGTGGGAGGTAATTGAGAACTCGCGGTTCGTCATCGAGCGGTACCGCGAAGAGACGGCCGCCCTCGGCTACCAAGGCGACACGATAGTGAACTCGCTCGCCGACATCCTCCTGTGCGGGGTCGGATTCGCGTTGGCCCGCCGCCTCGGGTTCGGACGTACGCTTGCGCTGTTCGTGGTGACGGAGGTGGCTTTGGCCGTCTGGATAAGGGACAACCTCAGCCTGAACGTATTGATGCTGATTTACTCGATAGAGGTGGTCAAGGAGTGGCAGGCGGCAGGGCACTAACGGCGTCGTGCTTTAAGGTGCCGCACGTCTGTGGTGGCCGCTACCGATCTTCCACCTCCTGGCGGGCCTCGCGCCCCACACCACCAAGTACACCAGTCGACGGAGAGGACCAACCCTCGGTCACTTAAGGAGGCTTTCCGGAGACGTGTTCCGGCATCTTTCGACACCTCACACTCGGTCTGGGGCCGCGTCGTGGCCGACTTCAACCGCGAGCTCGTCGCCGCGCTCGCCGAAGGCTGAACCGGGACCTCCTAAGAGCCACGCCCGACGGGCACTCTTACCGGGTTCTCCCTGCGGACGATGCGCCTGACTACCGACGACGGTCCGAGGGCGGTCGGCTTCTTGGCCTATACGGTCGGTTCCGGAAGGGGGTCGTAGACGGGGAGTGGGCCGCCGGCGTCCCTCAGGATGTAGCCGTCGTACATGCGCCTAACGACGTCGGGGTTCTGGCCGGCGATGTCGTCGTTCATCTCGGGGTCCGACTCCAGGTCGTAGAGCTTCGCGCCGGAGCCGTCGTTGTGGGAGAACATGGCGTAGCGCTCGTCGCGGGTCCACACGAAGGAGTGGTAGCCGGCCGTGAAGTGGGAGCGCTCCTCGGGCTCGGCGCCGAGGGGTATGCCCGAGAGGTCCTGGCCCTGCATCTGGTCGAGCGCTTCGATGCCGAGGTAGCCGAGCACGGTCGAGGCCACGTCGTGGGTCGAGGCGTGGTACTCGCTCGTGTCGCCGGCGCCCTTGCCGTCCGGGCGGCGGACGAAGAAGGGGACGTCCGTGATCTCCGGCCACAGCGCGTAGGCGGGCTTGCCGGTGAAGCCGTGCTCCCCGAGCGCGACCCCGTGGTCGCTTAGCAGCACGACCAGCGTGTCCTCGAAGAGGTTCAGCTCCTCCATCCTGTCCAAAAAGCGCCCGAGCCAGCGGTCGGCCATGGTTACCTCCGCCGAGTAGCGGGCGCGCATCCTCTGGAGCTCGCGCTCGACGAGGTAGTCGCTGGGCCCGTAGATGACGGAGAACGGCTCCTTGAGGTCGTAGGGCCCGTCGTCGTACATCCTCACGTACTCCTCGGGCGGGTCCCAGGGCTCGTGCGGGTCGTAGGAGTCGACGGTCAGGAAGAAGGGCTTCTCGTCCTCCTTGGCGAACTCCAGTAGCTCCGAAGCGCGGTTGAAGACCTGCGGGGCGAACCAGTCCTCCTCCGTCTGGCGGGCGGCCACGTTGGCGAAGTACTGCTTCATCTGGGCGGTCATGGCCGGGACGTTGCCCTTCATCAGGGCCTGCTCGACCTTTTCGGGCGGGTAGGTCCAGTTCGGCATGTAGTTGTCCGTGGTCTGGCCGCGGAAAAAGTCGAAGACGTCGAAGCCCCGGTGCATGTCGTAGGAGGCCTTGAACTGGTGCATGTTGTCCGTGACCATCATGGTCTGGTAGCCGTTGGCGCGCATGACTTCGGCGAGCGTCGTCTGGTCCAGGGGGATGGGCTGCCACCCCTGCAGGATGATGTCCTCGCCCTGGGGCGGGTCCCAGTTCCGGAACGGCCAGGTGCGGGTGCCGGTGTGGATCGCGCGCCGCGCGTTGATGGTCGGCATGGACTCCGGGATGGCCCGCGTGAAGCGCAGGCTCTCCCCGGCCAAGGCGTCGAGGTTCGGCGTCCTGGCGGCGCGGTCGTGGCCGTAGACGCCGACGTGATCCATGCGCAGGCTGTCCATGATGATCAGCACGACGTTCTGGCCGGGGTTGGGCTTCGGCGTGTTGCCCGGCAGACCGGGGACGCGCTCGGCGAGGTCGCACCCGGCGAGCGTTCCGCTACCGAGCAGCGCGGCGCCCGCCATTCCGGCGCCGGTAAGCTTGAGGAATTGTCTGCGGCTGAGGGACCGTCCTGCTCGTGTTCTCACGGTCCGAGAGGGTACTATGCCACGCCCCGGCCTACAAGCAGACGACGCCAGGCCCGTAGCCTTCGGGGGAGTGAACCCGGCCACGAGGCGCCGCGCCGGGGCTGTTAGAATTCCTGCATGAGAAGCGTGGCAGCGGTCGGGGTCGGGATGCTCGTGGCGTTCTTGCTCGTCTTGCTCATCTTGTTCGGCATACTCGCGCCGGTGCTCTCCTGGATCTTCCAGCTCGAACCGTCGGCCTCCGCCGCCAGGAACTTCGCGCCGTTGCTGCTCTTCGTGTGCGGGCTCTCCTTCTACTTCGGCGGGATGGCAGGGGCCTACAAGGCGCCGGACCGGCACCTGCTGCACGGGACGCTCGTCGCCCCGGTGGCGTTCGTGATCTCCCCGGTCGTCAATTTGCTCGCCGGCAAGACCCCCTTTCCCGGCATGGACAGCGTCGGGGCGGTGCTGCTGTCCGTCGCCTTCCTCGCGGCCTCCGTGGCCGCCGCGTACGTCGGCGCCCGCCGCGGCCACGCCATCCAGGCCCACAACGCAGACGTCCTCCGCCGCATGCGCCGCACGGGCCGCGCCTGAGGCGACCGTCTTCGCGGATCGCGCCTACAGCCGTCAGCTTCTAGTCTTTTGGGATCGTCCGTAACTTTCGCCCACGCCGCTGGCTTCCGCCGCAAGAGCTGACGGCTGAGCGCTGACGGCTGTAGGCTCTAACGGGCCTGTGTGCCGAGCATGAGGCGCCCGCGGGCGTCCATGCGGGCGTTTGGCCGGCGCTCGAGCGCGGGCACTTCGTCGGGGTCGTCCCCGGTGCCGGCGAGGTAGACCCTCGGGTCCGGGATGCCCTCCGTGGGGTCGGCGACGTAGCGGCGCCAGGCCATGTCGCCCCAGAGCAGGGTAAGCGTCGGTTTGCCCGAGGCCCCGCCGTCGAGGCCGGCGTGGACCTTCGGGAGGCCGAAGGAGCGGGAGATCGAGGCGACCGTCCCCGCGTGCTCGCTCTCGTTGAAGAGGGCGAGCCCCTCCCGCAGCCTGCGCTCCGGATCGGAGAGGCGCGCGAGTTCCTCGCGGGCCGCCTCCCGCTCCTCCGCGTTGCGCCGCGCCTCCTCCGTGGCCTCCAGGAGGCGGGCCTCCAGGTCGGCTATGCGCTCCTCGGCGAGGATCCTCTGCGCCTCCAACTCCCTTGTGGGGGCTTCGGATTCGTGCTCCTCGGACGGGCCGCTGGTCTCTTCCCCGGAGGCTTCTGCGGAGTCGGCGGGCTGGTCCGGCTCCGCGCCCTGCGGCCTTGCGGCCTCTTCGAGCGCCTCCTGGAGCGCGGAGATCCGGTCCTCCCTGGCGGAGAGTTCCGCCTCCAGCTCCTCTACGGCTCTCTCCCGGTTTCTCTCCGCCTCGTCCTTCTCCGCGAGACGCCCGGCCTCCAGTTCTCTTATCCGGGCGCCGTAGGCGCGCAGTTCCGACTCGCGGCGGATGTCCGCCTCCCTGAGGCGCTCCTCGAGCGCCCAGGTCTCGGACTTCCTGCGCTCGTCCTCGGCGGCGAGCCTCTGCTCGTACTCCCTTCGGGTGGCGGCCATCTCCTCGGCGTGGCGGGCCCGCAGCGCCCGGTTGTCCGCCTCCCGCTGGGCCTGCAGGGACGCTATCCGGCGGTCGGCGGCCTGCTGGGCTTCGGCCAGCCTCGTCGCCTGCGAGCGGCGGAGGCCGCGCTCCCTGCCGTCGGCCAGGGCCTTGACCTGCCGGCGCTCCTCCTTGCGGGCCTCCTCGACCTGCAGCGAGCGGGACCCGAGCTCGCCCCTCAGCGACTCTATCTCGGCCTGCTGCGTCTCGACGACGGCCTGGTAGTTCTTCTGGAGCTCGAGCTCCCGGCCCGCCGCCGCGCTCTTGAGCGCCTTCAAGGCGGCCTCGTGCTGCTCCTCGTGGCCCGCGCGCTCCTCGGCGACGCGGCGCCGGATCTCCTCGTCCCTGGTCCTCTCCAGCTCCTCCGCCCGCTCCCGCCCCGCGCGCCGGACGGCCTCCAGCTCCGCCGCGTGGCGGCTCTCCTGCTCCTGGTACTTCGTCCTTAGCTCTTCCTCCCACGTCTCCGAGGTCGCCTTGAGGTCGGCGACCTCGGCCCTGTGGCGTTCCTCCAGGGCCGCGCGTTCGTGGGCGAACTCCTCTTTGAGGGCCTCCACCCGGGTCTGAGACGAGGCGGCCTCGACGTCGGCGCGGCGTTGCTCCTCCAGCGTGCGCCGTAGGGCCGCGACCTCGGCGATATGCTCGTTGCTCATGCGGAGTTGCTCGTCGGAGTGGCGGCGCTTGAGGTCGGAGAGCTCGGCCCGCAACCCCGAGGCCTCGCGCTCGGCGTCGGCGCGCGAGGAGATCTCCTCCTGGGCGGACCTCAGGGCGGCGGTGACGGCTTCGAGGTCCCGCCGGAGGCCCGCCACCTCCTCTTCGAGGCTCTCTATGAGCGCGCCGGCCGCCTCGAGGCCCGAGGCGAGACCGGCCGCCGCGTCTTCCCGCTCCTCGCTCATCTTCTTCCCTCCAAAGGACCCTCGCTCCTCATCGCCCCGGGGGCGCCCTTGGCCCGAAAGGTTAAACGTATCGCGCGGTGAGGTAAAGGCCGTGCGCCTGATGGTGGTGTGTTGCCCGGCCGGCGGACGTGCGCGCGAGGGCGGCTCAGCCGGCGGCGTCGCGGCAAGCGGGGCAGAGGCCCTCGACGACCACCGTGGCCCGCGTCACCTCGTAGGGGGTGGCGGCCCTGATGCTCTCCTCCAGGTTCTCGAAGCGGACGCCCGGCACCTCGGAGACCTCGCCGCAACGCAGGCACCGGATGTCCAGGTGCGGCCCCACGTTCAGGTCGTAGCGCGTGGGGGACTCCGACCAGTGCTTGGCCTCTATTACCCCGATCTCCTCGAGCACGCCGAGCGCCTGGTAGACGGTGCCGAGGGCCACGCGCGGGTTCTTCTGCTTGACGAGCAGGTACACGTCTTCTGCGGACGGATGCCCCCGGCTCTCGCCGAGGGCCTCGAGGACGGCCTTGCGCTGCGAGGTCAGCGTGTAGCCCGACCTGCGGAACCGCTCGCGTATGTCCCTCTCCAGCGTGCCGCTCACGTGTCTGTCGTCTCCTTCGATGATCAGTAATCGTTCCTGTTCGCGAGTCTATCATAAGGCCGTTTGCCGACCGAGGTGTACCATATTGGGCAGTGTCCGCGCTCTCGACCCTTCTGGTGAACCTCTGGCGTCTTATCGGCAACGTCGGCTCGCGCCTGCTCGGCCGGACGCCGGATTTTGTCTGGATAGAGATAAGCGGCGCCCTGCCCGAGTTCGAGACGCCGGTCGGCTTCTTCCGTAGGCGCCTCAACCGCGCTCCGGGGCCCGTGACGCTGCAATCCCTGCGCGAGCGGCTGGGCCGAATCTCTTCCGACGGCCGGATCCACGGCGTGGTGCTCCGCATCAAAGACGTCGAGGCGGGGTGGGCCGCGTTGGAGGAGGCCAGGGGGGAGTTGCTGGCGTTCGGGGAGGGAGGAGGCCGGGTCGTGGCGTACCTTGCGGACCCGGTGGATACGCGCGGGTACTACCTGGCTTGCGCGGCCGACGAGATCCTCATCGCCCCGCTCGTGACCGTGGGCGTCACGGGGGTGCGGACCCGGGTCAGCTTCTTCAAAGACGCCCTGGACCGCCTCGGCATCGGCGCTGAGGTGGTCGCCGTCTCGCCTTACAAGTCCGCCGGCGAGCCCTTCACCCGCAACGACTTCTCGCGCGAGGCCCGCGAGCAGGCCCAGCGCCTCCTCGACGGCCGCTACGAGGAGCTTCTCCGCGCGATAAGTGCGTCGAGGGGCCTCACGGCGGCGGAGGCGCGCGACGCGGTCGACGCCGCCCCCTACGGCCCCGGAGAGGCCGTGGCCGCCCGTCTCGCCGACGGCGTCCTCTACGAGGACGAACTGCCGGAGAGGCTCGCCTCCGGCGGGGAGAAGCCGCGCATCGCGGAGTGGTCGGCTGCGAGGAGATCCCTGAAGAAGCCGTACCGGGGGCGGGCGCGGCGGCGGGTCGGGATCGTGCAGGTGAAGGGGGCGATAGCGCGCGGCAGGAGCCGCCGGGTGCCGGTGCCGGTGCCCTTCCTCGGGGGCGAGCGCGCGGGCAGCGAGACCGTGGTGGCGGCGCTCAGGGGGGCCGAGCGGAACCGGCGGGTCTCTGCCGTGTTGCTCCACGTCGAGTCGCCGGGCGGGGACGCGCTGGCTTCTGACCTGATCTGGCGCGAGGTAGGACGCATCTCTGCGAAAAAGCCCGTAGTGGTCCTGATGGGCAACGTCGCGGCCTCCGGCGGCTACTACGTCTCCGCCCCCGCCTCCCACGTCGTCGCCCGCCGCTCGACGGTCACGGGGTCTATCGGGGTGATCACCATCCGCCCCGCCGCCGACCGCCTCTACGAGAGGGTGGGCGTCAACCCGGTCGGGCTGGAGAGGGGGGAGCGGGCCGGCCTGATGGACCTCAGCCGCCGGCCGACGGAGGACGAGTTGCGGGTTCTGGAGCGTCAGATCGGTCTCGTCTACGACGAGTTCAAGGTAAGGGTCTCCCGCGGCCGGAACCTGCCCGATTTGGACGCGATCGCCGGGGGCAGGGTCTGGAGCGGCGCGGAGGCCCTGGAGCTGGGGCTCGTCGACGGCGTGGGCGGCTTCAGGGAGGCGTTCCGCAAGGCGTGCGAGCTCGGCGGCGTGAGGGAGGGCGCACCGTGCGACGTGCTCCTGAAGGTGCCGGTCCCGCGCGCCGGGGGGCCGGGGCCGGGGGAGCCGGCGGAGGTCGTCGGGGAGATCCTGGATGGCATGAGGCGCGAGGTGCCGGAGCTCATCGGCAGGGTTTGGGCGATCGGGCCGTACGGGATCTCCGATGACTGATAGCATCTTCGGGGTCGGAGACGGTGGGAGGGAAGCGTGAGCGCGGCCTCGAAAAAAGGCGTCGACCGCCGGGCGATGGGCGTCCTGTCGTCCGGGCACCTCTTCACGGACCTCAACCAGGGCGCCGTGGCGGCGCTGCTGCCTTTCCTCATCTCCGAGCGCGGCCTCTCCTTAGCAGCGGCGGGCGCGCTCGTCTTCGCCGCGACCGTGAGCTCCTCTCTCGTCCAGCCCCTCTTCGGCATCTTCTCCGACCGAAACCCGATCCCGGCCCTGATGCCGCTAGGCGTGCTGCTGGCGGGGGCGGGCATGGCGCTCGTCGGGGTGGCGCCGAGCTACCCCTTGATCTTCGCCTCGGTGGTCGTGAGCGGCGTCGGTGTTGCGGCCTTCCACCCGGAGGCCGCCCGGTTCGCGAACTACGTCTCCGGCGCCCGCCGCGCCCGGGGCATGAGCTTCTTCTCCGTCGGGGGGAACGCCGGCTTCGCCCTCGGTCCCCTCGTCACGACCCCGCTGGTTCTGGCCTTCGGCCTGCCGGGCACGCTCTTCCTCGTCCTCCCGGCCGCGCTGATGGCGGGCGTAATGTTCGCCGAGACGTCCCGCATGCTGCGCCTCGCGCCGGAGCAGGCCGCGAACAGGTCGCAGGAGGTGGAGGCGCCGCCTGAGAGTTGGGGGCCGTTCGCCGTCATGATCGCGGTGGTCGCCGTCCGCTCGTTCGTCTACTTCGGGCTTGTCGCGTTCGTGGCCTCCTACTACGACCGCGTGCACGGAGAGTCGGCGGCCCTCGGCAACGTGGCCCTCACGGTGATGCTCGCCGCGGGTGCGGTCGGCACGCTGTTTATGGGACCGCTGGCGGACAGGTTCGGTCGAAAAGCCGTGCTGGCCTGGTCGATGCTCGTGCTGCCGCCGCTCGTGCTGGCCTTCGCGTTCGTCGGGCCGTACCCCGGCATGGTGATGCTCGCGCTCATCGGGGCGGCGACGGTGGGTACCTTCGGCGTGACGGTGGTGATGGGGCAGGAGTACCTGCCCGGCCGTATAGGGCTCGCCGCCGGCATCACGATGGGCCTCTCTATCGGCCTCGGGGGCATCGGCGCGCCCCTGCTCGGCCTCCTCGCCGACGTCGGCGGCCTCCGCACCGCCATGCTCGCCATAGCCGCTCTGCCCGTCCTCGGCCTCGTGCTCTCCCTCACGTTGCCGGCCAGGACCCGCGCCTTCGGGGGGACTTGAGCGCCGGGTCCTGGCCCAGGTTCGTGTAACCGAACACCGTCCGGCGTCACCCGTTCGGGTACCATACCGCAGGTGAGAAGGTCCCTCGAGAGCAGCGGCCCCAGATCATGAGGGGCTTCTACGGGCTCGGCGCGTTCGTCTACCGATTCAGGTGGGCCGTGCTGGCGGTCTGGGCCGCCATCCTCATCTTCAGCGCCTTCTTCGCCCCCGACCTCTCCGGGCGCCTCAAAGGCGGCGGCTTCGAGGGCTCGAACTCCGAGGCCGAGAGGGTCCAGAACATCATGTCCGAAGAGTTCGGGGTCTCCCCTGCCGCCCTGACGGTCGTCTTCACGGGAGACGGGCAGCAAGCCAGGGGCCAAGGGTTTCAGGAAGCCCAGGAGAAAGCGCTGGCCGAGGTCCGCGAGATGGAGGAGGTCCGTTACGTGGCCTCCTACGCCGGCACCGAGGACGGGCGCTTTATCTCCAGGGACGGGGAGAAGTCCTACGCCATTATCGCTTTCAGCGTCTCTATAGACGAGACCAGGAACGTGGTGGCGGAGGTCAGGGAGAAGGTGCGCTCGGAGGAGCTGAACACCTACGTTACCGGGGCGCCCGCCGTCTACCAGGACCTCGAAGCCGCGAGCAACGAGGACGTGCAGCAGGCCGAGAAGTACGCCTTTCCCTTCGCGGTCCTCATCTTGATCTTCGCCTTCGGGACGCTGGTAGCGGCCGGGGTGCCCGTGGTCATCGGGGGGGCGAGCGTGCTCGCCTCGCTGGCGATCATCTACTTTATCGCCGGCTCCTACGACATGTCCGTCTTCGTTCTCACGCTCTCGACGATGCTTGGCTTAGGCCTCGGGATCGACTACGCCCTGTTCTTCGTGAGCCGGTTCCGCGAGGAGCTAGAAGACTACTCGGCGGCCGAGGCCGTGCCGCGGACCGTGGCGACGGCCGGGCGGTCGATCTTCTTCTCCGGGACGGCGGTGCTGATCGGGCTCTCCGGGCTGCTCTTCTTCCCTTTCATGTTCATGCGCTCCATCGGGGCGGCTGGCGTGATCGTGGTCTTCGTCTCCGTCTTCGCGGCCCTGACGTTCCTGCCGGCCCTGCTCGGCGTCCTCGGGCCGCGGGTAAACCTCCTGCGTATCCGGCGCCGGAGCGGCGCCCCGGGCTTGGGCTTCTGGAGCCGGAGTGCGGAGTTGGTGATGCGGCGTCCCCTCGTAGTGATCCTGCTCGTCGCCGGTATCCTCGCCGCCCTGCTCTTTCCCGTGACGCACATGAAGGTCGGCATCCCGGAGGCGACCGTCCTGCCCGAGAAGTACGAGTCGCGCGCGGGCGACGACCTGCTCAAGGAGAACTTCGAGTACGCCGCCCTGAACCCCATGGAGGTCGTCGCCGACATGGGGCGCGATCCGCTGACAGCCGAAGGACTCGCCGATACGAAGGAACTCGGCGAGAAGATACGCGGCGCGGACGGCGTCGCCCGCGTCGAGAGCGTCTACACGGTGGGGGAGGCGGCGGCCCGCGACTATGCCGCGCGGGTCGGCGACGCCCGCGCCGAGGCGGAGAGGGAGGCCTCTGGACGGGTCGACGCTCTGGTCGAGGAGCAGATCCGTCAGCAGACGGAGCAGCGCACCGACGAGGCCGTCGAACAGCAGCTCTCGGAGATAGAGGCAACCTACGGCTCCGTTCCGCCCGGCACGGAAGAGCAGGTAAGGGCCGAGGTGGAGCCGCGGGTGGCCGAGGAGGTCCGGGCTGCGGAGGGCGAGATCCGGGCCGAGGTCGAGCGCCGCGTCGCCGACGAGGTCGACCGGCGCGTCCCCGAGCTCCCGCAGGGCCTCTCCGCGGACGGGGAGGTCACGCCCGAGGGGGTGGCCAACTTCTTGAAGCTTCCGGCCGCCAGGGACTCCGAAGAGCTCACGAACGCGGTCGACTCCTACGTCGCCGGAGACCGGACGCTGATCAGGGCCGTCACGGATCGGAACCCTTACACCCAGAGGGCCTACGGCGCGGTGGACGCGGTGCGCGCCGTGGACGCGCCGGAGGGGACGAGCTTCCTCGTCGGCGGGCTCTCGGCGGGGCAGAAGGACTTTATCTCGAGCCTCTACAAGAAGGCGCCGCTCGCGGCGGGGTTCGTGATCGGGGTGACGTACCTGGTCCTGCTACTTACCTTCCGCTCGGTCCTCCTTCCCTTGAAGGCCGTGATAGTGAACATCCTGAGCCTCACCGCCAGCTACGGCGCGGTGGTCTTCGTCTTCCAGGACGGCAACCTCTCGGGCCTCCTGAACTTCACGCCTTTAGGCTTCGTGGACGCGACGCTCCCGATCCTGATGTTCTGCACGATCTTCGGGGTCTCGATGGACTACGAGGTCTTCTTGCTCTCCCGCATCCGCGAGGCCTACGAGAACGGCGACTCGAACACGGCGAGCGTCTCCAAGGGCCTCGTCGCGACCGCCGGCATCATCACCTCGGCCGCCGCGATCATCATCGTCGTCACCGGCGCCTTCGCGTTTACCGGGATCATACTCACCAAGGCCGTCGGCCTCGGCATGGCCGTCGCCGTCTTCGTGGACGCCACCATCATCCGCATCCTCCTCGTCCCCGCCACCATGCGCGTCCTCGGCGACTGGAACTGGTGGCCCGGAGGACGCAAGGCGACGTTCCGCGCCGACCCGAGACGGTAGGGGCAGGGTTTCGAACCCGTCGGCGTCTACTGGTAGCTGATCACCGCCGGTTTTGGCTCCAGCCTGTTGAGGACCTGCTTCGGCGTCAGCAGCGGCGTGTCTTGGTCGTAGAAGAGCTTGAAGCCGCCGTACTGGATCGGCTCGTCGCGCACCAGCAGGTCGTACTTCTCGAACTTCTGCTGCGGCGTGCCGAAGCCGTCGGCGTGGAGCACCATCTCGACGTTCGGAACGGGACGCAGCATCTCCTTGTTCTGGATCATGCCGCTCTCGAACTGGTGGATGACGAGCACCTTCGGCGGCAGGTCCTTCTCCTCTACGAGCCTCGAGAGCGTGCGCGCCGCCGCCATGATGTCCGCCCCGGGGCTGCTGCCGATCTGCTGGGCGGGGATGTCCGGCGGGATCATGTCGTACTCGGTGTCGATGGCGAGGTGGACGTAGTCCCGCTCCAGATACGGCATGAGCCTCTCCACCTCGTCGGCTATGGTGCTGTAGCCGATCTGGATGTCCAGCAGCAACAGGCAGTCGTTCTCCTCCGCGAGCTTCGCGTACTTCTCGATCCAGAAATCTTCCGTGGGGGCCAAGTACAACCCGTCGGGGCCGGGCGTGGGCTGGGCGACGGAAGCGATAAGCTCTATGGTAGGGATGGCCGGCCGATCCGGGTCCGCCTTGGTGTACGCCTCCGTCTGCTCCTTGAGCTCCCTCACCATCACCTCGGGCTCGAGCTGCCCGAGCACGCCCATCGCCCCCGAAAGCGGATGGCCGTAGTAGCTGACCATCCTGCCTCGCGCCAGCGGACCTCCCGTCGCGTCCGTCGCCCCGGCCGCCAGGGCATCGGACGCCACCGGGCCGGACTTGCGATTGTTTTTCGACCCGGACTTCGCTTTCTCCACCCCCGTACCCTCTTCGGGGCCGGTGGTCTCCTTCCGGGCCGTCGTGGTGTCCTGCCCCGCGCCCTTCGCGGTGGTCTTCTCCGCCTGTTCGGCCGCGCCCCCGGATTCCTGCCGCTCCGACGATTGGGCTTCGCCGGAGCCGCTTTCCGGCGATTGAGAACCCCCGCCACATGCAACAAGGGCGAACATAAACAAGAGCAAGAGAACGCTCCTCGTGCGCAACATTACCTCCCGCAGCATGCTTCTCCTCTCGGGGCCTGGGCCGTTGTATGCCGAGTCTATCCCCCCAGAAGTACGAAGTGAACTCCGGACAGGATCAATTCTTGATCTCGGTGTACCGTGGGGCTAGACTGACGGGGATGCTGGACTTCGAGCGGATACTCAGGGACCGGGGCTACCGGCTGACGAACCAGCGGCGCGTCATCGTGCGCGAGCTCGAAGGGGAGCGGCATCTCTCGGCGGAGGAGTTGTACGACAGGGTGAAGGGGGAGCATCCCGAGCTCGGCCTCTCCACCGTCTACCGGACGCTCGACCTGCTAACGGAGCTCGGCATAGTGCGCAAGGAGGACTTCGGGGAGGGGTACTCGCGCTACGAGCTCTCCACGGAGCGGGTCCACCACCACGCCCGGTGCGAGGAGTGCGGGTCGGTCATAGAGTTCAACGAGGAGCTCATGGAGTACCTGGCGCTCCAGGTCGAGCGCGAGACCGGCTTCGTGACCGACTGGCACGAGATCACGCTCCACGGCCGCTGCGCCGCCTGCGGCGCCTAAGACCGTCGGCGGTCGGGTTGTCGTAGACGAAGGCGGATGGCTGGCGCGGAAAAGGGGCTTCTCTCTTGTTGCCCTGGATCAAGGACCAGGTGATCTCTCGTTGCCGCTGTTGCGTTGGTCTATTGTGACGTTTAGAGTATTGGCGTTGCTTGGGCCGCACAAGATGTGGTGGTCCGGTCTGATTAGGGGGCACTTTGAAGAGGATGACGTCGATAGCCGGGGCCCTTGCGCTGGCCTGCACCGCGGTAGCCATGTTCGCTGGTTCACTTTTCGCCCAGACAGGGCCGGGGGCGTACGAGGCGTGCGCGCCGGGAGAGCAGGAGATCCGGGCCGTCGACCTGCCCGAGGTTGTGGACGAGGACAGGTGCCCGGTCGAGGGGCGGGCGATCGTGGACGGCGGCGTAGGCGCCGTCGTGCCGGAGCCCGGCATGTCCGTCACCGCCGAGGCCGACTCGCCTGAGGGGGGCAGTACCTCGTGGTGAGCAACCCGCGGGGCGACGAGCTTGTGCTCGAGGGCGTGGGCCAGGAGGCTCCCTCCGAAACGTCTTCTCGAAGCCTTTCGACCCGGACCTCGGGACCGAACGCGTGCAGGGATTCCTACTACACTTCCCGGGACGCCAAGCTCTACAACTACAACAAATGGTACGTCAACAAGAAGAGCTTCCCGGGCTACCTCTCCAAGGTCGGCACCGTCGCCGCCATGGAGCGGGGCGGGAAGAATATCTACAAGGTGCAAGACGCTTGCGGCATCCGGGACCGCGTGAGGGGCGAGCTCAGGTACCGGGGCTCCGTCTCCCGCTCGGTGGACATCAACAGGGACGCCACCTGCAACTCCAACGACTACAAGAGCGTGGCCGGATTCGGGGATCTCCCCTCAGGCTACACGGCCTTCGCGTGCGTGTGGAGCTGGATCCAGGACGGGCCCAACAGGGTCGCCCACTCGGACGTCCGCCTGAACAAGTACAATCACAGGTGGACCACGCGCGTGACCGGCTCCTGTAGGGGGCGCTACGATGTCGAGTCCTCCATGACCCACGAGCGGGGCCACACCTTCGGGCTGGGCGAGGCGTCGGAGAGCCGACACGGCAAGCTGACCATGAGTTCCGAATCGAACGGGACGTGCCAGACCTCCGAGCGCTCTCTCGGCAAGGGCGACGCCTACGGGCTTAACAGAAAATACTGAGAGAGGGCTCCGAGCCTTGAGGTTCTGGCCCCCGGGGTTTGGGGCGGGTAACGCCCGCGCGTTCCGTAAGCCCCGCTAGGGTCTACGGGGCGTGCAAAGAGCCCCGGGGCATCCTCAGATCGCTTCTATTGGATCGGCTACAGGGGAAAACCAGAGCCTGAAGCCTCTAGACCGCCAACCTCAGGCCGTCGTGCGCGACGAGGACTTCGCCGTCGAAGCCCCTCTGCACCTCTTCGGGGAGACGGCCGTCGTCCACGGCGGGGTAGAGGTGCGTCAGGACCACCCGTCGGACGGCCGCCTCGCGGGCCATGCGCGCCGCGCCGGAGGGGGTCAGGTGCCCAGGGGCGGGGGCGTCGTCGGGGGTGGAGCACTCGATCAGGAGCGTGTCCGCGCCGCTGGCAAGGTCTACGACGGATTCCGAGTACTCGGTGTCGCCGGTGTAGACGAAAGCGCCGGTCTCGCCTTCCAGGCGGTAGGCGATGCTCTCGGGTCGGTGGGCGGCAGGAGCCCAGGTGAGGGTGCAACCCTCGAGTTCGAGGGGCGAGCCGCAAGCGTGGGGTAGCTCTCTCGTCCGGATGGGGTAGTCGCCTTCCATCCACGCGCCCCAGACCTCCATGATGGACGACCAGAAGCTCTCGAAGGGCACGGGGCCTGTGACGTGCAGCGGACGGGTGCGGGGCCTGTCGGTCCCGTAGTTCATGGCGAAGAGCAGGTTGGCGGCGTCCACCGTGTGGTCCGGGTGGAAGTGGGTGAAGAAGATCCTCTCCGTCGCGAACGGGTCCAGGCCCGCGGCCACCATCCCCCGGACGGACCCCGCGCCCAAGTCGAAGACGAGCATCTCGCCGCCCGCCTCCACGACTACGCAGCTCTGGCGGCGTTCCGGGCGGGGCACAACGGTGCCCGAACCTACTACGATGATCTCCACCGGGCGCTCCTTTCAGGCGTTCTCTTTGACCTCGGGCTTACCCGTCCGTGCCGTCCCGAAAGCCCAGAGGAGGCCCGCGAGCCCGAGAAGCGCCCCCCCGAGCACGTCCGAAGGCCAGTGGGTGCCGAGGTAGACGCGGGCCCAGGCCGCCCCCACGAGCACCAGCAAGACGGTGAGGCGAACGGTCCTGCTGGGCCAGAGGGCATATACGGTCCCTAGGAGGAGGACGGCGCGGAGCATGTGGCCGCTCGGGTACGGGTAGGGGGTGCCGAAGTCGAAGAGCGAGGGGTCCGGCACGCGCCCGACGCCCCCCGGGATGGGGGCCTGCGGCACGACGAACTTCATGGCGATCTCGACGACCGTGGTCGCCACGAGCGCCGCGAGCAGCCGCCAGCCCAGCCTCCCGCGGCCCTTCACGCGCAGCCAGAGGGCCAGCGCGGCGAGCGCGCCGGCGGAGAGCTCCGCCCTTCCCGGAACCGAGAGGGCGCTGCCAAGGGCATCGAGCCCCGTCGAGGAACGAGCTTGCGCGAGCCGCAGGAGCCGGGTGTCGAGGTCGTACAGCAGCCCCGCGCCGGCCGCCGCCGATAGGGCCGCGAACGCCACCAGCGTCGCCAGAAATGGGCCCCTGCCGCCGATCACGCGGGCAAGGCTAACAGAAGTGGTGGGGGGCGGCACGGGAGAGGCCGGCCTCGGGGGCGGGGTCGGCCTCCGAAGAGGTCTGCGGGTGCGTCAGGCTACGGCGTCGCGGAGGACGCGACCGTACTCGCCCGCCTTGAGGATTCGCTCGGCCTCGCGCTGGAGCTGGCGGACGCGCTCACGGGAGATGTCGAGCTCCTCTCCCAGTTCGGCCAGCGTCGCGGGCTCATGGTCGTCTAGGCCGTAGCGCCTCACCAGCACGTAGCGGGCCCTCTCGGGGAGGTGGTCTATGGCCTCCTTCAGGTGGGCCGTCTCCATCTCGCGCATCACCGTGTCGGGGGTGTCGGAGACCTTCTCGTCTTCGATAAAGTCCCCGAGCTGGCTTGCCGTGTCCTCGCTCGAGACCGGCTGGTTGAGGCTGGTCGCGTCCGGCATCGCCCTCATGGTGAGGCGGACCTCTTCGAGGTCCCACTCCAGGTATTCGGACACCTCTTCCCTGGTGGGCTCGCGCTCGAGCTTGAGCGAGAGCGCCGAGATGGCGCGGCTGACCTTGCGGATCTTCTCGGTCATGTGCACCGGAACCCTTATGGTGCGGCCCTTGTCGGCGACGGCCCGCTGCACCGCCTGCCTTATCCACCACGTGGCGTACGTGGAGAACCTGAAGCCGCGGTCGGGGTCGAACTTCTCGACGGCCTTCATCAGGCCGATGTTGCCCTCCTGGATGAGGTCCTCGAAGGGCAGCCCGTAGCCGCGGTACTTCTTGGCGACGCTCACCACGAGCCTCAAGTTTTTCTCTATGAGCCTCTTCCGGGCGCGCGGGTCGCCCGCCTTCGCCCTCTTGGAGAGGTCGATCTCTTCCCTGTGCGAGAGCAGGTGGCCCTGGCCTATGTGCGCCAGGTACTTGGCCAGAAGCTCGGGGGTCTCGGACTCCCTCTCCGGTCTCTCTGCTCGACCGCCGGCCTGTGTCTTCAAAACGCCCTCCTCGCGAAACGCGCGGTCCCGTCTAAAATCAATTTCAAAAACTACTATTAATCTACCGGGCCAGAACCATTTCTAAACCCCCCGTCCTCTCTCTTCGTCCCGTCCGATAACCTCTATACGTTTGTCGGGCCAAAAAGGTTTCCTTCCGCACGATTCCCCCGCAAAACGCTTGCATCTACCCCCTGGTAAACCCCGCGGGTATACTGGAAGTCATGGAGACACAACCGCAGATTGTCGCGCGCATCCGTGAAGACATGCCCAACATCCTGAGGTCCTGGAGGGAGGAGCGCAGGGAGACCGGCGGGGACGAGTCCTCCGAGCGCATGGTCGAGATGATGGAGGAGTTGATCGGCATCTTCGCGGGGTTTCTGGAGAGCCCTCGGGGGGTCGAGAGCTTCAACCGGGGGGGTGAGATCCGCTCCCTGGTCGCCCGGATCGCCGACGGGCAACACGACCTTGGTAGGGATGCGGTGGGGGTGATCGAGGACTTCTCCGTCCTTCGCCGGTGCGTCTGGAACTCCGTCGAGGAGGGTGTGGACTTCGCCGGTATGCCGGGCGAGGACGTGGCAGCGTTTTTCGTCAAGCTGATCCAGGCCTCCGACTGGGTGACGGAGCACGGCCTCGAAGCCTTTGAGACCACCGCCCAGCGGGAGATGGAGCAGGCCCTTGGCCGGGCGGCGGCGACCGACCTCGTCACGGGCCTGCCCGACAGGGACCAGCTCAATCGCCTGCTGCTGCCCGCCGCCGTGAGGGAGCACGAGGCTTTCTCCGTGCTCGTCTTCGACGTCGTCAACTTTACGGAGATCGTGGCCGAGGGGAAACTCGGCAGGGCCAGGGAGGTCTTGAGCCGGTTGGCGGAGGCCATCCAGGAGGCTGCCCCGGAGAACGCCGTCTGCGCCCGGTTCGGCGACGACGAGGTGTGCGCCATCCTGCCGGGGAAGACTGCTGAGGACGCCTACCAGCTGGCGGAGCGGGTTTCGTCCGGGCTGCGGGAGGCGCCCGACGGCTTCGAGCTGGACGCCGGCGTGGCCGAGTACCCGGTCCACGGCGCGGACGCGGGGCACCTGATGGCCGAGACCCTCAAGGCGCTCAAGATGGCCAAACGCGTGGGCGGCGGCGGCATCGTCGTCGCCCACGCGTCGGGGGGACGAACATGATAGCCATCATGAACAGCCTGCCCGTCAACGAGGGCGCGGCCGACGCCGTCGTCGAGCGCTTCTCCGGCAGCAGGGGCCACGTCCAGGACTTCCCAGGTTTCGTCTCGATGGAGGTTCTGAAGTCGGCGGAGGAGGACGAGGTGCTCGTGGTCACGCGTTGGCGGAACCGGGCCGCCTTCGACGCGTGGGTGCAGAGCGAGGAGTTCGCCAAAGCGCACGCCAGGGGCGGGACGCAAGGGTTGCTCCGGGGGCACCCGAAGATGACGTCCTACGAGGTGGCCGTCGAGAGGGCCGGCTCAGGCGGGGAGTGAGACGGCGAGGGTGGGGGACGTGTCCCTCTCCCCGCCCGGCTCGTACTCGCCCTTCCCGAGGACGGCGAACACAAAGGCGAAGAGGAAGATCAGAAGCAAAACCAAGATCCCGAACGTCAGCCGCTCGCGCACCCCGTCTCCTCTCTCGAGTACGTGTCCGGGCCATTCTAACCGAATCGGGCCTACCCGTCCTGCCCGCCTGAGCGCCACCTCCCCCCGGTAGGGTACACTGTAGCAATGTGTAACAGGTCGGGCGGGGTCGCCGTAGAGCGCGTGATCGGGGGCGATTAGGTGGATATGGATCCCTCCATTCCGGAGTACACCAGGCTCCAGGAGGAGGAGTGCCGGTCGCTCCTGCGGCTCATGGAGGAGATGGGCATAGCGATGGCGAACCGGACCTATAGACCCGGGGACGCCGTCTACCGGGAGGGCGAGTACGGGGACGCCCTCTACGTGCTCATCTCCGGGGTGATGAAGCTCTTCCGGCCCTACTCCGGCAGCAAGGAGGCGACGCTCAGGCTGCTCCGGTCGTGGGACATCTTCGGGCACCTGGCCTTCGCCGGCGAGGCCCGCCAAAGGGCCTACGCCGAGGCCGTAACAGAGTGCGTGGTGACGAAGGTGCCCAAGATCTTCGTCGAGCGGGCCGTCCGGCAGGAGCCCAGGGTGGCGTTCAAGATCATGACGCTCCTAGAGCTGCGCCTGGTGCAGTACGAGGAGCTCGTCAAGTGCCTCCTGCCCCGCGAGACCGAGGTCCGTCTCGCCAACCTCCTGCCGCTCCTGGCCCAGAAGTTCGGCGACCGCGGCGACGGCACGGTCACCATAGACCTCCGCCTCACCCACCAGGACCTCGCCGCCATGGTCGCCTCCACCCGCGAGTCCGTTACAAAGGTCCTCAACGAGATGCGCGGCCGGGACCTCATCGAGGTCGAGGCCGGACGCATCACGCTAAAGGACTGGCGCGCCCTCGCCGCTCTCAGCAGACCGTAGGGGAGCCCTTCAGCCCGCTCCGGCTGTCGCCTCCGCTCTTGGCGCGCTTCGGGCCTTTTAGGCCCTCGCTTTCAGCCGTCAGCTTCTTATCGTCCGGGACGCAACCGATACCGTCTGTCTCGCTGTCGCTGGCGGAGATGCGGTTCTCTTCTTGCCTCCCTCGGGCGCGGGCGGGGT
>DASYWA010000164.1:0-21857 GCA_035936475.1 Rubrobacter sp. | reverse complement strand
GCACCATGGAAGAGTACTTCGCCGCCAAGCGCGAGCTGTTCCTCTGGACGCAAGGGCCGAAGCTCGTTAACGCCGAAGACCCTTGGGGGCGGAGGCTCGCCTCCGAGGTCGAAGGCATCCTGACCTTCGGCGGAACGGAGGACGCGGACTACAGGGTCGAGGGCGCGCGGGCGGCCGGCGGCGGGACGAGGTTTTCGCTGCGGTACGGGGGAGGGGTGCTGGATCTCCAGAGCCCGCTCCTCGGGCCCTACAACGTGCTCAACGTCGCCGGGGCCGCGGGGCTCGCGCTCGCCACGGGCGTGGGGCCCGAGGACGTAAGTCGGGCGGTGCGGAGCATGGGGCAGGTGCCCGGCAGGTTCGAGCGGGTGGTAGCGGCGCGGGATCTCGGGTTCGAGGTGGTCGTGGATTACGCCCACACGGACGTCGGGCTCGAGGCGGTGCTGCGGGTCGCCCGGGGAGCGGCGTCGGGGAGGGTGATCTGCGTGTTCGGGGCCGCCGGCGATCGGGACGGGGCCAAGCGACCCGGGATGGGGCGGGTGGCCTCGCGGCTCGCGGACAGCAGCATAGTGACCACCGACGACGCCTACACCGAGGACCCGCACGAGATCGCGCAGGAGGTCGCGGCCGGGGCCGACCCGTCGCGGACGGTGGTCGAGCTCGACCGTCGGGCGGCGATCCGGCGCGCGTTGCTGGCGGCGCGGCCCGGGGACGTGGTGGTGGTGGCCGGGAAGGGGCACGAGACGGTGCAGCACCTGCCCGACGGGGACGTGCCGTTCCACGACGCCACGGTCGTCGAGGAGTTGCTGGCGGAGATCGGGCAGAACGGGAGGTAGGGGCGGAGTGCAGGAACAGACCAGGAGCGAGGTCGTGCGCCGGCTGCGGAGCGTCGAGGGCCACGTGCGGGGCGTCGAGAAGATGGTCGAGGAGGGGGACGTCACCTACGCGGACATCGTCCAGCAGACGAGCGCAATCTTCTCGGCCATCCGGCGCATAAACACCGTGCTGCTCAAGGACTTCGTCGAGGAGCGGGCCGGGCGGGACGGCGCCTCAGAAGAGATGGTCAAGGACCTCATCAAGGCCATAGACCGGGTGACGAAGTAGCATGAGGGGCGCGCAACCGCGGACCCTGCTACTCGTCCTGATGGCCGTCGTGCCGGTCATCGTGGCCGTGGCCTTCGTCGTCGCGGTGCTGCTCCAGCGGGCCGGGTTCGGGCTGGTCGTGTGGGCGCTCCTGCCGTTCGCGGTCTCTATGGCCCTGATCGGGGTTCTCGGGGTCGTCCTCGGACGGGCCGCGGGCGGGACCGCAGACGGGGAACCGGAGGGCCGAAGCTCTTCGCGGCGCCGATCGCAAAAGCGGGATGATGCGTGATCCGGGGCGCCTAGAAGCGTCTGAGAGGACGGCGGTCGCGGCGCCCCGTTAGCCGGAACGGTCGGCGTGTGGGCGGGGGCTTAGCCGGCGTACCTGTCGTTGACGAAGATCCGTTCTCCGACGAGGGTAAGCGGGTGGCGCTCCAGTATCCGCAACGAGTCCTCCGGCTCGAGGTCGCTCAGGCGATACTGGCAGATGGCCAGGAGCGGCGTGCCCGGAACGTTCACCACCTCGTCCGCCATAGCCTCGAACTCCAGGATACGGTCCCCGCCGGGAACGTCGCGCGCTATCCAAGGCACGTCCGCCGAGAGCCTCAAGCCCAGGTATCCCGCCTCCAACGTTGCGCCGAAGAGGTCTTTTATAACCTGCAGCAGGTGGAGCGGGTCGAACTGTGCGCCGCCCTTTAGCAGGGGCCGCCGGTCTGTCACGAAGATCAGGGCCCCCCGGCCCTCTGCGTCGGCGACGTCCACCTCGGACCCCGCCAGCAGCCGCCTTACCTCGTCGACGGATCTCTCGGGGCCGATGTAGGCGCAACGCTCCCCGTTGCGGAGGCCCACCGCGAAAGTCTGCGCCAGGGTCTTGAGCACGCCCTCGGCGCTCTCGCCCATGGCGCACACGTGGGCGCCTACCCCTACGCTTCCGCCCTCCTCGGTGAACAACAGCGTCTGCTCGGTCATGTGTCTTCTCCTGTTCCTAGTTCGCGTACCATGGTGATCAGTACCTCCACCACCCCCGGGTCGAACTGGTTCCCGGCTCCCCGAACCAGCTCGGACAACGCCTCCTCCACGCGCATGGCCGCCCTGTAGGGCCTGTCGTTGGTCATCGCGTCGAAGGCGTCCACGGCGGAGATTATGCGGGCCTCGATCGGTATCTCCTGGCCGGCGAGCCCGCCGGGATAGCCCTTCCCGTCGAAGCGCTCGTGGTGGGTAAGCGCCGTCCGCGCGATCCTCTCGAAGCCGCCTATTTTCCCGAGTATGTCGGCCCCTATCTCGGGGTGGCGGCGCATGATCTCCCACTCGCACGCGTCGAGGCGTCCGGGCTTGCCGAGCAGGGCGTCGGGGACCCCGATCTTGCCGACGTCGTGCAGGACGGCGGCGTACCGGGTGTCCTTTACCCGGTCGGGAGGTAGCCCCATGGCCCGCGCGACCTTCTCGGCGAGAATCTGGGTTCGCTTGATGTGCTCGCCGGTCGTGCCGTCCCGGGTCTCCAAGGCCGCGGACAGGGCCAGGATGGCGTCCAGGGTGGTCTTCTCGTTCGCGGCGTAGAGCAAGCTGCGCTCCCTGGATCTGGCGAGTTGCCTGGCGACGAGCTTGAGCGAAGCGTGCTCGGACCGGCCGAACTCCCTGTGCCCCCTGAACAGGAACAACGCCCCGTCGACGCCGACCGGCGCCCCCAAAGCGTGCAGATCTCCCAGCCGCCGCGGCCACGACTCGGGCCCGACGGCGTCCGCCCGCCGAAGCCCGAGCAGAACGCCATCATCGAGACCGAGACTGGCGACGACCTCGCCGCCCGCGAGGAGGGCGCCGCCGCAGGCGTCGAGCAGCTCCAGGGTGAGAACGAGCACGGTGTTGTAGAGCCGATCTTCGTCCAGGATGGAGCCCATGGCCTCCGACGCGAGCTGCACCGCGCTGGTCTGCGCCGCGCGGGTGGCGGCGAGGATGCGGGCTTGCGCGGCGTCCACGATCAGGGCACAGCACCCCGTTACGGCCCGCAAGCCGAGCAGCTGATTGTCGGAGAGGGCGGCCCCCGTCTCCTTCGGCGACGCCGAGAGGACGCCGATCCTGATGGAGCCGCGTACGAGCGGCTCCTCGAAGGTCGCGCCTTGCCCCGCGCGGCCCTTCTCCACCTCGACGCGAAGGTGCTCGGAGACGTTGGCTTCGAGTCCCAGGTAACCGAGCCCCAGCGAGCCGTGCGCGGCGGAGACTACCGCCTGGAGCCTCGCTTCCACCTCTTCGGGATCGGAGGAGACCTGCTCCCCGGCCCGGGCGATGGCCTGCATGAGACCCCGTAGGTCCACGCCGTCGCGCCCAACACCGAGTCCCATCATCTGTCCCTGTAACATACATCCCTACCGTGCTAAGCCTCAGGGGCCTCTCGCCGCGCCCGGCCTCGCGTCCCGGCGACCGACGTTCGTCCCGAGTGCCCAGTCTAGCCCCGCGGAGGGGGCGGCCCATATGCCAGGCGCCCATACTTCGTCGGTGGAACCTTCCGCCCGCTGCGGGGCGAGGATTCGGTGGGGCAGAGCCCGGAGAAGAGGGAGCCCGCTTGGTGTATAGTCCCCGGCCAATGGAGGACAGGACCAGGGAGATGGAAGAGCTCGGGGCGAAGGTGGAGGAGCTGGAGAGGCTCGCCGGCTCTCTGGGCGACGTGCCCGACGAGGACCTCGCCGACGCTCTGGCCGAGGCCGTGAGGGTTTTGGGGGAGATCAACGCCCGCCTCGAGGCGCGGGTGGAGGCGGCAGGGGAGGAGTCCCGCGAGGCGGATTCCCTGCTCTCCGGCGTGGACTTCGGCCCCTTCGACGAGGCCCTCGAAGACCTCGAACGCCGCGAGAGGGGGGCCGGTGAGCCTGGCCCCTGACCTGGCCGCCAGGGTCCGGGAGGCGGCGCTGCTCGAAGGGGATTTCGTGCTCTCCAGCGGCAAACGCAGCCCCTTCTACGTGGACAAGTACCTCTTTTCGACGGAGCCCGCGCTGCTGCGCGACATCGCGGCCGAGCTGTCGCAGACGCTGCCGCCCGACGCGGTCCGGCTCGCCGGGGTCGAGCTCGGGGCCGTGCCGCTCGTGGTGGCGACCGCGCTTCACACGGGGCTGCCGTACGTGATCGTGCGCAAGGCGGCCAAGGAGCACGGCGGGTCCGCCGGCAGGGCCGTCGAGGGCGTCGTAGAGGGCGGCGAGAGGGTGGTGCTGTTAGAGGACGTGGTCTCTACGGGCGCGCAGGCCGTGAGGGCGGCCAGGGAACTGGAGGGCCTCGGGGTGGAGGTCGTCAAGGTGGTGGCGGTGCTCGACCGGCGGGACGAGACCGGCGAAAAGCTCGCAGAATTTCCTTTCGCGAGCCTGCTTAAGATGCATGAATTAGGGGTAGGAAAAAGGGATTGAGGCGGCAAAACGCCTCTGGTATAGTCCCCCGGATAGCTTTGGGGAAAGCAGTGCAAGCGGAAAACGGAGGCAGAGCCAAGCATGAACAAGACGCAGCTGATCGAGAAGATAGCCGACGAGGCCAACGCTTCGAAGAGCGACGCCCAGAAGTTTTTCGAGGCGTTCACCGAGGTGGTCCAGTCCGAGCTCAAGTCGGGCAACCAGATCCAGATCACCGGCTTCGGCAAGTTCTACGTGCAGGAGCGCGACGCCCGCCAGGGCATCAACCCCCAGACGAAGCAGCGCATAAACATCCCCGCCTCCAAGGTGCCGAAGTTCACCGCCGGCAACGCCCTCAAGGAACACATAAAGTAGTAGCCGCCGCAAACCTGGCCAGGGGCCGCCGGGCGATCCGCCCGGCGGCCTTTTTTCGTGCCTGCAGGCCGGCGTGAGGGCGCTGACGACGTCCGCCCGCCGCAAGGAGAGCCCGCTCGTGGTGGGCCTCGACCCTGTCCCCGCCCGATTCCCTGAGCACTTGCGGGGGCTGCCGGAACCGCGGGCGGCCCTGGAGTTCTGCCTCGGTATCCTGGAGGCCGTCGAGGCCTTCGCCGCGGCGGTCAAGCCGCAGGCGGCGTTCTTCGAGCGCCTGGGACCCAAAGGCATGGAGGTCTACGCGGCCCTGATCTCGGCCGCCCGGGACCTCGGCCTGCCCGTCATAGCGGACGTCAAGCGCGGCGACATAGGCCCCGTGGCCGCCGCCTACGCCGAGGCCCACCTCCGCCTCTACGGCGCCGCCTGCGTGACCGTCAACCCCTACATGGGCGCCGACGCCGTGCTGCCGTTTCTCGAGGAGGCCCGCCGCCTGGACGCGGGCGGCGGGGTCTTCGTCCTCGTCGCCACCTCCAACCCCTCCGCGGAGGCGCTCCAGGGCGCCACCGACCCCGCGCTCCGCGACCTCGCCGCCCGCCTCGTCGCCGACCTCGGCCGAAGGGACGGCGACCACCTCGACGCGGGCGCGGTGGTCGGGGCCACCCGCCCATCCGTCGGACGCCGGGTGCGCGAGCTTCTGCCGGACGCGCTCTTCCTCTGCCCCGGCTACGGCGCCCAGGGCGGCGGGGCCCACGAGATCGTCCCCCTCCTCGACGCCGCGGGCGCCGGCGTCCTCGTCAACAGCAGCCGCGCCGTCCTCTACGCCCACGAGAACGGACCCGGCGACTACCGCCGGGCCGCCGGCGAGGCCGCCAGGAGGGCCAGGGAAGACCTCCTCCGCGCCGGCGTGGGATACTAGCCCGCCGCCCTGCGGGCGGCTCGTCAGCACGCTCCGGCTTCGGCTACGCTCTCAGCATGCTTCGACCCGCTTCGCGGGCCTCGCTTTCAGCGGTCAGCTTCTTAATGTCCCGAAATTCGCCCGGTTTCGTCTGCCTGGATCCGCCCCTGCGACGGGTGGCCGGTGCCCGCCTGGCGGGGCGTGCCTCTGGCGTTCTCAGGTTCGCCGACCTCGTGGCTGACCGCTGAGAGCCGCCGACAGGCGGCGGGCTGAGAGGCGCGAAGCGCCGGGCTGAAAGCGGAGGCGTAAGCCGGGGCGTGCTGCGGGCCGCTCCGCGGCCCGCTAGAACAGGTGCGCGATGGAGATCACCGTCACGAGCACCGTCGCTATCGCGACGACCACGCCTATGAGTTGCACCACGGTCTCCCTGGTCATGTTCTCCTCTCCGGCGGCGCTTTCGGGGCCGCTAGTCTTCGCCGAGGGCCGTCTGGCGGTCCTCGGCGCTGGTGATTATGGCCTCTTCGATCTCCTGCCCGAGGTCCTCCTCGTAGCCTTCGTAGTACTCGTCGAGGGCCCACGAGACGACGCCGTCGCGGACCACGAAGAGCCTCGGCACCCGCTTGACGTTGTAGCGGGAGGCGAGCCTGCCCGTGGGGTCGTAGAGGCGGTCGTAGGGCGCGTCCTGGTCTGCCCTCGCTCCGTTGACGTAGATGACGGCGAAGGAGGCTTCCCCGCCGTACTCGCGGGCCACCTCGACGAAGCCCGGCCTGGCCCTGTTGGAGTTCTGGTTCAAAGGACTCCAGAAGGCCAGCACGTAGACGCCCTCGTCCGAGAGCTTGAAGCGGTTCCCCTCCACGTCCCTGGCCGTGAAGTTGCTGGCTGCGGAACCCACGTTCGGCTCGGGCGGGGCCAGGGTCAGGTTGCCCGTCCCCGTCTCCGCGCCGCCGAAGGAGCGGTAGAGCAGGGCCACGGCGAGGACCAGCAAGATCATGACGGCCAGCCGCTTCACGAGGGGTCCGGGGCGGGGATCGAGGGACGCACGACGCAAAGATTGTATCCGGTCGGAACCCCCTTGTCGTGGGCGCCGGATCGTCGTAGCCTCTGTGCTCCCGTGCGGAGACCCATACACATCCGGCGCGCGGCCCTGGTCGCCGCGCTCTTCCTGGCCGCCCTCTGCGGGGCCGTGGAACCCGCGCGGGCGCAAGAGGGCGGTGCGAGGGAGGTGCCGGCCCTCGAGATCTCGGCCCGGGCTTGGGCCGTAACGGACCTGAAGACGGGCGAGTACCTGGCCGGGAGCGGGGCCTCCGAGGAGCTGCCGATGGCGTCGACCACCAAGGTCATGGGCGCCCTGGTGGCCCTCCAGACGGACCTCGACGAGCCCGTCACCGTCTCGGAGGAGGCCGCCGCCTTCGCGGTCCCGGCCTACAGCAACGTCGGCCTCCTGCCCGGCGACGTGCTCAGCGCCAGGGAGCTTTTGATGGCGTCCATGATCTCCTCCGGCGACGACGCCGCCTACGCCCTGGCCGAGCACGTCGGCGACGGGAGCGTGGAGAGGTTCGTGGGGATGATGAACGAGAAGGCCGGGGAGATGGGCCTCGAAGACACCAGCTTCGAGAACCCCGTCGGCTTCGACGCCCGCGGCCACCACACGAGCGCCAGGGACCTGGCGACGATGACGGGGGTCGCCATGCAGGACCCGCGATTTCGCGAGATGGTCTCGACCGAGTACGCGACCATCGCCACGCCGTACCGCGAGATCCCGCTGACCAACACCAACGAGCTGCTCTTCGCCTACCCGCCGGCCACCGGCGTAAAGACGGGCACCACGCCGGCGGCGGGGGAGAGCCTCGTCTCTTCGGCCGCCCAGGGCGACGAGGAGTACGCGTTCGTGGTCCTGGACGCGAAGGAGGACCGCTTCGCGGCCTCGATCCGGGCCTTCGAGCACACCTTCGCCGCCTACGACCGCGCGGACCTCGTCGTCGGTGGGGAGAAGTACGCCGGCGCCGACGTGCCGTACCGGCGGGACGAGAGCATAGACCTCGTGGCCGCCAGGGACGTGGTGGGCCTCGTTGGCGCCAGCCCCGAGGTCGAGCGGGAGATCACCTTGATGGAGGAGCCGCCCGACTCCGCGCGGCGGGGCACGAGGCTCGGGAAGGTCGTGGTGAAGGTGGACGGGAGGGTCGTCGGGGAGAGCCCGCTGGTGGCCCGGAGGGGCTACGAGGAGGCCTCGCTGTGGGAGCGGGTGTGGTATACCGTCGGAGGGGTATTCGCTTAGAAAAATTCGCCGCAGGGAAAGGTGAACGTCATGATCCTGACCGTCACCCTGAACGCCGCCGTCGCCCGGACGCTCGTCGTCCCAAGCCTGACGCTCGGGCACCGCCACAGGGCCCCCGAGAGCGTAACGCTCGCGGGCGGGAAGGGCATGAACGTGGCCCGTTCGCTGCGCACTTTGGGCGTGCCGGTCCTGGCCGCCGGGTTCGCGGGCGGGCGCAACGGCGACGCCATCAGGGACGGCCTGTCGGAGGCGGCCATCCCCTTCGACCTGGTGGAGATAGAGGGAGACTCCCGGACCTCGACGGCCATCGTCGATCCCATGACCGGCTCCCAGACGGAGATCAACGAGTACGGGCCAGACGTGAGCCCGGCCGAGGCCCAGGAGTTCTCCCGGCGCCTGGAGCACCTGATGGAGTACGCGACGGCCGTCGTCTTCGCCGGCAGCGTCCCGCCGAACATGGAGGAGAGCTTCCTCGTCGGCCTCGTCCGCCGTGCGCGCGAGCGCGGCCTGTACACCGTGGTCGACTCCCCGCCCTCGGTCCTGCGGGCGGCGCTCAAGGCTGATCCCTCGCTCGTCAGCCCCAACCAGCACGAGGCCGAGAGCGTGGCGGGCTTCGACTTTATTGAGGACGCCGACTTCCCCCTGGGGCTCTCCCGGCTCGTCGAGCTCGGCGCCGCCGACGCGTGCGTCACCTCCCCCGAGGGCCACTCCTACCTGACGACCGAAGGCGGCATCGTCTCGGCCCTCGCCCCGACGATAGAGTCCGTCTCCACCATCGGCAGCGGGGACGCATACCTCGCGGGCCTCCTCGCGGGCCTCCTGCACCGCAACCTCCCTCCCGTGGACGCCGTCCGCCTCGCCGCCGGCTGCGCCGCCGCCAACGCCGAGACTTTAGGCGCAGGCCACTTCGAGGCCCGCCGGGCCGAAGAGCTGGCCGACGCCGTGCAGGTGGATCTTCTGGACCGCAGTCTCGAAGGTAGCAGGAGGTAGGCGCTTCGCGAACCGCGCCGACCGCTCGCGGCGGCCAGCTTCCCTCGGTACGGAGGAGGTTTCGCTGCGCCCGGGTAGCCATTTTGCTATCCGCCTCCTGAACCTGCTGGCGGCGCCGCTCGGGCATCGACCTTCCACTACTGTGGTGCCCTCGGGCCGCTCTTAGCCCCCTATGGGGTTGATCTCGCCCACCCTCCTGAGCAGGTCGGGCATCGTAAAGTCGCCCGGACCGCGGGCGGGGAGACCGTCCTCCGCGAGGGTCCAGCCCGGCTTTCTGGAGACGAAGGAGTTTGCGCCGCCCTCGAGAAGGCCCCGGAACATCTCGGTGCCGATGCGGCTGCCCATCTTCCCGCGGCGCCTGCCCCCTGCCTGCGCTTGCGCTTCGGTGCCCGCTTTCGGTGCTGCGGCGCTGGCAGGGCCAATCGTCTTCCGCCCCCGATGGATCGCCGGATCTCCCGGCGCGACCGCATCGAACCAGGCCGCGATGAGTTCCCGATGGATGTCGCGCCGCGTTCCCAAAGTTCGGGCCCAAGATGCCGGGCCGGATCACCGCCCGGGACGTATTCGGGTCCGCCCCAGGGGCCCTCGCCGGGGCGCGTCTCGGCGCTGCAGCGGTGGTGCTGGCGTGCGGCGTGGGGGCGGTCGCTTGCCTGCCCCGTTCGGACCGGCGCTATCACGGCACCGCTGGCGGTCCTGATGCGGTCGACGGTCCCGGGGAGATCCCGCCCATCTCGGCGGCGCGCTGCGTAGCCTGGGCCGTAACCGGGTTTATGGGGTGGCGTCATTTTGGGGCTCTGGCTGGTGGCTGACGGCCCTCAACGTCGTGCTAGAATGGCCGGGTCGAAAGCACTTTACGCGAGACGGAGGTACGAGAGCATGGCGGTTGCCGAGGTAACGGACGCCTCTTTCGAGAGCGACGTTCTGCGGTCCGAGAGGCCGGTCATAGTAGATTTCTGGGCGCCGTGGTGCGGGCCGTGCAAGAGGATCTCGCCGATCCTCGAAGAGATGAGCGAGGAGCGCGACGACGTGCAGTTCGTGAAGCTGAACGTCGACGACAACCCGCAGACGGCCATGAGCTACAGCATCTCCAGCATCCCCACCATCGCGCGCTTCGAGGGCGGCGAGGTCAAGGAGCAGGCCGTGGGCGCCCTGCCGAAGCCCCAGCTCTCGGCGCGGCTCGGCCTGTAGGGATCTACACCCCGGGCCCCCGATTGTAAGGAGGGGGCCTCACGGTTAAAATCCTGGCGCGAGAGGCCCGCGGACGCCGGCGTAGAGCCGGCCGTCTCTCGGGCGTGGTTCACAGAGAGCGAGGAGGTACGAGTATGAAGTTCAAGCCTTTAGGTGAGCGGGCGCTGGTCCGCATCGTCGAGCGCGAGGAGACGACGGCCTCGGGCATCGTCCTGCCGGACACCGCCAAGGAGAAGCCGCAGACGGCCGAGGTCGTGGCGGTCGGCCAGTTCGAGGACGGCATACAGGTCAGCGAGGGCGACGTCATAGTGTTCGCCAAGTACTCGGGCACCGAGATCAACCTCGAAGGCGACGACTACATGATCCTCGACGCCGACGACATCCTCGGCATCGTCGAGAACTAGCCAGCCAGAGGGCCATAGGTTTCATGGGGCGCCGGGTTCCGAGAGGACGCCCGGCGCCCCGGCTTTGGGCGCTTCTCCGGGACGAAAGGTAGAACGGTCCAGCACGCGCTAACGCTGCGGAGGGGAGATAGGGGAAGGGAGGTCGTCGACCTCCAGACCCGCCTGCAGTCTTTGGGCTTCTCTTTGGGCAACCGCGGCATCGACGGCGTCTTCCGCGAGAGGACGGAGCTGGCCGTGAAGGACTTCCAGCGCTCTTTGGGCCTCCTGGCCGACGGGCTCGTAGGCCCGATCACCTGGCGCGAGGTCGTCGAGGCGGGGTACCGCCCCGGCGGTCGCCTCCTCTACCTGCGCCAGCCCCCTTTCCGCGGCACCGACGTCGCCGAGCTCCAGCGGATGCTCAACGACCTCGGCTTCGACCCTGGCTCCGTGAACGGCCTCTTCGACGCTAGGGCGGCCCGCGCCGTGCGCGACTTCCAGAAGAACGCGGGCCTCCAGGACGACGGGGTCGTCGACGCCGCCGTCTTTAAGACCCTGAACACCTACGCCGCCCAATCTTTGGGCACCCACCAGCTCCCGGACAAGAGCGGGGGCTACTTCCCCGAGGACCTCTTCTCCGGCACCATCGTGGTGGACGCCGCCCACGGCGGGAGGGACAGGGGGTACGTTACGAAGGAGGGCCTCTCTGAGGCGGACATCAACCTCGCCGTGGCGCACGAGCTCGCCCAGATCCTACCGGCCAGGGAGATCCTGCTCACCAGGAGCGAGGACGAGGAGGTCTCCGCCGCAGACCGGGCCTTCCTCGCCAACTCCTCCGGGGCGAAGATGATCGTCTCCGTCCACCACGCGGCCCACCACACCCCGTCGGCCTGCGGCACCGCCTCCTTCTACTTCGAGCGCCTGGGCTACCGCTCCCACCGCGGCCAGATGGCCGCCACCTACGTCCAGCGCGGCGTCAGCCGGACGCTCGAGACGTGCGACATCGGCGAGTTCGGCCGCTCCTACGAGATCCTGCGCGAGACGAACATCCCCGCCGTGGTCTTAGAGCCCCTCCACCTCACCAACCCCAAAGAGCTCGACCTGGCCACCGACCCCTACTACCCCGCCGCCGTCGCCGAGGCGATAGCCAGTTCGCTGGAACTGTACGCGGGCAGGGACAAGGCTTTTATAGCCGTCAGCTAGTCAGCCCGCTTCGGCTTCGCCTTCGCTTTCAGCCGTCAGCTACTCCTAGGTCGGCCACGGGCGCGCCTTCTCGGATCTCCGGGCACGTCGCATCGTCGGGGAGGCGGCAACAATTTCTTGCCGAGGGCTGAAAGCTGATAGCTGACTGCTATAATCCGTCACTCAGTCGGGACGTAGCGCAGCCTGGTAGCGCGCCTCGTTCGGGACGAGGAGGTCGGAGGTTCGAATCCTCTCGTCCCGACTTTTTGAGCGGTCAGCTTTTGGCCATCAGCTTTCAGCTTCTCTCTTGTTCGCGGATCATCTCCGCAAAGCCGTGGCTTACAACCCTACAGTAACGCTCGCGCCTCGCGGTTCTGGCTGACCGCTGACCGCTAATAGCTAGAGGCCGACTTCTTCGGCCTCCTCGAGCAGCTCCCCCCAGTCGGCGTACAGGCCGTCGAGGACCCCTTTTAGCTGCCGGTGCTCTGTGACGACCTCGCGGGAGCGTTTGCCGTCGGAGTAGAGCTCGGAGGTGGCGAGCTCTTTTTCGAGGCGGACGAGGCGGCGCTCTGTTGCGTCTATCTCGCCTTCTACGGCCACGAGCCGGGAGGCGAGGATGCTCTCTTCCCGGCTCTGGCCGGGGCGGATGCGGCGGCGGGGACGGCGTTTGCCGTTCTTCGGGCCCTCGTCGAGACGGCGGTGGGCGCGGTAGTAGTCGTAGCCGCCGAGGTAGTTGGTAAGCTTCTTGTCCTCGAGCTCGACCACCCTCGTCGCTAGCTTGCGGAGGAAGTAGCGGTCGTGAGAGATAAAGAACATGGTGCCGCGGTACTCCAGCAGGGCCTCTTCGAGGGCCTCGCGGGCGGGGATGTCTAGGTTGTTCGTCGGCTCGTCGAGGAGGAGGAGGTTGGCGCCGCTTACGACTATCTCGGCGAGGCTCAGGCGGTTGCGCTCGCCGCCGGAGAGAGCCGAGACCTTCTTGAAGACGTCGCCGCCGGAGAAGAGGAAGGCGCCGAGGAGATCCCGCGCTTCCGGCGCGTCGAGGCCGGTGGCGCCCATCGCCTCCTGGAGGACGGTCTTGCGGTCATCGAGGCGGGCGAGCTGCTGGTCCTGGTAGGCGGGGGAGACGTTGTTGCCGAGCCGCACGAGGCCCCCCTGCGGGCGGAGCTCGCCGGTGGCGAGGCGCATGATGGTGCTCTTTCCCGTCCCGTTCGGGCCGAGGAGGGCGATCCGCTCGCCCCGCTCGACGACGAGGTCGAGGTCCTCGAGGAGCGGTGCTTGTGAGCCCTCGTGGGCGTAGCGGACGCCCTCCATCTCCATCACCACGCGCCCCGCGCGGCGCGTCTCGCCGCCGAGGTCCATCCTGACGTTCTTGGCCTTACTCCTCGGGTCCTCTATCTTCTCCATGCGGTCGAGGAGCTTCTGCTTGCTGCGGGCCTGGGCCGCCTTGGTGGCCTTGGCGCGGTTCTTCTCGACGAAGCGCTCCAGCTGGGCGCGGCGCTCGGCGTTCGCCTTCGCCTTGCGGGCGAGCTGCTCCGAGCGGGCCTTCTTCTCCTCGACGTAGCGGCTGTAGTTGCCAGTGTAGCGGTTTATGCGTCCGTCCTCCAGCTCGAGGATCGAGCCCGAGACGGCGTCCAGGAAGTAGCGGTCGTGGGAGACGACGAGGACGGCGCTCTTCGCGTTCTTGACGAAGCCCTCCAGCCACTCGATGGCCTGGAGGTCGAGGTGGTTGGTCGGCTCGTCCAGCAGGATCAGGTCGGGCTCTTCGAGGAGCAGCCTTGCTAAGGCCACCCGGCTCTGCTCCCCGCCGGAGAACGACCCTACCGGGCGCTTCCAGTCCTCGGGCGCGAAACCTAATGAGGAGAGGGTAGAGGCGGCGCGGGCGCGGTAGTCGTAGCCGCCGTCCCGCTCGAACTCCGATTGCAGCCGACCGTAGCGCTCCATCAGGGCGCCCGAGGGGTCGTCGGAGAGTTGGGCGCCGAGCTCCTCCAGCTCCCGCTCGCGCTCCATCAGCGGCTCGAAGGCGGAGGAAATCTCCTCCTCCACGGACCTCTCGCCGCGGTCGCCGGCGTAGAGCTTCTGGGCCGTCATGCCGACCCTCGCCTCCCCCGGGTACTCGACCGAGCCCTCGTCCGGCCGGGAGTTTCCGGCCAGGATCTCGAGCAGCGTCGTCTTGCCGGCCCCGTTACGCCCGACGAGCCCCACCTTCTCCCCGACCTCCACGGACAGGGTCGCGCCGGAGAGGACCTTCACGTCCCCCCCGTGGTACTTGACCAGGTTGCTTGCGACGATCACCTTCATGACGATGAAATTCCGTTCTTTGGGAAATCGATCACGCCCCCGCTCGGCTCGAGGGCGCCGTCCGCGCCCAGGAGTGCTTTCAAGCCCATCATTTTATACACCCGATGGCGCTCTTCCGAACCGGGCGCGTCGATGGCCTCCGGCACGAGCGAAACTCCACTAAGCCGGCTCGGGCATGCCAGTGGGCCGTCCGAGTGCCGCGTATGCCGGATCCTGCATGCCGACTTTGGAGAAAGCTCCTCCTAGGACGTACGGTGAACAGGGGAAAGAAGTAGGAAGGCCCGGGCTTACCAGCCCCGGCCTTCCGCTTGAGTGTGGACCGCCCTCCCTTCGGGCGGCGCCCTAGTCGCGTCCTACTTCCGCGCCGGCGGCGCGCCCGGTCGGGTCGAGGATCTCGTCGCCGTGCCCGAGGTGAGCCTCGAGCGCCCCCTCGGACACGAGCAACTCCTCGCCCCCGTGCTCCACCAGGACCCTGCCGTGGGGCTCGAAGATGCCCCGCGGGGGCCGCTTCGCGGACAGATCGACCTCCTTCTTGGCGGCCTCGCTGACCGTCAAGCCGTCGGTACCCTGAGACGAGGCGGGGGCGACAAAAATGTCGAGCCCCCTGTCGTAGTACACGACGTCGCCCTCGCCGGATCGGATCACTATGGTGTCCTTCTGGCCGTCGTAGGTGTTCGTCTCGTCGGCGCCGGGTCCGCCGTCGAGAAAGTCTTTGCCCGAGCCGCCCGCCACCAGATCGGCGCGGGGATATAGTGCAGGAGGTTGGTGGTCCGCTACGAATACAAGGACGAGAGCTTTCTAGGCGTGGCGCAACTCGGGTGCATCATCGCACTGCTCAGAAACTGGTTATGAGGTGGCTTCTAGCTTGTCGATGTGCTGCACAAGCCATTTAATGGTGGAGTGCAGGAGAGAGCCGAAAACCGCCTCGTGTGGCTCAAGAGAGGTACCGTAGCTGCTCTGGTTGCAGGGCTACTCCTCTCTGCGAAGCTGTGGGTGTCGACGCGAGAGTACCCCTTGGTCCCCCTCCTTAACTTCGTCCCACCCCTACCGTACCCGCTAGACTACCCCCTCTTTGGCCTTCTTGGAGTGTTCCTAGTCGGGGTTCTGCTCTTTCGGGGGCGGTTGGAGGGGGCATTTGTGGTCGCAGTGCTTGCCCTAGCGGTGCTGCTCGTGCTACAGGATCAGGGAAGGCTTCAGCCGTGGTTCTACCAGTACTCCTTCATGCTTGCGGCCGTAGGGTTCTCCGGTTTGGGGCGGCTCTCCACGGAGGGCGCCATGAACGCCTGCCGCCTGATCGTCGCCTTTACCTATCTTTGGAGCGGGCTCCAAAAGGCCCACGTGAGCTTCGCCGAGTACATGTACCCTTGGCTCATAGAGCCCTTAACCTCCCACCTGCCGTCCGGGGCGGCCTCTGCCCTAGGGCACGGCGCCTACGCCGTCCCGGTTATGGAGACGGCGATCGGCCTCGGGCTACTGGTGCGCCCTCTCCGGAAACCGGCGGTGGTCGGGGCCATCTTGATGCACGCCTTTATCCTATTCACCATAGGGCCGTGGGGGCACGACTATAACTCGGTGGTCTGGCCGTGGAACGTGGCGATGATGGCCTTCGTCTTGATCTTGTTCTGGGGAGCGCCGGACGATCCCTCCTTTCTCGCGGTGGTAAAGTCGGGGGGCTCCGCATTTCGCGCCGTACCGTTTCCTAAGCCGCTCTTGGTAGTCTATAGCAGGCCCGAAATCTTCAGCGGGCAGCGCTCGAAAACTATCTACTCCTGCGAGGATGTGCGAGGGAGCGAATGGGTTGACGACAAGCGCAAACAGGGCAAGTGAGGGTTCAAATAACCTACTACGGGCGTAATCTGCCGAAGACGTTTGCTGCGGTACCACTGCATCCACCGCGAAGGATCCTGCGCCTTTGCACGAAGGTTCTGTCCACGCGATGGTAGTGGCATCCTCCTCTGCCGGGAGAGGTGCATCACGCAAATGGGCTAGATACACGAACTTTTTGGCGAATATCAGAGAACACGCAACAGGCGAACCTTCGAGCACACCCCTAATACGCAATCGGTGAATAAAATCGGTCTGTCGCTGCTGAGCAATCGCGCGCAGCGGCGCTCGACGCCCCCGAAACGCTTCGATCGGTGCCAATCGGGCTAACGACGCGACGACCCCCTACAGCGGCCCGCGCCGCCCTCCTTCCACTAAACTCCGATCAAGTCTAAGAGTTCGCCAGGGCCATCGGCTGGGATCGGGAGGCGGAAGCCGCCTTCTGCAGGATAGGAATTTATTGACGGACGGATTATACCGGCAAGACCCGCTGACACCGGAGCAGCGCGAGGAGTTCGAGGACGACCTGGTCTCCTTCTGCGACAAGGAGTTGGACCTTCTCGGGGATATCCGCGGCCTGGAGGTGCTCTACGCCGGCGGGTCTTCCCTGCTCTGGCTCGAGGGCCTGAGCCAGAGGGTCGGGGAGGAGGGGACCGTGACGGCGTTGGATCTGGACCAGGGGCGCGTGGAAGGGGCGAGGGAGAACCTCGATCGCGCGGACCTGCCGGCCCCCGTGCGGCTCGCCGCGGGGAGCGTCTTCGAGCCGCCGTTCGGGTCGGGCGACTTCGACCTCGTCTACTCCGCGGGGCTCTTCCACGAGCTCGACGTGGCCAAAAGGAGCGCCGAAGAGGCGATCCTGGCGCTCGTGCCGGTCGTGCGACCCGGAGGGCGGGTCGCGACGGGGGACTTCGTGGACACGGTCCCGGCAGTCCAGCTGGAGGACGAGAGGCTGGACGCGGAGATTGCCCGCCTGGCTTCGGGCTCGGAGCTCTTTGGCATAGGTTCGCCGGGGAGGCTCGTGGGCCTGCACGAGAGGGTCCTGTCGGGGGTCCGGTGGCGGGTCTCCGCGCCGCAGGAGATCCGGCACATGGGGAGGATCGTGCTCGCCGAGGAGGAGCCCGCGGCGTTCGCCGTCCTGCCTGCCCGGGCCACGGGGCGGCTGCGCCCCCGCAGGGAGGCCTTGCGTCAACGGGTCCGGAACGAAGGGTACACACGGCCGGCGACCCTGTACGTCGAGGGGCGGGTGCGTGGCGGTTAGCGGTCGAGGATCGTCCGTATGGGTGATGCGCGCGGGGCGGCGGTGCGCCATTATTCGCGGCATGGATCGCGTTACGGACAACGAAGGGGCGCAGGCTTGACCCTGATCGGGCTCCGGTCCATAGACAAGTTCTACGGGGGAAGGGCGGTGCTGCGCGGCCTGGACCTTTCGGTAGCCTCGGGCGCGAGGATCGGGCTCCTCGGCGGCAACGGGGCGGGCAAGAGCACGCTGCTGCGCCTGCTCGCCGGCCTGGAGGAGCCCGACGGCGGCGAGGTCGTCCGGCGGCGGGGCCTGCGCGTCGCCTCTCTTCCCCAGTACGTCGAACGCGGGACCCACTCCCCGATGGAGGGCTTGCGTGCCGCGCGGCCCGAGATCGCCCAGGTGCGGCGGGAGCTCGAGGCGTGCGAGGAGCGCCTCGGGGAGCCCGAGGTTACGGGCGACCTTCGCCGCATGGGGCGGGTACTCGAACGTCACGCGCACCTGCTCGAGCGCTTCACCGAGCTCGGGGGCAACGGCTTCGACGGCGAGGCGCGCGGGCGCCTGACGGAGCTGGGCTTCGACCGGGACGACGTAGATAGGCCCATGGACGAGTTGAGCGGGGGGCAGCGCAAGCTTGCGGTCCTCGGGGCCTGCCTCGTGAGCCGCCCCGACGTCCTGCTCCTCGACGAGCCCGAGAGCCACCTCGACGCCGGGCGGCGCGAGCGGCTTGAGGTCATCATCCGTTCCTTTGAAGGCGCCGTCGTGACCGTCTCCCACGACCGCTACCTGCTCGACGAGACGGCCACCGAGATCGTGGAGCTCGAAGACGGGAAGACCAGGGTGTGGCCCGGCAACTACTCGGCCTACGCCTTGGCGCGGGAGCTGGAAGGGAAGCGCCAGCAGCAGCTCTACGTCACCCAGCAGAAAGAGATTGCCCGGCTTGAGGAGGCCATCCGGCGCTTCAAGCAGTGGGCGCACAACACCGAAGACGAGCGCCACGCCAGGCAGGCGCGGGTGAAGCGGCGCCAGATCGAGAGCATGGACAGGGTCGAGAAGCCCGTCCTGGAGCGGCGCAGGATCGGGCTCAGCTTCCGCGAGGGCGTCCGGGGCGGCCAGAAGGTCGTCGAGCTGCGCGACGTCGGCGTCGCCTTCGGGGACGAGCCCGTCCTGATCGGGGCCGATCTGACCGTCTCCCGCGGCGAGCGCGTCGGCGTCGTCGGCCCGAACGGCGCCGGCAAGAGCGTGCTTGCGAAGGTCCTCGCCGGGGAGCTCGTGCCGACGGAGGGGACGCGTTGGATCGGCCCCTCCATAAAGACCGGCTACCTCCCCCAGGACCACGCCCCGGCGCCCGGCGCGACACCTTTAAGCTTCGTGCGCGATACCAAACCCATCTACGAGGGCGACGCCGTGAAACTCCTCGGCCGCTTCCTCTTCCGCTACGAGCAGGCCCGATCCCCCGTGGACTCCTTGAGCGGCGGCGAGCGCACCCGCCTTGAGTTCCTGCTCCTGATGCTAAAGGAACCGAACTTCCTCGTCCTCGACGAGCCGACAAACCACCTAGACATAGCCTCCATGGAGGTCCTGGAAGCCGAGCTCGAACGCTTCCCCGGCACCGTCGTCTTCGTCTCCCACGACCGCTACTTCCTCGACCGCCTCTCCGACACTACCGTCGAGGTACGCGACGGCGAGCTCCACCGCCACGAAGGCGGGCACAGCGAATGGCGACACGCCTCGCGTTAGCACGCCGCGCCTCCGCTCGTCTGACAGGCCGAAAACGAAGCGTGCTACGATTTATCTCTCCAAAACTACCGTCACCGGCCCGTCGTTCACGAGCGCTACTTCCATCATCGCCCCGAAGCGGCCGGTCTCGACCACGCGGACGCCGGCCCCGCGCAGTTTCTCGCAGAACAGGTCGAAGAGCGGCTCCGCGACCTCCGGCGGCGCGGCCCCGACGAAGCTCGGGCGGCGGCCCTTCCTGGCGTCGCCGAGCAGGGTGAACTGGGAGACGGCGAGGACCTCGCCCCCGGCTTCCACGACGCTGCGGTTCATCTTGCCCTCCTCGTCGGGCATCACGCGCAGGCCGGCCACCTTCTTCGCCAGCCAGCCCGCTTCGGCCTCCCCGTCCCCCGCAGCGACGCCTACGAGCAGGAGCAGGCCCGGTCCTATCTCCGAGACCTTCTCGCCCTCTACCGCGACGGAGGCGTTCTTCACCCTCTGGAGGACTATCCGCACCGGTCCCTAAAGCGGTTGGCGGCCGGGGTAGCCGGCTTCGATCTCGTGCCAGTAGGCGACCCTCTCCTCTGGCGGGTGCCAGCACAGGAAGACTATGCGCCCCTCCCGCTCGTGCGGGAAATCCAGCAGCCCCGTGTCCAGGTCCTTGAGGAGTACGCCGAGCTCCCTGATGGCCTCTATTGCCAGGTAGAGCCTGTACGCCTCCGCGCCGTACTCGGCGCCCACCTTCCCGCCGCCGTTCGAGCCCGCCGCCCGCAGGATGGGCTCCACGTGCGGCGCCTTCTCGCGCATGGCGTCGCGGTGCACGGAGACGTCTTCGAGAAGCTCGTTGAGCTTCGGGAGGAGGTCGTTAGCCTCCTGCACGGAGAAGAGTTTGGGGAAGGCGGGTTGCACGCCTCGGGGGTTCCTTTACCTAGCGGCCGACGGCGAGGCGGTCGGCGAGCATCTCGGGGAGGCCCGCGGCCCTTATCTTGGTCTGCGCCTTCGGTATATCGTACTCGACGAAGCGGTAGACGATGCGCCCCTCGTCTGCCAGCACGTAAGAGGCGAACGTGTCGCCGTCGCGCGGCTGGCCCACGGAGCCGGGGTTGACCAGGTAAGGGCCGCCGGATCTCAGGTCCAGCGTGTGCCCCCCGTTCATGGCGCCGTTCGGCGAGGGCGCCACGGCCTTCACGTGCGTGTGGCCGTAGAAGCAGACGGGGACGTTCGGGTACTCTTCGGCGAGGACCGCCAGGTTCTCCTCGGCGGAGATGCTGTTGATGATGTACTCGTCCGGGTCGCGCACCGAGCCGTGGACGAAGAGCGCCTCGCGCGTCTGCATCATGCGCGGGCGGGAGCGCAGGAACTCGGCGTTCTCCTCCGTCAGCTGATCCCGCGTCCACATCACGGCGGCGGCGGCCACGGGGTTGAACCAGTTTAGGTCGGTCGAGAGGTCCGTAACGGCCAGGTCGTGGTTGCCCGTGATCGTGGGCATCCCGAGCCTCCTGACGGCGTCGCAGCACTCGTTCGGGCTCGCCCCGTAACCGATGATGTCCCCGAGGCAGTACACGGTCTCGACCTCTCCCGGCATGTCCCGCAGGACCGCCTCGAGCGCCTCGAAGTTCCCGTGGATGTCGGAGATCACCGCGTACATAAAGGGTGCGGCGTAGTTTATACATCGCCCGCACGATTGCAAACGTGTCCAAACGCCCGATTGAACCGGGGATGCCGGTGGGGTAACATCCTCTGGCGGTTCTCCTTACGCGGGCCCGTAGCTCAGGGGATAGAGCAACGGTTTCCGGGGCCGTGTGTCGCAGGTTCGAATCCTGCCGGGCCCGCCCTGCTTCTTCGACCTCCTCACCCGCGCGGCTTTGGCCGCTTTCGTTTCCTCCTACTATCATGATCAACGTTCTTGCCAGACCATACCCTTCGGAGGAGGGGATAGACGATCAACAACAGGAGCCAGGAACTCATCACCGCGGTAACGCCGAAGAACAAGACGGCTGTAGAGAGCAAACGGTGAGCGTGAGAAGGATCCGAAGCCAGCGCTGGAAGTGCAACTCAGCATGTTTGATTATACTAACGGTAGGAGGAGCACCACGTATGGCCACCCGGCAGATGCGGCGACGGGGGCGTCACCCGATACTGGGTCTCACATCGGAGGATAGGCTTCCTGAGGGTAGGGCTACTGCGGGACCCGACACCCTCGGCGCTCGGAGAGGTTAGTGAGCCTAAGACACGACAGTAAGGGAGCCGAAGATACGCCGGGCAAGGGTGAGGAGTTCCTCACTTCCCTGGTGCAACACGTTCTCGACGTCGTGGCGATCCTCGATGCCGACGGCATCCTGCGCTACGCCAGCCCGGCGGTCGAGGCCATGCTCGGGTACTCGCCCAGGGAAGTGATCGGTACAAGGGTCTTTGATCACGTCCACCCGGACGATTTGGAGAGGGCGTTCGGGGCTCTGACCGAGACGCTGGCGACGCCGGGGGTCTTGGCGCCCTTGGAGTTCAGGGTCCTCTGTGCGGGCGGTTCGTGGCGGCACGTCGAGGTGGTGCGCAACAACCGCCTCGACGATCCGAGCGTCGAGGGGGTGGTGATCGAGTGGGACGTAAGGACCGACGAGATCTCCTGGTCCGACGAGGTCTAACGCATCTACGGCCTGGCGCCGCAGTCGTTCGCGCCGAGCTTGGAGAGGTTTATGGAGCTCGTGCACCCCGACGACAGGGAGCGCGTGAGGAGGACCATAGACGAGGCGCTCGACGGCGGCAAGCCCTACGACGTCGAGCACCGGGTAGTGCGCCCCGACGGGGAGGTGCGGGTGGTCCACCGCCGGGCCGAGGTGGTGCGGGACGAAGGTGGCGAAGCGCTGAGGACGATCGGAACGGTCCACGACATCACGGAGCGCAAGGAGGCCGAAGAACAGCTTAGGGCGGCGGAGACACGTTACCGGACGGTGGTGGAGGAGCAGACCGAGCTGGTTTGCCGCTTCCTGCCCGACCTCACCGTGACGTTCGCCAACGAGGCGTACTGCCGCTACTTCGGGCTGACGCCCGAGGAGGTCAT
>DASYWA010000163.1:0-12122 GCA_035936475.1 Rubrobacter sp. | reverse complement strand
CCACGTCCGCGTACCCGTCGCGCCCCACAAAGACCCAGAGCGCGAAGGCCACGACCCCGATCCCCGCCACCAACAAGACCACCACCGCGATACCCTCCAAGCCCAACCTCATTGACTTACACTGTATATTTACGCTGTAAGCTAACAGAACCCGGGGAGAGGCGCCAGGGCTGTTGGGTTGTTCTTAACAAGGCTTAATCCGGCGGAGGCCTCGGGCCTGCGACGCGGGGTATCAGGGACCGGCGCCGGATCGCCACGCTCTCCGAAGCCGAGTCAACCGGGCTTGCTCCGAGACGGCGTGAGTTTGGCCAAAGCTTTGGGTGGTCGAGGTAGACCTGGTCGGGCAATGCCGGCAACGTTGGAGGCTGCCTCTAACGGATCCCGTCCGATTCAAAGAAGGCCCCCGGCGCAGAGTGCCGGGGGCCTGTTGGGGGCGAGGTGGTCCTTGGGGTATCTTCTTCCGGTCCTTACGTGGCACCTCCTGCGACGGTTGCTCCCTGGACCACTTCGAAGCTGAGCTCGCCGTCTTGCGCGCCGACGACCACCTTGTTACCGGGCTCGAGCGAGCCGTCGAGGATCATGCGGGAGAGGGGGTTGTCCACCCGGCGCTGGATGGTCCGCCTGAGGGGCCTGGCGCCGAACTCGGGGTCGAAGCCCTCCTCCGCCAGGAGCCTTACAGCCTCGTCGGCGAACTCGACCTCGACGTCCTGGGCCTTCAGGCGCCTCTCGGTGCGCTCCAGCAAGAGGCCGGCTATGTCGGCTATCTGCTCCCTGGAGAGGGCGCGGAAGACGATGATCTCGTCTATGCGGTTGATGAACTCGGGCCTGAGGCTCCTCTTGAGGATCTGCTCCATGTCCCCCTTGAGCTCGTCGAAGGACTCGTTGCGCCGGGCGTGGGCCTGGATCCTGTCGGCCCCCAGGTTGCTCGTCATGATGATGACCGTCTGCTTGAAGTCAACGGTGCGCCCCTGGGAGTCCGTCAGGCGCCCGTCGTCCAGGATCTGCAGCAGGATGTTGAAGACGTCGGGGTGGGCCTTCTCGATCTCGTCGAGCAGCAGCACCGAGTAGGGCCTGCGCCTGACGTTCTCGGTGAGCTGGCCGGCCTCCTCGTAGCCGACGTACCCCGGGGGCGCCCCCACCAGACGACTGACCGTGTGCCGCTCCTGGAACTCGGACATGTCTATGCGCACCATCGCCGCCTCCTCGCCGAAGAGCGCCTCGGCGAGCGTGCGCGCGAGCTCGGTCTTCCCCACACCCGTCGGCCCGAGGAAGAGGAAGCTTCCTATCGGGCGGTTGGGGTCGGAGAGCCCCGCCCGGGCGCGCCTTATGGCCTCGGCGACCGCGTCGACGGCCTCCTCCTGCCCGACGACGCGCTCGTGGAGCTGCTGCTCCAGCCTGAGCAGGCGCTCGCGCTCCTCCTGGGTGAGCTGGCTTACCGGTATCCCGGTCGCCCTGGAGACGACCTCGGCTATGTCCTCGGCCGTCACCCCAGCTACGGGCTGGCGGCCCCCCTTGAAGGCGCCGAGCCTATCCTGCAACTCCTGGATGGTGCCCTTGAGGTCCTGGGCCTTCTCGAAGTCTTCGGCGGCGATGGCCTGCTCCTTCTCGCGCTTCAGACGCCTCAGGTCGTCCTCGAGCTCTTTAGTGTCCTGCGGTTTGGTCTTCGAGCGGAGCCTGACGCGGGCCGCCGCCTGGTCCACGAGGTCTATCGCCTTGTCCGGGAGGAAGCGGTCGGTGATGTAGCGGTCGGAGAGCTCGGCGGCGGCGACGATCGCCTCTTCGGAGATCTTGACCCGATGGTGCGCCTCGTAGCGGTCCTTGAGCCCGCGCAGGATCTCTATGGCGTCGTCCACCGAAGGCTCGCCCACCAGGACCGGCTGGAAGCGCCGCTCCAGCGCCGCGTCCTTCTCTATGTTCTTGCGGTACTCGTCGATGGTGGTCGCCCCGACGACGTGGAGCTCGCCGCGGGCGAGGGCGGGCTTGAGCATGTTGGAGGCGTCCATCGAGCCTTCCGCGGCGCCGGCACCCACCACCGTGTGGAGCTCGTCGATAAAGACTATCTGGTCCTCGGAGCTCTCCCGGATCTCGTCTATGACCTTCTTGAGGCGTTCCTCGAACTGGCCCCGGTACTGGGTGCCAGCGACGATGCCCGAGAGGTCGAGCGCCAGGACCCTCTTGCCGCTCAGGGTCTCGGGCACCTCGTCGTTGACTACCCTTTGGGCTATGCCCTCGACGATGGCGGTCTTGCCGACGCCGGGGTCGCCGATGAGGACGGGGTTGTTCTTGGTCCTCCTGGAGAGGATCTCGATGGTCGTCTCTATCTCGTCCTCGCGCCCGATAACCGGGTCGAGCTTGCCCTCCCTGGCCATCTCGGTGAGGTCGCGGCTGAACTCGTCGACCGTGGGCGTGGAGCTCGCCGGCTCGCGGGCCTCGCCTTCCCGGCCCACCCCGCGCACCACGGCCCCCCGCAGCCTGGTGTGCGAGATGCCGAAGCGCGAGAGCAACCGTCCGGCTTCGGACTCCTCGTCCCTGGCCAGCGCGAGCAGGACGTGCTCGGGGCCGATGTAGGAGGCGCCGAGGGCCTGGGACTCCTCGTAGGCGGCCAGGAGCGCCCGCTTGGCGTCAGGGGCCAACGAAGGGGAAACGTCCGTGCGCGCGCCCCTGTCGGCCTCCTCTTCGAGCTGGGCGGAGATGGTGTCAGGGTCGGCGTCCACCCACTCGAGCGCGTGCCGCGCCATGCCGTCCTCGAGCGCGGCGTGGAGGAGGTGTTCGCCCGTCAGGTCCGAATCGCCCCACTCCATGGCCCGCCGGGCCGCCCGCTGCAGAAGCTCGTTGGTGGAGTCGCTGAAGAACCGGGTCACGTCGACTTGCTCGGCCCGCGGCGCGGTAGCCTCCCCCCCCGAGGGAACCCCGCGAGCGCCTCCCGCGCCCTCGAAGAACTGATCAAAGAAGTCGTCGAAGAGGCTCCCGCCCCCCAGAGACGACGAGCGCCCTCCCCTCGCCTGCGCCGCGTGTAGCTCGCAGAGGTGTTCGACCCTCTGGCCTCCTCCGGGAATAATACGCCTGATCGCGACGGTCGCCGGCCTCGCGCCGCATACATCACAAAGCTTACTAGCCATGCTCTTACCTCCCTGCAAAATATCCCTTTACCTTTGTTCACTACTCGTGCCATGGAAGCCGCGGAAAGGTCTCGAAGCCATCTCGCGCACCTCCTTTGCCCACGGCCTCAGAACGGGGCCGCCCCTCTTCCAACGTCCACATTATACCCTCTTGCGACACTTTAACAACAATTTCCACACAGTTTTATATCGTTTTTTACAGTTTCGTATCAATTAGAAGAGGCATACGCGTCACGGGGCCCCTGACGAAAACCGGGGGCAGAAGCCTGCGGTTGCGGACGCGGTTGCGGGCCCGGATCCTCGGAGGGGATCGGGCGCAAGCGTATCGAGTTCGGGCTTGGCTCCGTCCCCCGCTGCGGGTTAGGAGAGGACGCCCGTACGCTGTGGGGCCTCGTTCAGGCGGTTGGGGCGGAAGACGACGCTTCTTTATAGTAGGCGATCTCTGCGTCGGAGCCCGTCTCGGCGAGGTTGCGGCGCAGGAACTCCATTCCCCTTAAGTTCTTAAGGGGAACAGCGCGGTCCCCTTCGGTTCTTCCGGTTCCTGAAGGCGGATCGGGCCTTGCGGGGTGACCGTCGGCCTCCTCGCCCCTACCTCTTCCCCCGTGACCGGGTCAGGCGAGGGACGCCATCCGGGCGACGAGGTGCGGGTCCCGCATCGCCGCCTCGCCGACGAGCACCGCGTCGGCCCCGGCGTCGCGCATCCTGCGGGCGTCCTCGACGGATTTGACCCCGCTCTCGGCGACGAGCGTCGCGCCGGCGAGCCTCGGGGCGAGCTTCTCGAAGGCGGCGAGGTCCACGGTGAAGTCGCGCAGGTTCCGGTTGTTGACGCCGATCACGCGCGCGCCGGATTCCAGGGCGAGGTCCGCCTCCCCTTCGTCGTGGATCTCCACCAGCGGCGTCAGGCCGACCTCCACGGCCAGGGAGACGTGGCGGGCGAGCGTGGCCGCGTCGAAGAGGGCCGCGATGAGGAGGACGGCGTCCGCGCGGGCGCCGGCTTCCAGGACCTGCGCCTCGTCGACGGTGAAGTCCTTGCGGATCACGGGCAGCGAGGTGTTGCTCCTGGCGGCGTCGAGGTCTTCGAGGGAGCCCTTGAATTGGTCGGGCTCGGTCAGGACGGAGAGGCAGCTCGCGCCCTCCCGCTCGTATCCGATGCCCCACTCGGCGGGGTCCACCTCCCTGATGGGGCCGGCGGAGGGCGAGGCGCGCTTTATCTCGCTCACGACGGAGAGGCCGGGGCGGCGGAGCGCGGCGGCGAAGTCGCGCTTCTCGAAGAGGAGCGCCTCCTGGTAGAGGGCGTCGAGGTCCGTGGCGTCGCGTAGCTCGCCGGCGCGGAGGAGGGCCGCGGCGGCGAGCTCTTCTAGCACGGTAGCGCGGCTCACGGGGTGCCGGCCTTCCTGCGCGTGGCCTTGACGAAGTCTTCCAGGGCCTCCCCGGCAGCACCCGTCTCTATGGATTGCTCCGCCCGGCGGACGCCCGCTTCGATGGTCCCGGTTTTGCCCGAGACGAAGATCGCGGCGCCTGCGTTGAGCAGGACCACGTCGCGGGCGGCGCCAGCCTCCCTGCCGGAAATCACGTCGCGCAGGATGCGGGCGTTTAGGTGGGCGTCGCCGCCGAGGAGGCCGTCGGGGGCGTGCCGGCCAAGGCCGAAATCTTCCGGGGAGACCTCGTACTCCTTTATCCCTCCGTCCGAGACCTCAGCGACCATCGTCGGCGCGCTCGTCGTGATCTCGTCCATCCCGTCCGTCCCGTGGACGACGAGCGCCCGCTCGGCGCCGAGGTCCCGCAGGGCTTCGGCGACCGGCCGCACGAACGCCCCGCCGAAGACGCCGACGAGCTGGCGTTTGGACCCGGCGGGGTTGGTAAGGGGGCCGAGCAGGTTGAAGATGGTCCTGAAGGGCAGCTCGGCCCGCACCGGCGCGACGAAGCGCATCGCCGGGTGGTGCGTCCGGGCGAACATGAACCCGATGCCGGCCTCGGCTATGCACCGCGAGACCTGCTCGGGGGTGAGCTCTATCTCGGCGCCCAGGGCCTCGAGCACGTCGGCGCTCCCGGCCCGGCTCGTGGCCGCCCGGTTGCCGTGCTTGGCGATGACGACGCCGGCGCCGCGCGCCACGAAGGCCGCGGCGGTCGAGACGTTTATGGTCCCCTTGGCGTCGCCGCCGGTCCCGCAGGTATCGACGACGTCGGGCGGGGCCTCAACCGATGCCGCAAACCGGCGCATGGCGCGGGCGAAGCCGACGATCTCAGGCACCGCCTCGCCCTTGACCCTGAGCGCGGTCAGGAGCGCGGCCGTGGCCGCCGGGGCGACCGTGCCCTCCATGATCTCTTCGAGCGCCCGCTCGGCCTCGCCCTCGGTCAGGGACTCGCCCCCGGCGGCCTTGCGCAGCGTCTCGCGGAGCACGGCTACCCTTCCAGGAAGTTCTTGAGTAGGTCGCGCCCGTGGCGGGTCAGGACGCTCTCGGGGTGGAACTGGACGCCCTCCACGGGAAAGTCGCGGTGGCGGACGCCCATGATCGTGCCGTCGGGCGTGCGGCTCGTCACGACGAGGCAGTCCGGCATGGACTCGGGCTCTATGACGAGCGAGTGGTACCTCGTCGCCTCGAAGCCCTGGTCGAGACCGGCGTAGACCCCCTCGCCGTCGTGCAGGATCTTCGCGGTCTTGCCGTGGACGGGCTCGCCGCGGACGATCCTGGCCCCGAACGCCTGCCCGATGGACTGGTGGCCCAGGCAGACGCCGAGAAGCGGCGTGCTGCCGCCGGTCTTCTCGATCAACTCGACGGAGATACCGGCCTCGTTGGGCGTGCAGGGCCCGGGCGAGACGACTATCCTGTCGGGGCGGAGCTCCGCCACCTCCTCGGGCGTTACCTCGTCGTTGCGGCGCACGAGGACCTCGGCGCCGAGCTCCCCCAGGTACTGGACGAGGTTGTACGTAAAGGAGTCGTAGTTGTCTATGACGAGAACCCGCATGAGCCCCGGGATTTTAGCCGATACTCTCCCGACGAACAGGGGGAGGGGCTCGTGACCCTCCTCCTGACGGAAGAGCAGGTCGAAAGCCTCCTCGACATGCCCTCGGTCCTTGAGGCCGTGGAGGCCGTCTTGCGCCAGCAGGGCGAGGGCCGCGCCACCAACCGCGCCCGCCGCCGCGTCGCCCTCCCCAAGAGCGGCCTGAACGTCATGTTCGCCGGCGCCCCCGAGATCGACGCCCTCGGCCTGAAGGCCTACACCGTAGCTAGGGGCGGCGCCCGCTTCTACACCATGCTCTTCGACCCGGAGAACGGGAAACTCCTCTCCATCCTCCAGTCCGACCGCATGGGCCAGATGCGCACCGGTGCCGCGAGCGGTGTGGCCACCAAGCGCCTCGCCAGGGAAGACGCGAAGACTTTGGGCATCTACGGGGCCGGCTGGCAGGCCGAGAGCCAGCTGGAGGCCATAGCCGCCGTCCGCAACCTCGAGCGCGTCATCGTCTATAGCCGGAAAGAAGCGTCGCGCAAGAAGTTCGCGCACAAGATGGGCGAGAAGCTAGGTATGGACATAGAGACCACCCACGCCGCCGAGGAGCCCGCCGCCCAGGACATCGTGGTCACGATGACCTCGTCGGGCGCGCCGGTGCTGCACGGCGAATGGCTCAGGCCGGGGACCCACGTCAACGCCGCCGGGTCGAACTTCCTCCTCAAGAGCGAGATCGACCGCGAGGTCGTCAAGAGGGCGGCCTTCGTCTGCGCCGATTCGCGCGAGGAGCTGGGCCTCGAGGCCGGGGACCTGATGCCGGCCCTGGAGACCGGCGCCCTCCTCCCCGAGGCCGTCTACGAGCTCGGCCAGGTCATCGCCGGGCACGTCGCCGGACGCCAGAGCCCAAAGGACATAACCCTCTTCGCCAGCCAGGGCCTCGCCCTCGAAGACCTCGCCACCGCCAGGGTCGCCTACGACCGCGCCGTCGAGCGGGGCGTCGGCCAGAAGATAGAGTTCTGACGCCACAGCTCCGGCGCGCGCGGCGGGCGGTGCTCGCCGTCTTCGCCCTCAACGGGTTCGCCCTCGGGGCCTGGTTCGTCCGGATACCGGCGGTGCAGGACGGATTAGGGATCGGGGAGGGGCTCCTCGGGGTGGCGCTGCTAGGCGCCGCGGTCGGGGCGCTCCTCTCGATGACGGTGACGGGGGCCCTGATCTCGCGCCTCGGCAGCCGCCGCGTGGTCGGGACGACGGCGCTCCTGCTCCCCATCTCCCTCATACCGTTGGCCCTCGCGCCGAACGTGCCGACCCTGGCCCTAGCGCTGGTGCTCGTCGGGGCGAGCAACGGGGCGCTGGACGTCTCGATGAACTCCCACGCCGTCGCGGTCGAGGACCGGTACGGGCGCCGCATCATGTCCTCCTTCCACGCCGCGTTCAGCTTCGGCGCCCTCGCGGGCTCCGTGCTCGGCGGCCTCGTCGCTTACCTTGGCGTGGGCGTCCTCCCCCACTTCCTCGTGGTCTTCGTCCTCGCCACCCTGGCCGCGGTCCCGGCCTACCGGGCGCTCCTGCCCTCGGATGCCGACGCCGCCGAGGTCGGGGCCCCAGCCTTCGCCCGACCGACGGGGGCGCTACTGGGCCTTGGCGTCATCTCCTTCTGCGTGCTGCTCGGGGAGGGCGCTATGTCCGACTGGTCCGCCGTCTACCTGGACAACGCGCTCGAAACCGGCCCCGGCTTCGCCGCCGCAGGCTACGCGGCCTTCTCCTTGACGATGGCCCTCGGCCGCCTCTTCGGGGACCGCCTGACCGAGAGGTTCGGCCCCACCCGCCTCGTCCGCCTCTGCGGCGCCGTGGCGGCCACAGGTCTCGGCGCGGCGCTCGCCGTCGGCGACCCCGTCTTCGCCCTCGTCGGCTTCGCCTGCGCCGGCGCGGGCTTCTCCGTGGTCTTCCCCCTCGCCCTCAGCGCCGCCGGCGAGACGGAGGACGTCGCCCCGGGCCCGGCGCTGGCCGCCGTCTCGACCGCGGCCTACACGGGCTTCCTCGTCGGCCCGCCCACCATCGGCTTCGTCGCCGAGCTCGCCGGCCTCGGCACCGCCCTCTACCTCGTGGTCGGCCTGAGCACCGCCGTCTTCCTCCTCGGAGGCACCGTCAGGCCCGGGAGCGGCAAGCACGGGTAGCCCGTAGAATGCCACCGGCAACAGGATGCCGACGGCCCGACGCGCCGACGACGTAGGGGCGGGTTTCGAAACCGCCCGCAGATCTTTACGAAGGGAGCCAGATGATAGAGAGGCGGCCGGAGACCGGCGGAGACTACCAACCGCTCGGCGCGGGGGAGCTCGCGGACCACGGCGACCGGGGCCTCCGCTTGAGATCCGGCGCGACGACGGTGGAGGTTACCGCGCTCGCCCCCGATCTCTTCCGCGTCGGCATGTTCCCCGGGGGCCGGACGCCGCGGTACCGGACCGAGGCCATAGCCAAAGAGGACTGGGACCCCGTGGAGATCTCCATGCAGGAGTCCGACGACGAGCTGACGCTCTCCACCACCGCCGCGACGGCCTACGTCTCCCTCGACCCCCTGCGCGTCCGGTTCGCCGACGGCTCCGGCAGGGAGTTCGCAGCGGACGACGAGGCCCTCGGGATGGGCCGGGTCGTGGCGCCCGGGGCCGACGTGTTCAGCCAGCCGCTCGGGAGCCCGGTCCGGCTGTACAAGAAGCGGGCGGCGGGCGAGCGGTACTTCGGGTGCGGGGAGCGGACGAGCGGGCTCGAGAAGACGGGATCGCACCAGATCTTCTGGAACGTGGACCCGCCCGTGGGGCACACGGCCTCCTTCAACAACCTCTACTCTTCCATCCCCTTCGTCCTCTCGATGGCGGGCGGCAAGGCCCACGGCCTCTTCTTCGACAACACCCACCGCGTCGAGATAGACCTCGCCCTAGAAGACGAGGACCGCGCCTACTTCGGCGCCGAGGGCGGGGACGTCGTCTACTACGTCTTCTGCGGCCCGACCCCCGCCGCGGTGCTCGACCGCTACACCGAGCTCACGGGCCGCATCCCGATGCCGCCGATCTGGTCCTTGGGCAACCAGCAGTGCCGCTACTCGTACATGGACGAGGCCGAGGTCAGGGACGTGGCGCGCAACTTCAGGGAGCGGGACATCCCGTGCGACGTGATCTACCTCGACATCCACTACATGGACGGCTACCGCGTCTTTACCTGGAACCCGGAGACGTTCCCCGACCCCGAAGGGCTGATCTCCGACCTCCACGAGCAGGGCTTCCACGTCGTCACCATCGTCGACCCCGGCGTGAAGATAGACGAGGACTACCCCGTCTACGTCGAGGGGCGCGAGCGCGACCTCTACTGCAAGACCAAGGAGGGCGAGGAGTACCACAACGTCGTCTGGCCCGGGATGTGCGCCTTCCCGGACTTCACGAGCCCGGAGGCGCGGGAGTGGTGGGGCGAGAACCACGAGGTCCTCACGGATGTCGGGGTCGACGGGATCTGGTGCGACATGAACGAGCCCGCGCTCTTCGTTCCCCGCCAGTCCACGATGCCGGACGACGTGGTCCACCCGGGCGGTCGCGGCGGCGAGCCGAAGTGGCACGCCCAGATCCACAACACTTACGGCTCCCTCGTCGCCCGCGCCGCCCGCGAAGGGCTACTGAAGCTCAAACCCGACGAGAGGCCCTTCGTCATCACGCGGGCCGGCTACGCGGGGCTCCAGCGGCACGCGATGCAGTGGACGGGGGACAACTCCTCGTGGTGGGAGCACCTCTGGATGGCGATGCCCCAGCTCCAGAACCTGGGCCTCTCGGGCGTGGCGTGGGCCGGCGTGGACATCGGTGGCTTTTTCGATGACGGCAACGGCGAGCTCCTCGCCCGCTGGACGGAGATGGGCGTCTTCCAGCCGTTCTGCCGCAACCACACCGCCATAGGCACCCGACGCCAGGAGCCGTGGGCCTTCGGCGAGCCCTACGAGTCGGTGTGCCGCGAGATGATCAAGCTCAGGCAGCGCCTCCTCCCCTACCTCTACACGCTCTTCGAGGAATGCCACGGCACCGGCGCGCCGATCTTGCGTCCCCTCCTTTTCGAGTACCCGGAGGACGAGACGACCTACACGGCCGACGACGAGTTCCTCCTCGGCGACGCCCTCCTCGTCGCCCCCGTCTCCCGCCCCGGCATCGAGCACCGCCACGTCTACCTGCCGGAGGGCACCTGGTCCCATTTCTGGACCGGCGAACGCCTCGACGGTCCGGCGCACGTCCTCGCCCACGCCCCTCTGGGCGAGCCCGCCGTCTACCTCAAGGCGAACACCCCGCTCCCGATGGGACCGGACGCCGCCCACACCGGCGAGGGGACGACCGACCCTCTGACCTTGCGGGTTTATCCCGCCGCCGGCGCGGCCCCGGGATCTACCTCCCTCTACGAGGACGCCGGCGACGGCTTCGGCCACGAGCACGGGGAGTTCGCCCGGCGCGAGATCTCCTGCGAAGCGTCCGAAGACCGCGTGACCGTCCGCTTCGGGGCGCGCGAGGGCTCGTTCGTGCCGCAGAGGGAGACGGTCCTTCTGGAGCTGCGCGGGGTCGGGTCGGCGCGGAGCGTCTCCGTGGACGGCGAGGATGCGGGATCGACCACCACGGAGAACGGCCTCGTGGTGACCCTACCGGAGACGGGCGCGGAGGCCACGGTGGAGGTGGTCCTGTAGCGAGGGCCGGGGATTGCGGCGAATGTTCCGTACGGCCCTGATCCTGCTCGGCTGCCTGGCGGCCGGGTACCTGGGCCTCTGCCTGCTCGTCGTCTTTAAGATGACCGCCGCGAGACCCAAGGCGCCGCAGGCCACGCCCGCCAGCGCCGGCCTCCACTACGAGGAGGTCCGGCTCGCGAGCACCGACGGCGTGCGGCTGAAGGCGTGGTGGGTCCCGGCCGGGGACTCCCGCCGGGCCGCGGTCCTCGTCCACGGCTGGGGCGGGGACAAGTCCGACGAGCACGTCCTCAAGACCCTGCCCGTCTACCACCGCGAGGGCTACAACGCGCTCGTGATCGACCTCAGGGCGCACGGGGAATCCGGCGGGGGGCGCCGCACGCTCGGCTACCGCGAGACGCGGGACGTTTTAGGCGCGCTCCTCTGGCTCGAAAAGCGCGGCTACCGGCCCGAGGACACCGTGCTCCACGGGTGGTCGATGGGCGGGACGACCGTGGTGCGGGCGGCGCCGGGGACGGGGGTCGCCGCGGTCGTGGAGGAGGCGGGCTACGCCGACCTTCCGCGCCTGCTCGGGATCGCCATACCCAAAATCGCCAACCTGCCGCGCCCCTTCGTGCCTGGGGTCTTGCTGGCGGGCCGGCTCTGGCCGGACTTCGATCCCTGGTCCGTCGAGCCGGCCCGAGAGGCCTCCGAACTCTGGAGAGAGGGCGTGCCGCTCTTCGTCATCCACTCGACCCAAGACGACGTCATCCCCGTCGAGCACGCCAAGATGTTCGCCGCGGCGCACCCGAAAGCCAGGGTCTGGATACTCCGGGACCTCGACCACGTCGAGGCCTTCGCCCACCCCGAGTACGAAGGGCGGTTGCGGTCCTTTCTCCGAGAATCCAGAGGAGAAGGCCCCGGGCGGTGAAGCAGCCTCCGCGGTGAGGGCCGACCCCTCCGCCGCGGTTATATCGACGCCCGACGGCCGGACCTCTTCTAGCCCGGGGCCGCCCGCGGGGTGGTGCCGGCAACCCCTCCGCGATGGAACCTACGAGGGTGGACGCCCAGAACCCGTACCCCCGCTATCGGGCGCCGATCAGGGCCCGCAGGTTCGGACCGGTGAAATCCTTCGCCACCATGAAGACGCCGGCCTCACGAAGTTTCTCCGGCCGCTGGGTGGAGGCGATGCCGACGGTGGGGATGCCGGCGCCGACGGCCGAGGCGATGCCGGAGACGGAGTCCTCGAAGGCCAGGGTCTCGTCGGGGTCCGCGCCGAGCTTTTCGAGGGCCGCGCGGTAGGGCTCCGGGTCCGGTTTCCCGGCCCGTACCTCCTCCGCCGGAACGACGGCGTCGAAAAAGTCCTCCAGCCGGAGGGC
>DASYWA010000162.1:0-52552 GCA_035936475.1 Rubrobacter sp. | reverse complement strand
CCTTGAAAGTAAGGTGCACCGACCCCACGTTTATACCCGCCCCGGGCCCATCGTCCTCGGTAGCCCGCAATACGGAAGCCGGATCCCCTGCCGCCGGCTTGCGTAGGTTAGAGAGGTCGGGGGGTGCTCCTGCACCGGCCCGGTGCAACGGCGACCCTTGGAGAGCTACCGTGGCGCCTCCGGCCTGAAGACGCGCCCGAGCACCGGGCTCTCGAACTCCGGGGCCAGGCAGTCCATGTAGATCTCGTCGTAGACCTTGCCGCCCATCACGCGGCACTCGCGGCGGCGGCCGATGGGCTTGAAGCCTGCCTTCTCGTAGGCCCGGAGGCCGCCCGGGTTGAACTCGAAGACCGTGAGCATGACGTTGTGCAGGCCGAGCGCCGTAAAAGCGTAGTCGAGCATGAGGTGCGTCGTCTCCGTGCCGTATCCCTTGCCGCGGCACTCGGGCTCCCCGATGATGATGCCGAAGGAGGCGCTCCTGTTTCGGTGGTCGAGGCCGTACAGGCCGGTGTTCCCGATGGGCCGCAGGGTCTCCCGCTCGTAGATGGTGAACATCAGGTCGTTCTCGCTCCTCGCCCGCCCCTCGTACCAGTCCCGCTCCTTCTCTGCCGTCACGGGAGCCGGCGGGAGCCCGAGCATCCTGATGGTGCCGAAGTCGTTGATCCAACGCCCGTAGAGCGGCAAGAGGTCCTCCCGCAACGGCCCGAGCGCCACCTGGTCCCCGACGACGTTCAGTATCGGCGTCTCGCTACTAGGCGGGTTGCTCTCTGTCGCCATCTTCTTCGGCCTCCTCTTCCTGCTGCCCGATGCCTGACGCCCCGTGCACCCCGTCCAGCTCCGTCTTCTCGTTCGTGGCGAGCAGGAGGCTCACGAAGACGAAGGGCTCGAACCACGTCACGTACGCGTAGAACCAGTAGTTGACGGTGAGCTGGAACGCTATGACGATCGCCGCGGAGAGCGCGGCGAGGCGCCTGACGGTGCGCCGGCGCGGCACGAAGGCGACGAGTACGGCGAGGAAGATGGCGAACGCGGTCAGCGGTTTTTGCAGGAACGCGAGGGCCGGCACCTGGGTAAAGATGGTCCACGGGCTCACCCGCTCGCCCTGGAAGCCGAGCGTCCTCTCGTAGAAGAGCTTCGCGGCCTCGACGGGCTGGCCGGGGAAGAGCAGCACGGAGAAGGCGATTAGGAGGACGCCGAGACCGCCGAGCACGTAGTCGACGATCGGGCGCCGCCGCCAGCCGTCGTGGGCGAGCCAGAGGGGGCCGAGGATCAGGGGGAACAGCTTTACCGAGAACCCGGCGGCGATGGTGGCGCCCCGGGCCAGCGGGGAGGAGGCGGCCGCGAGCCCTATGGCGGCTATGGCCGCCACGATCACGTCGTTGGTGTTGTTGTTGGTCGCGTAGATGGTGTACGGGAAGGCGGCCCACGCGAAGACCATGGCCGCGGCCCCTTTCGGTCCGGAGAGCCTGTATCCGGTGACGAAGAGGGCCACGCCCGCGGCGACGAAGCAGAACACCGTGAGGGCGTGGGCGGCCGGCAGAAAGTCCCAGGAGCCCGAGAAGCCGAACATCAGGACGAAGGGGACGTAGAGCAGGTAGTTGAGGGGCCCGTAGGTGTCGCCGGTCCCGACGTCTGGCGGCATGTTGCCGTAGGGGATCTCCCCCGACAGGATGCGGTCGGCCCCGACCACGCCGGCGTAGCCCACGTCTATGACGCGCGCGTCGGTGTTGAGGGCGAGCACGAGCCCGCCCGCCAGGCCCGCGAGCACGAACAACAGCCACGTCGGCAGGTTGCTCGTCTTCTCCACCCGCTCCCCGATGCCAAAACCGAGGAGCAGGTTCCTGACGAGCAGGTAGACGAGCGGCGGGTACCACAGGACCACCGCCTCCAGGACCTCCCCCTGCCGGAAATAATGGTGGGAGACGAGGAACCCGAGCAGCATCGCCACGTCGAGGTTGCGCAGGGAGAAAAGCCTGTCCGTGCGGACGAAGGCCAGCGCGAAGGCGAGGGCCAGGGGTCCCCACACCCACGGGTAGTTCGCCTGCTTGCCGTAGGCGCCTGGGACCCCGCGGGCCATGAGCCAGCCTACCTGGTCCCCCGTCTGCACCGATTCGATGACCCACGTCGCGTCGTCGATCTCGACGCTGGCGACCTCCTTGCCCCTCTCCGTCGGCCGCCCGCCGACCATCCCCGTCTCGTCGACGTAGAACCGGACGGTCCACCCGCCGTCCTCGTAGTTCGCCTCGGTGGTGTACGGCCCGTGCTCCTCGAGCTCGCCCCTCACCTCACCGTCCGAGGCGGCGAGCTTGACGGCCTCCCCCTCGGAGAGGGTTGGAAAGTCGATCTCGTCCACCTCGGAGGAGACCTCGACCCCGCCCACCTCGCCGGTATCGTCGTCCACCGAGAACTCCGCGACCTCCCTCTCCGAGACCGTCTCCACGAGCGTTACCCGCCACGCGTCGTCGTCCCCGTCGTAGGCGGCCTCTGCCTCGACGGTGGGCTTCGAGTGGTAGCCGGACAGCTCCGCCACGGACGCGGCCCTGCCGGCGGCCTCCCGCTCTTCGAGCTGCGGTCCCGGCGCGAGGCCGCCCGTGAGCAAAAGTAGGGGTAGCAGGACGAGTACCAGGGCCCGACCCCTCGCGCCCCCGCTCGTGGGGGCGGGTTTCGAACCCGCCCGGCACAAGAGGCCCCGGCCTGCGCCCGGCGGTCTCACGACGACGCCGCCCGTCCGGGGCGCGCCCCTTGCGGCAGCAGGAGCAGGAGGCCCCAGAGGGCCACCAGGAGCGCGTTGCGCAGGAGGAGGAGTTGCGGCCCCGGGGGGCGCGCGTTCAGCAGGTCGGCGTAGTGGACGGGGAAGATTTGGGTCGTGGTCAGGCAGGAGGCGAGAAAGAGGAGGCAGAGGCCGGCGCCCGTCTGGCCCCCCGCGCACAGCGGTGCGAGTGGGAGGAGCCAGATCTCGTACTGCGGGGAGAGGACCTTGGAACCGAGCATGAACGCCAGTATAAGGGCCGCCGCGTAACGTGGAAAATCCGCGCCATCGAGGCCTCGCGAACGTTGCCGCCGCAACATCGCCAGCCCCGTGACCCCGAGCAGGACGACCGTAACGGGCAGGCTAAGGCCGGCGGCGAGCCCGGTGCCCGGCCCCCTGGCCTCGAAGGCGCCGAACTCGAAGACTACCCCCTCCACCCGACCGAGGGCCATCAGAACCGACGCCGCGACGCTCTCCACCTGCAGACCCCGCTCGGCGTGGTACGCGAAGCTGCCGACGAACCCGCCGCCCCCAAATACCAGCGCCGGCGCGAAGAACAGGGCCGAGACCGTGAAGAACGCCCCAAGCCCGCGCCTCGCCCCGCTCCTAACGAAGATTAGCGGCAGGACCGCCAGAGCCGGCACGAGCTTCGCCGCCGCCCCGAAGCCCAGTGAGGCGTAGGCGAGCGGGACGTAACGCCCGCCGAAGGCCGCTCCGAAGGCCGCGGTCGCGAGCGCTAGGGCGACGACGGCGTCGTAGCGGGTGACGGCCACGGGGTAGAGAAGCAGGGCGCCCGCGGCGAAGGTCGCCGCGGGCACGGGCCAGGAGGCGTCCGTGCCGCCGAGGCGCCTGGCCGTCAGCGCGACGAGGACGAGCGCTGCGACGAGGACGAGCGCCATCTCCGATGAGAACAGGTAGATGAACCCGGATCTAGTCTCCGAGAGCAGGGCCGGGGGGACGAAGGCGGGGAGGCTGCCGGGCGGGTACTCCAGAAAGAAGTCGCGGTAGGGGAGACGGCCGCGCAGCAGGGCCTCCCCGGCCTCGCGGTACGTTGCGAGGTCGTTCGAGCCCTCCCTGAGGTCCGGGGGCAGGCCGTCGGAGAGCCGCAGCAGGCCGAGGTACAGGATGGCGCCCAGCCCGGCCAGGGGCGCCCAGAAGCGGAGGACGCCCGGAAGATGCGAGCCCCGACGGATTACGCCGGGCCTTCCAGCCTTTGGCCGAAGAGGGCGGCGAGGGGTTCGAGGCCCTCGGGGGCTCCGGTGGCGAGGAGGGAGTCGTCGCCCCTGAGCGCGTAGGTGTCGCGGGGGCGGTAGGTCCAGCGTCCCGAGCGGTTGACCGCGAGGGCGAACATGCCGGTCTCGGTCTCCAGTTGCAGGGCCTGCAAGGTCCTGCCGTCGGCGGGGGACCCGGGCGAGACGGTGAGCTTGAGCACGATCTCGTCGGACTCGCCCAGGGCGGCGGAGAGGACGGGGTGGACCTCCTCGCCCTTCTCGACGATCCAGACCATCTCCATCGCGCAGTCGGCGATGGTCTCAGACGCCGTCGCGAGGTGCAGCACGCCCCGCAAGCGCGAGGAGTCCTCGATGTGGCTGGCGGCAAGCAGCACCCAGCGCTCCAGCCGGTAGCGCATCTCGTCCATCTCGTTCTCGATGGCGACGACCTCGCGGGCGAGGCCGGCGTCGTAGTAGAGGAGGGCCGAGTAGGCGAGGCCTACGGCCACCTCCGAGAGGTTCTTCATCTCTATGAGGATGTCCACCGCCCGCTCTAGCTCCGTAAGCTCGCCGGCCGGCTCGGCGGGGTGCTGGTGCACCACGGTGGCGCCGGCCAACCTCCTGACCTCGGCGACGCCTTCGGGGGGGCCCTGCATGAAGAGAACGTCGCCGGCCCTGAGCACGTCCTCGGGCTCGGGGTCGAAGTTCCACTCGTCGTCCGAGCGGACGGCGATGGGACGCATGCCCGTCTCCATCGGGAGGTCCGCATCGTACAGGCTCCGGCCGTCGAGCTCGCTGCCGGCGTGGATGCGGACCCTGGTGGGGGTCTCCTCGGCGTCGGGGATGTCCTGCAAGAGCTCCCTCGGGATGCCGAGCCGTTTCACGACGATCTTGGCGATGTCGTTGGCGGCGTTGCCGATCTTCTCGATGTCCTGGACGACCTGGAGGATGCCGGCCATCTGCTCGGCGTCCGCCGGGCTGCGGGCGGCCAGGATGGCAAGGGTGCGCATGTCGAAGACGAGGTCGTTGAGGCGCTCTTCGAGGCGGAAGACCTCTTCGGAGATGTCCTCGGAGTTGTAGAAGAGGGCGGCGTAGGCCAGGTCCACCATGAGCTCCGAGGTGTCCTTCGCCTCGCGGAGCATGTCTTTGAGGTTGCTCGGTCTTCCGTCGCGCATGTCCCTACCCCGCAAGATCGAAGATGTTCAACGCAATTATAAGGCTCATAAAACCGAGCAAGTCCACCGCGGCCGTGATGATCGGGATGCCGTAGGTGTCCGGATCTAGGCCGAAGCGGTAGCTGACGGTCGAGCCGTAGTACGCCGCGAGCACGGCCGCCGTCGTCGCCATAAGCCCCGCCAGCGCGGTAACGCCTAGCATGGTGAAGAAGCCGGGGCTTAGCTGCCCCGTCCCGAGGCCTAGCGACGTGAGGACCTCGGGGCTCAACTGCCCGAGGCCGACGGCCAGCCAGTGGGAAGCCCCCCCGATGAACAGGTAGACGCCGACGGCGAAGATGTACGTCAGGGTGAAGTCCCGAAACGCCCTCGGCTGGGGGATGCCCCGGGGCGCCAGGAGGCCGAGGTGCACCTTGGAGGAGAGCCGGCTCGAGAGGATGCCACCCAAAGCGCCGCCCTCCTGCAAGAAAGCCGGCAGCAGGATGAACAGCGCGGGCAGGGTGACGAAGATCTCCTTGCGGTCCTCGAGGGCGAGGCCGACGAGGGTCATCACGGTCCCGGTGATGGCAAGTATCGGGAAGCTCTCGGCGAGGATGCGCCTGAGGTTCGCCGCCCCGAGACGGAAGGCGACCCCGACGACGACCGCCGTCGCCACGACGAGGATGGCCGCCAAAGCGTCCGAGAAGATAGGTATGCCTATCAGGTACGTCGTGAGGACCAGCGCGGGGAGGGTGAGGATGTCGCCCGCGGCGGTGAGCATGGGGGCCGCTATGTTGTCCATGTCCCACCCGCGGGAGACCGAGAGGCGGGCGACGAACACGGTGATACCGAGCAGGAGCACCCCGGCGAGGATGCCGCCGACGGTCGAGATCACGACGTAGTCGAGCACGCCGAGCTCGGTCGGCACCCCGAGCAGCCCGCACAGAAAACGGGCAAGAAAGGCAAGGAACACCCCCGAGACGAGCGAGAGCACGGCCGCGGCCTGCACGTTCTCGGCGAGCACGCCGCGCCTGAGGTTGACCCTGAAGAGGCCGGTCTGGATCGAGGTCGAAAGACGGCTGCCCATCGCCCCGAAGATGGCCCCCCGCATCCCGATGGCCGCCGGGATGAGCACGGCGAGCCCCACCAGCTCGTCCAGCGTCCCCGAGATGCTCGCGAGCACGAGCCCCGCGACGAGCTCCCCGACCGACGAGAGAAACAGGGCGGCGAACCCCTGGCGCAGCGACTCCTTCTCCTCCGTCAGGTAGCCGTAGACCTTCGGGCGCAGGCGAGGCCGGTTGCGCAGCCGCTCGCGCATCTCGTCCCTCCGCCGCGTCCTCTTCTCCGCCTCCGACACGGAGATGGTATAGACGTTGCCGCCCGCGTTGTAAAGCGCCCCCGCCCCGCCTGCGCCCGAAGATCGACGCCGCTCTGCGCGGGGAACAGGCGGGAGAACGCCAGCCGATCCTTGCGCGGCTTGCATTTACGGGTTGTCTGAACCTGTGATCGAGGCTTGGCCAGAGCCCCCGAGGGTCGGCCCGTTGCGCGATCTGAGCCCGCCGATGAGGGGGAAAACGTGGAGACGGGAGGACCCGGCGACCATCGAACGTAAGCTTGACGTCGAGGGACGGACCAATAACGGTTCCTCTCTCTGTCTCGTAGGGTAGAGTCTGATCTCATGCAGAGCGATTCTTTGATCGATGGCCGGTACGCGCTTCGCGGGCTTCTGGGCTCGGGGGGCATGGGACGCGTTTACCGGGCCTACGACGGGCGCCTGAAGCGCGAGGTCGCGTTGAAGGTGCTGGCGGAGCATTACGCGCAGACGCCGGAGTTTGTCGAGCGCTTCGAGCGCGAGGTCAGGAACGTGGCCTCCCTGGATCACCCGAACATAATCCGGGTCTTCGATTCGGGGGAAGACGAGGACGGCTCGCCGTACATGGCGATGGAGCTCGCCTCGGGCGGGACGTTGAAGGACAGGATCCGCTCCACGGGCCCGCTACCGCCGCGCGAGGCCGCCAGGGTCGCCCTCCAGGTCGCCGAGGCCCTCGGGGCGGCCCACGCGGCCGGGATCGTCCACCGCGACGTGAAGCCGGAGAACGTGCTCCTCACAGAAGCCGGCGACGTAAAGGTCGGAGACTTCGGGATCGCGCGCGCGACGGAGGCCACGGTCATGACCCGCACGAGCATGATCCTGGGCACGGCGCCCTACCTCTCGCCGGAGCAGGCCAGGGGCGAGCCCGTGGGGCCTTCTAGCGACCTCTACTCCCTGGGAGTGGTCCTCTACGAATCCCTCACCGGGAGGACGCCCTTCGGCACCGGAGAGCACCTCAACCCGCTGGCGATCGCGATGAAGCACTGCAACGAGCCCGCGCCCTCGCCCCGGGCGGAGAACAGCGGGGTGCCGGAGGCGCTGGAGCTGATCACGCTGACCCTGATGCGCAAGCGGCCGGAGGACCGCCACCCGGATGCGGCCGCCCTCGCCGACGACCTCGCCGCCTTTCTGGAGGGCCGGAGGCTCTCCTCAGCGGCCACCCTGCGGGTCGCCTCCTCGCCCGAGGGCGCCCGGACGGGCGTTCTCAGGCGCGCCCCGGTCCCCGCGGCCCCGCCCCGCCGCCGACGCCGCAAGGTCCTGCCGCTGATGGCCCTCGCGCTGGCCGCGGTTCTCGGAATCTTCGCCTCTTCGCTCGTCCCGATGCAGAGGCCCGTCGCTTTCGTGGAGCGCACCATCGCGCCGGATACGCGGACCCTCGACCGGGCGGTGAGCCCGGCGCTGGACGGGCACCCGGGCGCGCCGACGGTGCCCGAAGAAGAGAAGGCAGCGGCCTCCCCTAGCGAGGCCCCGAAAGAGGACGGGGCGCCGCAACGTGATGCCGGCGCCGCGCCCTCGGAAGCCCCGGCCTCCGAAGCATCCGCCGATGCCCAGATGGGAAGCGCCAGCGCCTCGGCGGTCTCTTCGGCCTCGGCGGTCTCTTCGGCCTCGTCCCCGGCTCCCGCCGCATCTCCGGCGCCGGAGGCGTCCAGTGCCCCCGCGATCGAAAAGGTTCCGCAACAAGAGGTTCCGCAACAAGAGCCGGTCGCGCCGCCCGCCCCTGTGAGCCCCGCGCCGGCGCCCGCCGCGCGCAATACTCCCGACGCTTCCGCGCCCGCCGAAGACCCCGCCGTGGAGCCTACCCCGGCGGCCGATCAACCTGCCGGAGTCCAGATACCCGAGATCGATCTCCCGGACTTCTAGAGCGGTTCGCGGGGGGCGCGACCCCCGCGAACCGCGTACCCCAAACGGATATTGTGGGCCGTCAAGCGCTATGCGTCCCCGGCGGTCCCTTCGCGGGCCTCGTCCTGCTCCGGCGGTTCGGGGGTATCGACGCCGGCGTAGAGAACGGTGACGATGACGGCCACGAGGCCAAGAGGGGCGAGCCAGCCGGGGAGGCGCAGGCCGAGGGCCCGGTCCAGCGAGTACTTCCCGGGGCCGCCCACGATGAGGGCGGTGGCCGCCGCTATGTTTGTGACGGGCAGCTCGGCGCCGCCCTCGGTGACCCAGATCGGCTTGCCCCAGTGCGCCTTCGTCGTCGCCATCGCCATCGAGCCTATGACCCCGACGGGGCCCAGGGGGTTGAGGAACCCGAGCAGCGTGAGCACGCCGCCGCCGAACTCCGAGAGGCCCGCCGCGACCGCCCACAGCTTGCCGGGCTCGAGGCCCAGCATCTCCATGAACCCGCTCGTTCCCTCCATGCCAGGCCCGCCGAACGAACCGAAAAGCTTCTGCGCCCCGTGGCCGGCCATAAGCCCGCCAAGGGCAACGCGCAGGATCAAAGCCGCCAGATTACCCATGCCGCTCTCCTCGCTGTCTCTCTGCTGTTGATGTTCTGATGTTCCCGGAGTGTCCCCGCGAACGCCGTAGCCTAAAAGCTGACGGCCCTATACCGGCGTCAGCCGCGACTCTATCTCTTCGCGGCGGTCTTCCAGGAAGGGCGGCAGGGAGAGGCGCTCCCCGAGGTGGTCCGGGTCCTCGTCGGTGGCGAAGCCGGGGCCGTCGGTTGCGATCTCGAAGAGGACGCCGCCGGGCTCGCGGAAGTAGATGGACCTGAAGTAGAAGCGGTCTATCTGCGGGGTAACGCCGAGGCCCATCGCCCGGATCCTCTCCCGCCACAGCGCGTGCTCTTCGTCGTCTGGCGTCCTGAAAGCGACGTGGTGCACGCCCCCGCGCCCGAGGCGCGCCAGCCCCGCCCCCGGCCTCTCCACCACGCGCACGGTGGCCCCGGGCCCGCCAGGCCCGACCTCGTAGACGGCCGTGCGGCCATCGTCTTCTGTGCGCTCGTCGGTCTTGCGGAAGCCGAGCGCCTCCGTGAGGGCCCACTCCGTCGGCCCGAGGTCCCTTACCGTGAGGTCCACGGACGCGAGCCCCCTGATGCCGAATTCGGCCGGAACCTCGCCCTCGTCCCACGGCTTGCCGGCCTCGGTGCCCTCGCCCCGGTCCTCAGAAAGCCTGAGACGCTGGCCCTCAGGGTCCTCGAAGTCGAGGTAGAGTCGCCCTCCAACTTCCTGTATCCCGCCGTGCGCGACGCCGGACCCATCGAGCCTGTCGGCCCACCACTCCAGCGCCGTCCGGTCGGGGACGCGAAGTGCTGTGTTCGAGACCTCGCCGCCGCCGGGGCGGTTTTTCGCCACCCGAAGGTGCGGCCAGTCGAAGAAGGTGATGTCGGTGCCGGGGCTGCCGAGCGCGTCGGCGTAGAAGAGGTGGTAAGCCGAGACGTCGTCCTGGTTGACGGTCTTCTTGACGAGCCTCATGCCGAGCACCCGGGTGTAGAAATCTACGTTCCGCCCGGCGTCGGTCGTTACCGCCGTCAGGTGGTGCAATCCTCCGAGTTCCATGTCTCTCTCCGTTCTCTAGGGCTTGTCGGTCTTTGGCACGAGCGACCTCAGCCCGGCGCTGATGCGGTCGGGCGGGAGGCCGGCCACCCGGCGCTGGTGGTAGTAGAGGTCCACCTCGAGCGGCGCGAGGAGCGCCGCGGCGAGGTACTCCAGGTCGAGGCCGGGGTCCACTCCCCCCTCGCGCGCGGCCCCGCGTAGCAGCCCGAGGACGGTCCACCGGCGCCAGTCGTAGGCCGGGGAGCGGAAGCGCGCCAGGCGGGTGTCCCCCCACAGAGGCTCCTCGCCACCGTAGAGCAGGTCCAGGTTCTCCTCCGTGAACCGCACCAACCCGTCGAGGAAGCGGCCCAGCTTCTCCAAAGAACCGACGCCGGGCTCCCCGACGAGCTCCATGGTCTTCTGCTGGAACTCGCGGGTGGGCTCGTCGAGGAGGGCCTGGCAGAGGATCCCCTTGTTCGGGAAACGCCTGTAGAGGGTCCCCTTGCCGACGCCGGCGGCGCGCGAGATCTCCTCCATCGTCACGCACGTCACCCCGCGCTCCTCGAAGAGCGCCCGCGCCGCCTCCAACACGGCCCGCCTGTTGCGCGCCGCATCGCTCCGCTCGTGCACCCCGGCAGCCGGACGCCCCAGATGGTCCAAACCCCACCCGCCCCGCCCCAGAGTTTCACGTAGATGCACCACCACAACCACCCCGTTTGCTTGACACCACCAGTCTACCGCGATAGCCTCTACTCTTAAAGTGGACGCGGGTCCACTTACAAGCAAGGGAGCAAGAATGGCAGTCAAGGTAGCGGTGATCTACTACAGCGCCACGGGCAACGTGTACAAGCTGGCGCAGGCCGTCGAGGAGGGCGCGAAGGAGGCGGGGGCCGAGGTTCGGTTCCGCAAGGTGCACGAGTTGGCGCCGGAGGAGGCCATCAAGAGCAACCAGGGCTGGTCCGACCACGCGCTGATGACCGAGGACGTGCCGGAGGCCCAGCTCGACGACCTCGAGTGGGCCGACGCCTACATCTTCGGGACGCCGACGCGTTTCGGCAACGTCTCGGCGCAGCTCAAGCAGTTCATCGACACGACGGGCGGGCTCTGGTTCCAGGGCAAGCTCGCCGACAAGGTCGTCAGCGGCTTCACGAGCGCCTCGAACGCGCACGGCGGGCAGGAGTCCACGCTGCTCAGCATGTACAACGTGTTCGCGCACTGGGGGGCCATCCTCGTGACGCCGGGCTACACGGACCCCGTGCTCTTCGAGGCCGGCGGCAACCCCTATGGCGCGAGCAGCACCGAGGAGCCCACCGAGCAGGAGCTCGCCGCGGCGCGGTACCTCGGCCGTCGCGTGGCTGAGAAGGCCGCGCTTCTCGCGGGCAGCCGGGTCTAGGACGTCCCGCGGGGGGAGGACGAACCTGTCCCCGCGTGCCGCCAGCCATCCTACGAGAGGTGGATGGCTGGGCTAGGGACCCGAAGAAGGGGCCGTCCCGGTGTAAACTGCCGGCATGATGGGCGGCACACACACGTTTTTGCGGACCGCCCGGGTCCACTTCGGTCCCGGAAGCCTGCGGAAGCTCGAAGAGGAGGCCCGGCCCCACGGCCGGGCCTTCGTCATCACCGGCCGCAGCCTCGACGAGAAGACAGACCTCGTACGGCGCGTCGAGGGATCGCTGGGAGAGAAGCACGCCGGCACCCACGTCGGCATGGGCGAGCATACGCCGGGCAGCGCGGTCGAGCGGGCGGCGGGGGAGGCGGAGTCGGCGGGGACCGACCTTCTGGTGAGCGTCGGGGGCGGGAGCGTCATCGACGGGACGAAGGCCGTGGCGCGGCAGCTCGGGTACCCGGCGCAGGTGGCGGTGCCGACCACGCTCTCGGGGGCGGAGTGGGCGCACCGCGTCGGGGTAACGGACGAGGCGGCGGGCAAGAAAGGTGGGTTCGCCGATCCGCGGGCCGTGCCGCCCGTCGTGATCCTGGACCCCGAGGCCACGGTCTTTACCCCCGAACGCCTCTGGCTCTCCACCGGTATCCGGGCGCTCGACCACGCGGTCGAGGGTTTTTTGTACGGTGGGGACCACCCCATAACCGACGTTACGGGCCTCGAAGGCGCCCGGCGCCTGGTGAGGCTGCTGCCGATCTCCAAGGCGAGGCCCGACGAGCTCGAGGCGCGGGCGGAGTTGCAGGTCGCGGCCTGGCTTTCGTACTTCGGCCCGCTCAACACGCCCATGGGCCTCTCCCACGAGCTGGGGCGCAGGATCGGGGCGAGCTACAACGTCCCCCACGGCGTCACCTCCTGCGTCACCCTCGCCCCGAGCCTCGAAGCGGCCGAGGAGACGACGCCGAAGGAGCGTTGGCGGACACTCGCCGATGCCCTTGGCGGAGACCCCGCCGGGCAGGTCGCCTCCCTCGTGCGGGGGCTCGGGCTTCCGTACAGGCTGCGCGACGTGGGCGTGCCCGAAGGCGATTTCGAGGACATCGCCGGAGGGTTCGGCGACAAAAAGGTAGACGCCCTTCGCATCCTCAACGCCGCGTACTGAGGCGGGAGGGGAGCCGTTCGCCGTGATCCCGGGCAAGCTGAGGTCCGGCGACGAGGGCCGCGTCGTCTCCCCGTCCTCGGGGCTCGGGTTTATCCCCGAAGAGCGGAGGAGGGTCGCCGCAGGTCGGTTAGAGGGGCTTGGGCTGCGGATCTCCTACGGCGGGGCCGGGGAGGTCCTCGACCGCTTCGAATCCTCGCCCGCCGAAGAGCGCCTCTCCGAGCTGCACGGGGCGTTCGCCGACGACGGCGTCCGGGGCATGCTCACCATCATCGGCGGCTACAACTCCAACCAGTTGCTCGCCCGACTGGACTACGACCTCATTGGGGAGAACCCCAAAATCCTCTGCGGCTTCTCGGACATAACCGCGCTCGCCACCGCGATCCACGCCAAAACCGGCCTCGTTACCTACTCCGGCCCGCACTTCTCGACGTTCTCGATGGAGCGGGGCCTCGAGTACACGCTGGACCACTTCGAGAGGTGCCTCATGCAAGAAGAGCCCTACGGCGTCGAGCCCGCCGACCACTGGAGCGACGACCCATGGTACGAGGATCAGGAGAACCGCGACTTCGTGCCGAACCCCGGCTACGAGGTGATCAGCGAGGGGGAAGCGGAGGGCAGGATCCTCGGCGGAAACCTCGGCACCCTTGCCCTGCTCTTCGGAACCTCCTACATGCCGGAGCTGGAAGGCGCCATCCTGCTGCTCGAAGACGACGAGGAGGTAAAGCCTCAGCACTTCGACCGCGCGCTGCAGTCGCTCCTCCACCAGCCGGGCTTCGACGGCGTCCGGGGGATGGTGCTGGGACGCTTCCAGCGCGCCTCCAACATGGATTCGGAGACGCTGGCGGAGATAATCCGCGGCAAGCCAGAGCTCGGGCGCATACCCGTCATCGCCAACGCCAGCTTCGGCCACACCACCCCGGCGTTCACCTTCCCCATCGGCGGGACCGGCGCGCTGCGCGCCCACACCGGGGACGTCGAGCTGCGCATCCAGACGCACTGAACCGCCCGAGACCCGACCCCGTCGCGGCGCTTCGGGTTATATTGGCCGGTGGATGGCAGGTGGCCGCCAAGGAGAGGGGGCAAGGAATGGTACCTGAAGACGGTTCGGGGGCCGTGCTCCCGTCGCTGCCGCTGGACGCTTGGGAGGACACGAAGGAGACGCTGCACAGGTACGCTCAGGTAGTCGGCAAGATCCGGCTGTCCGCCGCCCCGTTCAAGAACCACTGGTGGCACGTCACGCTCTACGTGGGCGCCCGCGGCCTGACCATGGGTCCCATCCCCTACGGCCGGACGAACTTCGAGCTCGAGCTGGATCTCCTGAACAACCGCCTCGAAGCCCGCGCGGGCAACGGAGGGTCCTTCGGCTTCGCGCTAGACGATCTCGCGGTGGCCGACTTCTACCGCAAGCTCATGGAGGGCCTCGCCGCCATCGGCGTCGAGGTCTCCATAGACCCCAGGCCCTTCGACCTGGACGACGAGCACCCTTTAGACGAGAACTTCCTCCACCACGCCTGCGACCGGGAGTACGTCCGGCGCTACTGGCAGATACTCGTCTGGGTGGACGGGGTCTTCCAGGTGTTCGCCGGGCGTTTCAACGGCAAGCAGAGCCCCGTGCACCTGTTCTGGCACTCCTTCGACCTCGCCCTCGCCCGCTTCTCCGGGGGGCGCGCCCGAACGCGCCGGGGCAGACCCCGTCACCCGGGAGGCCTACTCGCACGAGGTCATCTCCTTCGGTTTCTGGCCCGGCGACAGGGACGTGCGGGAACCCAGCTTCTACTCCTACACGGCCCCCGAGCCGCCGGGCCTGACGGACCAGCCGTTGACGCCGGCGTCCGCGCGCTGGCTGCCCGAGGGCGGCACGGCGAGCCTCTCCTACGAGGAGGTGCGCCGGAGCAACGCCCCCGAAGAGACCCTCCTCCGGTTTCTCCAGAGCGCCTACGAAGCCGGCGCCAGAACCGCGGGTTGGAGCATCGATGACCTCCGCACCGGGGACTGACCTGAGGAAGTTGCCGTCCGCAGAGCCGAGAGACTTCCGGCCTTGCCTCCTCCAGGTCGAGGTCCCGCGCCACGCGGCGCATGACCTCGGTGTTTATGAAGCCCTCGTCGCGCAGGGGCGGGAGGTCCGTGCGCTGGGCGGCGGGGACCTCGTGCTGGTAGCGGTAGAGAGATCCCCGTAGTCCGCTTCGCCTCGCGCCGGGGTTGCTGCTCCGCCATAAAGGTTATCCCTGCCCTGCGCGGCGAGTTCGGCGGGCACGCGGTCAAGGAAGCCAGCACCGAGCACGAGAAGTGGGCGGGAGATAGACGATGGCCGGCACGCAAGCTCTCGGCAGGATGCCGATGTATCCAGGTCGTACGAAACCGAGGTAGTTGCTCCTCCCGCCAATCGTAACGCACCACCAGCCGCCGGAAGCCAGAACGCCAGGCAAACAGCCGCTTGGTCTTCCAGCCCTATTAGACCTCTACTATTAGCGGGAGGACGATCGGGCGCTTGCCCGTCTTCTGGGAGAGGAAGCCCGAGAGGTCCTTGCGGATGGCGTTCTTGAGCTCCCCGCGGTCGGTCACCTGTCAGCGCCCCGGGGCGTCCGCGTGGCGGCGGGCACGTTCGGGGTCGAAGAGCCGGGTCATCACGAAGCAGGCGACGGGGACGGCGGCCATGACGAGGAGGCCCAGAGCGTAGTCGCCGGAGAGCTGGCGGAAGGCCGCCAGCGGCAGCGGGGCAAGCGCGGCGGCGGAGATCATGACCATCGTCGCCGGCCCCTGCACCCTGCCCAGGCCGGCCCTGCCGTAGTAGTGGGCCCAGATCATGCCCGCGACCACCCCCTGCGTGCCGGCCGCGGCACCCAGCACCGCGGAGTAGGCGATCGCCGTCGGGAGGGTCGAGACGAACTGCAACCCGACCACCGCGAAGAGGAGCAGGCCCAGGCTGATACCGAGGACGCCCTTCGGCCCGAACCTCTCGGCGAGGGCTCCCGAGAGCGCGGTCGCCGCGGCCGAGGCGGCGGCGAACGGGACGAAGACGCCGGCCGCCTCGCCCGGCGTGAGCCCCTGGGCGTCGAGGATCGAGATCTGGTGGAAGACCAGCGCCGTCACCACGAACGGCACGGCCGCGAGCGAGGTCGCCAGAAACCAGAAGTCCGGCGACGCCACCACCCGCAAGAAACCCCGCTCGCCGCGGGCTTCGCCGCCGCCCGGCTCCGCGGCGGGCTCCTCCGCGCCGTCCGGATGAAGGCCGACCTCTTCGGGGCGGTTGCGCACTATCAGGATGGCGGCCGGTATCAGGAGCACCCATACCATCACCCCGAGGGCGACGTAGGCCCCCCGCCACCCGAAAGAGGAGATCAAAGCCTGCGTCACCGGCGGCAGGACGGCGTTGGAAGCCGCGAGCCCGAGCACCACCACCGCCACGGCCCGTCCCCTCCTCTTTACGAACCACTGGGCCGTCAGGACCGTCGCCGTCACTGGCAGCGCCCCCTGACCGAGCGCCCTAAGCGCCGCGAACCCGAGGAACAACGAGATCGGCCCGACAGCCGCGGACATGCCGATGCACGCCGCGCCAAGGGCGAGGGCGATGATGGCGAGCATCGCGCGCGCCCCGAACCTGTCGGCGAGCCTGGCCACCAGCACCACCATCCCGGCGCTGACCGCCGTCCCGAACGCGTAGAGCGTCGAGAGCCCGACCCGCGAGATCCCCGTGTCCGCGAGGATGGGGTCCACGAAGACGGAGAAGACGAACGACTGGCCCGGCCCAGAGCAGAAGGTCGCCACGGCCGCAACCAAGACCACGGCCCAGCCGTAGAACGGCCCCTCTCGCCTGCCCGGCCCGAGCCTCTCCGGCAACGCCGCGGCTATGGAACGCAAACCCGTTGCCTACTCCCCATACTCGGAAATTTTCGTACCCGGGGACCCCATAAGCCCGGCGCCCCCGTATCCGATGGCCCACGCCGAGCCCTCTGGCACGACCCTCGATCGCTTCCATTCTTACACAAATGTATCGAAATGAAACCCGAAAGCAACACGACAGATACAAGGAGGCCCCGACCGCGGTTCCAGACCGCGGTTCCTGGGGACTCGCCCGGGGGCAGGCGCTCGTGTAACGTTACGGGCATGGGGTCGCACATGGGCACCGGCGAGAGCTGCCGATGTGCGAGGCTCGGCCGCTGTGCGAGGCCTCGGCAGGGGCCCGGTGCCTGAGGGTGTGGCGCCGCGGTTTCGACGAGGCGCGACTACGACGGTTCGTCCACCGGGCGCTGGCGGGGACCCGGAGGGGCGGCTTCTCGGGGTTCCGAAACTCGCCACCACCGCCGTCGGCGAGACCGTGGCGGTGGTTCCGCGGAAGCCCCTTCGACGCCCGGGAGTGGGCGGAAGCCCTCCCCCGCAACCCCCCGCCGTCACCGGGGCCTGGGGGCGACCCGGGCCCGTTCGGGAGCCTTTTGTTCACTATTGATACACGATTTATCTTTTGCGATGTACACTGGAACGCGGAGGTGAGACGAAGCATGAGGGCACAGAGCGCCGGCACGGAAAGCATAGGCAGCAAGGTGCGCGAGCTGCGCACGGAGAGGGGTCTTTCGGTGCGGACGCTTGCCGCGCGCGCCGGGTTCTCGCCATCCTTTATCTCGCAGATGGAGGCCGAGACGGTCTCGCCCTCGATCGCCTCGCTGGAGAAGGTGGCGGAGGAACTCGGGGTGAGCCTGGGGCAGTTCTTCAGTTCGCTGGAGGCGACGCCGCGCGAGGTGGTGCGCAAGGCCGAGAGGACCGAGCACGAGAGCGGGTGGTCCAAGAGCACCGTCGCGCCGCTCGCGGACGGGGCGCCGGGGCGGAAGCTCTCGGCGGTCGAGATCTCGGTCAGGCCGGGCGGCGCGAGCGGGAAGCGCGCGGCCTTCGGCGCGCAGGAAGCCTTCGTGCTCGTCCTCTCGGGCGAGCTCACGGTCGAGCTCAGGGGGCAACAGATGATGCTTGGCGAGGGGGACTCCGTCTACGTCTCCGAGGAAACGGAGTTCTCCTGGCAGAACAGGGGGGCGGAAGAGGCGGTGTTGGTCATGGTCGCCACACCGGGCAGGAGCGACCTCGTCTCGGCCCTGCTCGACCGACCCCGGGCGCGTTAGGAACCCGCGGCAGGGGGTCCGATCCATTTGATCGCGAGTGCGTAAGCATCTTCCGCACCTCCTCTACCCACCGGTTTGTTCATTTGCAGTACACGTTTTCACTTTAATAATGTACACTCGGGCGCGGAGATGACCCAGACCGCGAGAGCACAGAGGACCGGAGACACGAGACGCGCGCCCGGGATCCGTGCCAGGATCTCCCCGGGGGCGATGGGACGGGCTACGCGGGTCTTCGCGGCGGTCTTGGTACTCGCCGTCGCGCCGATCCTGACGGCTTGCGGGGGGAAGGGCGGCGAGGGGTCGGAGGAGAGGGTCTCGGACGAGGTCTCGCGGATCGGCTTCTCCGAAGAGACCACGGGCCCGGGGGGTGTTGGGACGCCGACGATCACCGTCGCCACGGACGTCTCCTACCCGCCGTTCGCGTTCTCCCCGCGCGGGGGGCCCAGGGGCTTGGACATCGATCTTATGGACGAGATCGCGGAGCGGGGAGGCTTCCGGGTCGAGTACAGAGACGCCCGGTTCGACTTCATCACGCGCGGGCTCGTCGAGGGCCTCTACGACGCCTCGATCTCGGCGATGACGATAACGGGCACCCGCGAGCAGCAGGCGGACTTCTCCGACCCCTACTACAACGTCGACGAGGCGCTCGTGGTCCGCAGCGGTTCGGAGATAGAGTCCACGGGCGACCTCGAGGAGAAAACGTTGGGCGTCCAGCGCGGCACCGTCGGCCAGGAACAAGCGGGCGAGCTCTTGAACTCCGGCGACGTCGCGGCGGTGCGCACCTTCAGGACCGTAGACGGCGCCTTCGCCGCGCTCCGCGGCGGGCTGCTGGACGGCGTGATCTACGACCTCCCGGCGGCCCAGAGGGAGGTGGAAGAATCGGGCGGGGCGCTGGAGCTCGTCGAGGTCATCCCCACCGGCTCCCAATACGGCATAGCCTTCCCCAAGGAGAGCCCCCTCATCGAGCCCGTCAACGAGGCGCTCGCCGAGATAAAAGAGGACGGCACCTACGAGGAGATCTACGAGAAGTGGATCGGCCGCCCCCCGGAGGAGATACCCTGAGTCCGGGCCCCCCGCGACGCGGCGCGCGCCGTCCGTTCCGGTAACATGGGGCCGCAGCACGTTTCGGTACGCACGCGTAAGCGCTTTCGGGGTTCCCTCGGGGCCGCAAAGAGTAAGAGGAAGGTGCAGAGAGCTGCAACACAGCACGACAAACGGCACGGACGGGCCGGCCGAGCGGCGGACGTTCGCCATCATCTCCCACCCGGACGCGGGCAAGACGACGCTCACGGAGAAGTTCCTGCTCTACTCGGGGGCCATAGAGATGGCAGGTGCCGTCAAGAGCCGCAAGCAGGCCGCCGTCCGCTCGGACTGGACGGAGTTGGAGCGCGCCCGCGGTATCTCCGTGACCTCAACCGTGCTCGGCCTCGACTACGACGGCGTGCGCCTGAACCTGCTCGACACCCCGGGCCACGGCGACTTCAGCGAGGACACCTACCGCACCCTCTACGCCGCCGACTCGGCGCTGATGGTGCTGGACGCCGCCAAGGGCGTCGAGGAGCGGACCCTCAAGCTCTTCGAGGTCTGCCGGATGCGCGGCATACCCGTGATCACGTTCGTCAACAAGCTGGACCGTCCGTCCAAGGAACCCCTGGGGCTCCTGGACGAGGTCGAGGCGGCTCTGGGAATTCGCGCCACGCCCGTCACCTGGCCGGTTGGCGACGGGCGGGACTTTGAGGGCGTGGTCGACCGCGAGCGGGGCGTCCTCATCCGCCACGACCGCACGGCCCACGGCGCCTCGGTCGGCTCGGAGACCGTGGAGGCCTTCGGGGGGCCGTCGGCCGGCGGGGAGGATAGACCGGCGCGACGGCGGGCCGGCGAGGAGGTAGGGCTTTTGGGTGCCGTCGGGGCGACCTTCGAGCGGGGGGCTTTCCTCGCCGGGGAGATCACGCCGGTCTTTTTCGGGAGCGCGCTCGCGAACTTCGGGGTGAGGCCGCTGCTCGCGGCCGTCAAGGACCTCGCGCCGCCTCCCGGGCCCCGTCTGGACGCGGGGGGCGAACCGCGCCACCCGGGGGCGCCCTTCTCCGGCTTCGTCTACAAGGTTCAGGCGAACATGGACCCCCGCCACCGCGACCGGGTAGCTTTCGTCAGGGTCTGCTCCGGGCGCTTCGCCCGCGGAATGCGTCTCGTGCACGGGCCGACCGGACGGCCCTTGAACACCCGCCACGCCCACGGGCTGTTCGCCAACGACCGCTCCACCCTCGAGGAGGCGCTCCCCGGCGACGTGGTGGGGCTCGTGAACTCCGGGGAGCTCGGCGTCGGGGACACGGTCTACGAAGACGACCCCGTTCGCTTCCCGCCCATCCCGGAGTTCTTGCCGGAGCACTTCCTGCTGGCCCGAAACGCGGACTCCGGCAGGCACAAGCAGTTCCACAAGGGCCTCCACCAGCTCTCCGAAGAGGGGGTCGTCAAGGTCCTGAGCCGGCCCGAGACGGGGGGACAGGAGCCGATCCTGGGCGCCGTCGGCCCCCTGCAGTTCGAGGTGGCCTCGTACCGCATGGAGCACGAGTTCGGCGCCCCGATCTCCCTGAGGTCCGTGCCCTGGACCGAGGCCCGCAGGGTCTCGGATAAGGACGTGCCCCGCCTGGAGAACCTGCGCGGGACGCAGATAGCCAGGGACGCCAGGGGCCAGGCGTTCGCGCTGTTCGAGAGCGGCCACCGCAGGCAGGACGCGGAGAAGGCCCTCGGGAAGGCCGCCCCGGCCTGATCGGTCCCACCGCGCGGGCGAACCCGCGGGCGGAGAAGCAAACGGCGGCGGTTCTTGCTCGGGTTGTGGCAGCCCGCGCGCCCGCACGGGAGGCACCCCTCGCATCCTTCGGCGCCCGGTTCCCCGTCGTTGATCCGATCCCGATGCGCACGCCGATGCGCACGCGCTCGCATGGCCCTCCCGTCCGAATTACCCCGGTCGGATCTCGTCCGACCCGTCGAGGTCCGCGCTTCGCAGGGCGTCTTCCAGGTTGTCGTGGCGGAAGATCCCCGCCACCAGACCACCGTCGAGCCCGAATACCGTGGCGACGGTTGCCTCCCCGATCTTCTCCCCGGTACGCGCGTCGCGCCAGGTCGCCGCCTCTTCCACGACCACGGTCCGGCCGCGTCGGAACGAACGCAGGGGCTCCAGGCGGACGTTCGCTCGCGCGACCCAGTTCTTCAGAACCTGCCGGCCGCGGGCCGGGCCCCGCGGACCCCCGACCTCGACCTCGGGGTGCGAGAGGGAGGCGACACCCTCCGCGTCGCCGGCGTTAAGGGCAGCGTGCCACGCCAGGACGGCGTCCAGTTCCGGGACGGTCATGATGGGGGGCCGGCAGCCTTGCTCACGCGGGTGCGGCCTCCGCTTCGGGCCGTCCGACCTCCTGCGTCCGGGCGGCGCTCCCCTTTCCCTCGATGATGAGAGCCGCAGCCAGGGCGCCCAGCAGCGCGAGGCCCGCCGCCACGAACATCGCCACCCGGAAGCCGGCGACGAAGGCCTCGGCGATCGCCGCGTCCACGGCCGCCGCTGTGCCCCCGGAGAGGCCTTCCGGCACCTCCGCGCCGCCAAGGTCCACCTTCCCCTTCTCGAGTTGCTGGACCGCCTGGGGCGGGAGGTTCAGGTCTGCCACGCGGGCGTCCAGGGTGGCGGAGAAGGCCACAAAGACGAAGATGCCGAGGACGGGGATGGCAAGCAGGCTTGCCGTGCGGGAGACCGCGTTGTTCACGCCCGAGGCCAGGCCCGAGTGTCGGCCCGTCACCGAGTTCATCGCCGTCGTGGTGAGGGGGGCTATGACCAGGGACATCCCGAGGCCCTGCACGCAGATGGCCGGGAAGAAGGTCGTCCAGTAGGGGCCGTCCGTGCCGGGCAGGGCCAAGAGCAAGAAGCCGCAGGCGGCGATCGTCGGGCCGATCACGAGCGGCAGCTTGGCCCCGTAGCGGTTCACGAGCCCGCCGGCCCAGCGAGACATCAGGAAAGTTATGACGATGAAAGGCAAGAACGCGCTCCCCGCCGCCGTCGCCGAGTAGCCGTGGACCTGGATCAGGTTGAACGGCAGAAAGTACAGCGACCCCCCGAGCCCCGCGTACAACAGCAGCGTCAAGAGGTTCGCACCCGTAAAGTTGCGGGTGCGAAACAGCGAGAGCGGCATCATCGGCTCGCGCGAGCGCCGTTCCGCCAGGACGAAGCCGGCCAGGGCCGCCACGCCGGCGAGCAGCGAGATCAGCACTATCGGGTCGCCGAAGCCGTCCTTCTGGGATTCGATCAGGCCGAACACCACCCCGCCGAGCCCGACCGTGCCTAGCACCGCCCCCGGTACGTCCAGCCGCCGCGCGTCGGGGTCGCGGCTCTCCGGCACGTGCCGCGCCACGATGAGCAGCACCACCACCGCCAGCGGCACGTTTATAAGAAAGGCCGCCCGCCACGAGACGTTCTCGACCAGGTAGCCGCCGAGCACCGGCCCGAGCGCCGCCGTGATCCCCGAGAACCCCGACCACGTCCCTATGGCCCGACCGCGCCGCGCCTCGTCGAAGGAGGCGCTGATGATCGCCAGCGACCCCGGAACCAGCATCGCCCCGCCGATTCCCTGTACCGCCCGCGCCGCGATGAGCTGCCCCGGCGTCAACGCGAGGCCGCACCCGACAGAGGCGACGGCGAAGAGCACGATGCCCAAGGAGAAGATCCGCCTGCGGCCGTAGTGGTCGCCCAGAGAACCGCCGACCAGGATCAGGGCGGCCAGAAACAGGGCGTACGACTCGACGATCCACTGCGCGTCCACCGCGCTCGCACCCAACCGATCCTGGATCTGGGGCAGCGCCACGTTCACCACCGTCCCGTCGATAAACGCCATCGCCGACCCTATGATGGTCGCCGCTAGCACCCACGGCTCCGAAGACGACCCGCACGGCGAGGCGGCCGGCCTCGACCGGACTATCCCCTCGTCGCACGGCGCCCTAAGCGTGGCCAAACCGCCCCTCCTCTCCCGATCCGCGAAGCCGCATCACCCTAGAAGGACGACCCCGGTTGCGTAAGAAACTCGGCCTCCTCCGGCGTCGTCTCGCGCCCGAGTATGGCGTTCCTGTGCGGAAAACGCCCGAACCTCTCGACTATCTCCCTGTGCCCGACGGCGTACTCCACTACGTCGGGCCCCCCGGGCTCGGCCGCCAGCCCCTCGAAGAGCTCCACCGAGCGGCGCTGGTCCTCGACGTTCTCCGCGTGCATGAACGGCATGTACAGGAACATCCTCTGAAAGGTCGGAAGCTCCCGGTCCAGGCCGCGCTCCGTGGCGTACTTTGCCGCGTCCAGCGCCTCCCCGTCGGTGGCGTGGGTCCTGGCGTCGCCGCGGAACATGTTGCGGGGGAACTGGTCGAGCAAGATGACAAACGCCAGGCAACTCTCCGCCTCCTCCCGCCAGCCGTCGAGGCGTCCAGCCGCCGCCTGCTCGTACAAGTCGCCGAAGCGGTTCGTGACCTCGCGGTCGAAGGCCTCGTCCTTCTGGAACCACTCGCTCCTGAACTCTCCGTAGCCCGGCTCGCCCTCCCTGCCGAACCAGAAGGCCAGGACGTCGGCGGGGCTACTCGGCACGCGAGATCACCGTGATGTCCTCTTCTTGCCTGGTGCGGGTCTGGCCTTCGAGGCGGCTGCGGTAGCCGTCGATCATCCACAGCTCGGGGACTATCTCGGAGACGAGCTCGCCGTCGTCGAACATCCTGACCATCGAGCTCTCAGAGACGACGACCGCGACGGCGTTCGTCTGACTCGAGATGGAGGCCCCTGCCATGTGGCGGCTGCCGAGGCCTAGAGGGAGATCCAGGCTATCGGAGGCCGCATCGATGTAGCGGGCCGCCGAGAGGACGACGCCGGCGTTGGAGACGACGAAGGCGCCGTCCAGTTGGGCCAGCTCCTTTATGGTCTCGCGCATGTTCGAGTCTTCGATAAGCTTGTCCTCCTCGGGGTGGCCCTGAAGGGGGTCCAGGATCATGGGCTTCGAGCGCCGCATCACCTCCCCCGAGTCGCCGACGACGAAGAGCGTCCCGATCTTGCGCCCCTCCCTTCCTTCCCGCGCTATCTCCACCGCGAGCGAGACCACCTGCTTGAGCACCCGCGTGTTGACCTCCCGCCTCTCCGAGCAGATCTCCTCGTACAGATTCGTCTTCGACAAGATCACCCTCCGTTCCCCGGCCCATTCTCTAGCGGTGATGCGGCCCCTTCAGGGCGTGCCTCCAGGCCCCGCACCACCTCCTTGACCACGCTGCCCCGTACTTCGCAATGCGGCTGTTGAATGCCTGTTTCAGCCCGAAACAGGCGCCCTAACGGCACCTAGAAAAATTGTAGCATCGCTGACAACTAGTCATTTGGGCGGGTCGTGGTCGAGCGTTTGTTGGACGTCTCCTCCGGTTCCGTCAGTCATGTGGGCGGATCTCGGGATGTGGTCCGGCACGTTACTTGATTGGCAGGATGCGCGCTCTTGAGGTAGTCGCGTCCACAGCCACGAGTGCTCCTCTCCACAAGGGCTTCGTGCTGTTGGAGGGCGGCGAAGATCAGAGGTCCAGCTTCGTCGGGTAGCACCGCTTGCGAGCAGAGTTGAAGGACGCTAGGGCCTTCGGCCCGGGTCAAGAACGTCAAGGGTGAGCTATCGGTACCTCGAGTTCTTCGAGGCGCCAGGCCGCGTAGCTCAACGCCTCGCGGACGTCCTCTAGCTCCAGATAGGGGTACGCTTCCAGGATCTCATCTTCGCTGCGCCCACTTGCCAGGAGGCCGAGGATCATACCGACGGTGACCCTCATCCCGCGGATGCAGGCTTTGCCGCCCATGACGTCCGGATCCTGGGTGATCCTTTGTAGTTCTTGCACCCTTGCGCTCCGTGCTCGCTTGCGTCGGCTCCGATTATACGTCCGCGTATACGCGAGCATCGTCTCCCGAGTACCTCACCTAGCCCTTCAGGCCCGGCACGACCCGAGAGAGCCATTCCCGCGCCTCTTCTAGCTCCTCGTAGGTGAGCGGGTGCCCGACGTTCTTCCAGCGCAGGTCGAGGTCGGCGCCGGCCTCCTGCAGTATGGCGGCGAGGCGCTCGGTGTTGTCGGGCGCGATCATGGTGTCCCTGCGTCCGGCCGCCAGGAAGACGGGCATGCCGGTGAGGTCGGGCGTCTCCTCTGGCTCGAACGGGACCATAGCCCGGAACAGAACGGCGGCGCGCAGAAGGCCGGGGTGCAGGAGCATGAGGCTCGCGGCGATGTTGGCCCCGTTGGAGTAGCCGACGGCGACGAGCTTTGAGCGGTCGAAGCCGTACTGCTCGGCGGCCTGGTCTACGAAGTCCGCCAGCTCGTGGGTGCGGAGGAGTAGGTCTTCGTGGTCGAAGACGCCTTCGGCGAGGCGGCGGAAGAAACGGGGGGCGCCGTGCTCCGAGACCTTTCCTCTCGGGCTCAGGATGGCGGCGTCGGGCAGGAGTTGTTTGCCGAGCGGGATCAGGTCGTCCTCGTTCCCGCCGGTCCCGTGCAACAGCAGCAGCGTTACGCCGGACCCGCCGGTCTCCCCGGGCAAATAGTTGTGGGCGAAACCCGCCAGTTCGGCGCTCATGCTTCCTCCTTGCCGGGTACGCGGAGCGGGGTGAGGACCTCTTCGATCTCGCCGCGGTGCTCCTCGAGCCAAGGCGGGAGCTTGAGCGACTCGCCGAGGTGTTCGGCGTCCTCGTCGGCGGCGAACCCGGGAGGGTCGGTTGCGATCTCGAACAGCACGCCGCCCGGCTCGCGGAAGTAGATGGACCTGAAGTAGTTGCGGTCGAGGACGGGCGTGACGTCGTAGCCGAGGTTGTCTATCTCCTCGCGCACGGCGAGGTGCGTCTCCTCGTCCGGGACGCGGAAGGCGATGTGGTGGACGGTGCCGACGCCCGTGCTGCCGCGCGGGAAACCCGAGGCGTCCATCACGTCCACCAGGTTGCCGGGGGTGCCGTCTCCCGCGGCGAGGCGCGTCCTGTTCTCCGCCTCGTCCACCCGGCGGAAGCCGAGGTGGTCCGTCATAAGCTCGACGGTCCGTTCGGCGTCGCTGACGGCGAGGGCGGCGTGGTGGAAGCCGCGGATGGAGTGCTCGGCGGGGGTGGGGCCACTCGCGTAGCCGACGCGCCGGTCGTCGGTGGCCACGATCTCTAGCCGCAGGCCGTCAGGGTCCTCGAAGGAGAGGACCGTGTCGCCGAAGCGGTCGTGGGGCTTCTCGAAGCGGATGCCGTGCTCGACGAGGCGCTCCGTCCAGTAGCCGAGGGAGGCCTCCGGGATGGAGTAGGCGGTCGTGATGACCTGGCCCGAGCCGATCCGGCCCTTCGCGGCCCCCTCCCAGGGGAAGAAGGTCATCACGGTGCCGGGGGTGCCGCCCCCGTCGCCGTAGTAGAGGTGGTAGGTGCCCGGATCGTCGAAGTTCACGGTCCTCTTGACGAGCCTGGTGCCAAGCACGCCGGCGTAGAAGTCCAGGTTTCGCTGCGGCCCGCCGCTTATCGCGGTTACGTGGTGGATGCCCGATGTTCGTGCGCCCATCTCTCTCCCGTCTCTGCTATTTTCGGTATGCCGCCGGCATGTTACCACCGTATCGTAGGTTTCAGCCCACAGGTGTCAGGTGCCTGAAACTGCCTCGATAGTGCCTGGGCATTACCCCGCGACGTTTCCTGCCGGGCGGACGACGCGAAGCCTACCGAGCCTCCCCTACGACCCCGAAAACTCGGGGCCTACGACCCCCGCCTTACGAGGGGACCGGCTCGCGAAACTGGCGGCGGTAGAGGTCGGCGTAGAGGCCGCCGCGGGCCAGCAGCTCCCCGTGCGCGCCGCGCTCGACTACGCGGCCGTCCCTGACCGCGAGGATCATGTCGGCGTTCCGGATCGTGCTCAAACGGTGCGCGATCACGACGCTCGTCCGACCCTTGAGGAGCCTGGCGAGCGCCTCCTGTATCACCTTCTCGGTCCTCGTGTCTATGTTGCTCGTCGCCTCGTCCAGGATGAGGATGCGCGGGTCCGTGAGCACGGCTCTCGCGAACGAGAGCAGCTGCCGCTGCCCCTGGCTCAAAGACCCGCCGCCCTCGCCGAGCTCTGTGTCGTACCCGTCGGGAAGCTCCGAGACGAAGCCGTGCGCGTCCACCGTCCTGGCCGCGGCCTCTATCTCCTCGCGCGAGGCGTCCAGGCGGCCGTAGCCGATATTCTCCGCGACGGTGCCGGAGAACAGGAAGGGTTCCTGCAGCACGATCCCGATGTTCTCCCGCAGCTCCTTGCGGGCGTACGCCTGGACGTCCCGGCCGTCGATGCTCACGGTTCCTCCGGTCGCGTCGTAGAAGCGCGGGATCAGGCTCGCTATCGTCGTTTTGCCCGCGCCGGTCGGGCCGACGAGCGCGACGGTCTGGCCCGGCTCGATCCCGAAATCCACGTTCCGGAGCACCGGCCGCCCCGGCTCGTAGGCGAAGGTCACGTTCTCGAAGGTCACGCGGCCCTCGATCCGGCCTACCTTCCGGGCGTCTGGTGGATCCGGCGGCTCCGGTTCCTCGTCGAGGATGTTGTAGATGCGTTCGGCGCCGGCGAGGGCGGACTGGGCCTGGGTGTAGAACTGGGAAGCGAGCTGGACCGGGCGGAAGAACTGCTGGACGTAGATCAGGAACGCGGTTAGCACGCCGACCGAGATGGAGCCCGCAAAGACCAGGTAGCCCCCGTAGCCGATCACGAGCGCCGTCGCCAGCGTCGAGAGGACGTCGATGGCCGGGGAGAAGGCCGAGGTGATAGCCACGGCCTGCACGTTGGCCTCCCTGTTGGCGGCGTTCCGCTCCCGAAAGCGCGCGATGTTCCTCTCCGTCCGGTTGAACGCCTGCGCCTCGCGCACCCCGACGATGTCCTCCTGCAACCCGGCCGATACGTCCCCGACCGTCTCGCGCGTCAGTCGGAAGGCCCGCCTCGCCCGACGGGCGAAGAAGGCGGTCGTCAGCAGCATGATCGGGATGACCGCGAAGCAGGCGAGCGCCAGGTTCCACTGCAAGACGAGCATCGCCACGAGGATTCCTATGAGGCTGAAGATGGAGCCGAGCAGCTGCGTGAGTCCCTGGGAGAAGAGCTGGTTGAGGGTGTCCACGTCGTTGGTGACGCGGCTCATCAGGTCGCCTATGGGCCGCCGGTCGAAGAAGCGCAGGGGCAAATGCTGGAGCCTGTCGAAGATCCTGGCCCGCAGCGACGCCAGCAGCCTCTGGGCCACGGAGCCGATGCCGTAGACCTGCCCCCGGGAGGCGACGGTGCCCAGCGCGTAGATCGCCAGGAGCATGACCATCGTGCGGGCGAGCCCGGCTGCGTCCCCCTCAAGGATGTGGCGGTCGATGGCGCGCCCGATCAGCCACGGCCCGCCGGCCTGGGCGACGGCCCCGAGCACCACCAGGACCATTACCCACGCGAACGTCCGCCGGTAGGGCGAGAGCTCCGAGGCGAGGCGCCGGGCGGTCGTCGCGCGGTCGGCGGCCTTCTCCTCCGGCGCCCCGGCGATGGACTGGATGCTCCTAATCGCAGGCCTCCCCGTGGCGCTCCTCGATCACGGACCGGGGCATGCTAACCGTCGCCTCCGGCGGGGACGGGTTCGTCCACGAGTTGGGAGCCGAGGATCTCGTTGTACAGCTCGGAGGTGCTACGCAGCTCCTCGTGCGTGCCCATCGCGCCGATTGTGCCCTCGTCGAGGACCACGATCAGGTCGGCGTCCCGCACCGTCGATACTCTTTGCGCGATCACGAAGACCGTCCTGTGCTTCTCGCGCATCAGCCCGTCCAAGGTCTCCTGGATCGCCGCCTCCGTCTCCGCGTCCACGGCGGACGTGCTGTCGTCGAGGATGAGCAGGCGCGGGTCCACCAAGAGCGCCCGCGCTATGGCGATCCTCTGGCGTTGGCCGCCGGAGAGCCCGACGCCGCGCTCCCCGATCACGGTGCCGTAGCCGTCCGGGAGTCCCCGGATAAAGCCGTCGGCCTGCGCTGCTTTCGCGGCCTCGCGGACCTCCTCGTCCGTGGCGTCGGGCCTCCCGAAGGCGACGTTCTCGCGGACGGTGCCGGAGAAGAGCCGGGCCTCCTGGAGGACCATCCCGATCTGGGAGCGCAGGGAGGAGAGCGTTACGTCGCGGACGTCGTGCCCGTCGAGCCTGACCGCCCCTCCGGTCGCGTCGTAGAAGCGCGGCAGCAGGTTTACGAGGGTGGACTTGCCCGAGCCCGTCGTGCCGAGGATCGCGACCGTGCTCCCCGGCTCGACCGCGAAGCTCACGCCGCGCAGGACCTCCCGCTCGCTCCCAGGGTAGCGGAACGAGACGTCGTCGAACTCGACCCTGCACCTGAGCGGCGGCAGGGGGGAGGCGCCCGGCTTGTCCGTGACCTCTAGCGGAGCGTCCAGGATCTCGAAGACCCTAGAGGCCGAAGCCCCGGCGCGCGAGATGTTCGCCGAGAGGAACCCTATCGTCAGGATCGGGAACAGCATGAAGCCGAGCAGGGTGTTGAAAGCGACGAGCTCCCCGATGGAGAGCCGTCCGTTTATGACCTGCCACCCCCCGAACCAGACGATGGCGAGCGTGCCGAGGTTGGCGAGCAGGAAGACGAACGGGAAGTTGTTGGCGAAGACGCGCACGGTCTGGAGGTTCTTGCCAAGAAGCTCGTCGTTCACCGCCTTGTAGCGGGCCGTCTCGTGGTCCTCGCGGGCGAAGGCCCGGATCACGCGCACCCCCGACAGGTCCTCCTGGAGCACGGTGTTGAGCCTGCCGAGCGTCTGCTGGACCTGCCCGAAGAGCGGCCTTATGAGCCTGACGAACCGGACGAGCAGGAGGGCTATCGCCGGGACCACGGCGAGTGCTACGAGGGCGAGCCGCCAGTCCAGGTAGAAAAGTAAGGCCGCCGCACCTACCAGCATGACCACCGCGTTGGCGAGCTGGACGACGCCGGATCCGGCGAAGGACCGGATCTGCTCGACGTCGTTGGTAAGCCTCTGGACGAGCTGGCCGGTCTGGACCCGGTCGTAGTAGCTGAACGAGAGCCGCTCCATCTGCCCGAACAGGGCGTCGCGCAGGTCGTAGGCGATCCCCTGCGAAGCCCGCTCGGCGAGGTACCCCTGCAAGAACGTGAAGACCCCCCGCGCGAGCGCCACCGCCACGAGCCCAGCGACCACGTAGGCGAGCACGTCGGCCCGCCGCGGCGCGATCCCGAGGTCTATGGCCCGGCCGACGAGGAGCGGGGCCACGAGGTTGGCCCCCGAGACGAGCGTGAGCGCCAGCGCGGCACCGATGCTCTCCCGCTTGTACGAGCGCAGGTAGCCTAAAGCCCGCCGCAGCGGCCCGGCTTCCCCCTTCGCGTCCCGCCCGGCCACGCCGGTCTTAGGCGCCCATCTGGGTGGTGTGTTGGGGCGTCACGTAGACGACCACGCGCTCGTCGCCGGGCTGGTGGAGGGGGTAGACGTCGACGCCCATATACTTCTTGGCCATGGCGTTTATGAAGTCGTTCTCCGGGTCCTCTTCTATACGGTCCACTTGCCCCCGCACCTCCAGGTAGCGGTACGGGTTCTCCGGGTCCACGAGGGAGAGGGCGATGCGTGGCTCCCTGTTCACGTTGCGGTACTTCTGGCGGGCCTTCGTCTGGCTGAACTTTATGTGCTCGCCGTCCCAGCCGAACCAGACGGGGGTGCTCTGCGGCTCACCGTTCGGGCCGAGCGTGGCGACGTGCACCAGGGCCGTGCTCTCCAGCAGGTCGCGGTATCCTTCAGGGATCTCGACCCTTCCGTTCTCCGTCATACGTGTTCCTTTCCTGATCTTGGCACGAACTTTATGAGTGTAGTCCCAGGTTGCCTTACAGGGATGGGCCGCGTTTTCACGAACGGGCGACCTCGACGGCCTCCCGGACGCCAGGCACGACCTCGGCGGCGAAGATCTCCGTCTGCCGTTCGTGGTCCCCGCCGGGCCAGAAGACGAACGAGTCCATGCCGTCCTCAAGGACGAACCGCGCGAGCGTTTCGATCCAACGCTCCACCGGAGCATCGAGGAGTCCCTCGCCCTCCGGCCCAATACGGCCCGAGACGTTGTAGACGCGCTTTATCTCCGAGGGGTCGCGTCCCGCCTCGGCGGCTCCCTCGTCTATCCTTTTGTGCATCTCGGGCAGGCGCTCGGGCGGGACGTAGCCGAGGGAGGGGACCCACCCGTCGGCCTTGCGCCCGATCAGGCCAAGCATCCGCGGCCCGTAAGCCCCGACCCATATTCCGATCTCGTGCGCCGGAGGGGGACCCGGTCGCATCCCTTTGAGGGAATAGAACTCGCCGTCGAAGCGCAGGGAACGCTCCCCGCCCCAGACGAGGCGCATAACGTCTATGGCCTCTTCGGTGGACCTGACCGCCTCGGCGGGGCTCCGGCGCGGGCCGCCCATGCCCACGACCGCGTCCCAGAACGCGCCAGCCCCGAGCCCGATCTCCACCCGCCCGCCGGAGATGACGTCGAGGGAGGCCGCTGCCTTGGCCAGCATGGCCGGCGGCCTCAGGGGCAGGTTCGCCACGTCGGGGAAGAAGCGGACGTTCTCCGTGACGGGCACGAGGGTCGAGATGAGCGTCCAGGTATCCAGGAACCGCCGCTGGTACGGGTGGTCCTGGATGCCGACGAGGTCCAGGCCGAACCTGTCGGCGGCATTCGCCACCCTCGCCGCGTGATCTGTCGGTTCGGCGAGCGGCTCGACGCTGACGCCGAACTCGGGCGGCCTGCCGTAGTCAGGCATCCTTGCTCCCTTTCCCGACGCCCCTCTTGAGGCCCGAGGCCGCGACCAAGGCTACTACGCCCGAGATCGTCAGCAGCAGGAAGGCGTCGGAGAAGGGGGCCGAGCTCGCGGCGAAGAGCGGGTTCAGCGCCCCCGCCTCGGCCCCCTGGCGGATGGCCAGGAAGGTCGCCCCCACCGCGGGGCCGAAGCCGCCGCCGAGAAAGAAGAGCATCTGGTAGATGCCCAGGCCGACCCCGCTCTCGTCGCGCGAGAGCGAGGCCGCCGCCGCGTTCGCGGTCGGGGAGTTGACCAGCGCGAAGCCCAGGCTCTGGCCGAGGATGCCGACGGCAACCGCCACGGCCGAGGCCCCGGCGGCGAACGCGGAGATGGAGAACATGGAGAGGACGAATATGACGAGCCCGATCCGTACCAGCGCCCTCGGACCGAACCGGTCCGAGAGCCTCCCCGCGACGGGGGAGAGGACCGCCACCAAGACGGCCCCCGGAGCCAGCACCAGCCCGATCCCGGTCGCGGAGAGCCCGTTGACCTCGGAGATCATCAGCGGAACGAGCACGTAGCTCCCCACGTTGGCGAACATCATGAAGAATCCGGTCACCGCCGCGGCCAGGAACGCCTTGTTACGGAAGAGGTGCGGCGCGACGAAAGGGTCGGCGGCCCCCCGGATGCGCCAGGCGAAGAACGCGGCGAGCCCGCCCGCCGCGACGAAGCTGCCCCAGGAGACCGGGGACGAGAACCCCTCGACCTGCCCCTGCGTCACCCCGAAGAGCGCGAGCCCCGCCGACAGCGCCAGCGAGAGCCCGCCGGGCACGTCGAAGTGCCGCACGGCCGCCACGAAGCCCGCCGGTTTCCTCGACCCGCCGTCCGTAATGCCGGGCAGGGCGTAGAGGGCGCCGGGGATGAGGAGCGCCGACAGAAAGACCGTAAGAAAGAAGAGGGCGTGCCAGCCCGCGAGCCCGGTGACGACGCCGCCGAGCACGGGGCCTATGGCCGCCCCGGCGCCCACGCTCGCAGAGAGCAGGCCGAGCGCCGTGCCGCGGCTCCCCTCGGGGAGCGCCTTGGCGACCGCGGCGAAGCCGAGGGCCGGTATCGCCGAGGCACCTGCGGCCTGCAGGATGCGGCCCGCGACCAGCAGCGGCAGGCTCGGCGCCAGCGCGCACGCCAGCGAGCCCGCCGCCAGCAGAGAGAGCCCCAACGCGAAGGTGCTCCTGAGGCTGTAGAGGTCAGCCACGCGCCCGTAGAGCGGGATGCCGACGGCGAAGACGAGCAGGTAACCGGTGATCACCCACCCGGCCTGGCCCTGGGTCGCGCCGTAGTCCTGGCGGATATCAGGGACCACGACGTTAACGAAGGTCTGGTTGAGGACGGAGATCAGGATGGCCGTCACCACGACGGCGAGGAGCAGGCGGGTGTTTCTCTTTCCTACCCGCTCCTCGACGGTCATCGCCCCCTCGGCGGAACTCAACCCGCAACCCCGGCGAGATGCTCCTTCTCTTCCCGCGCCGCGAGCCCGGCGGCGAGGTCCACCACCATCTCTCCCAGGGCGTCCAGGCGCCGGCCGTACACCTCGTCCGTGACGTTGCCCGAGCCGTCGGTGCGCTGCCAGGCCTTCGCTATCGAAACCACGAGCGGCGCGACGACGCCGCGCAGGGCGTGGACGGCGTGGACCATCGCCCCGGTCGCGTTGGCCCCGGCCTGCTCGCCGCCGGCGGTCGAGATCAGGCCGACCACCTTCCCGTCGAAGTAGGGATGCTCCCCACCGGACAGAAACTGCGCGAAGTCCAGCGCGTTCTTCGTGACCCCGGCGAGCGTCCCGTGGTACGCGGCGGTGCTGATCAGGACGGCGTCGGCCCCGCGCAACTCCTCGACCAAGCGACCGACGCCGGGCCCGTACTCGTCTAACGCCAGGCCCGGCTCGTACATCGGCAGGTCGAGCTCCCGCAGGTCCAGGATCTCCGTCTCGGCACCCGCCTCCCCGGCCGCCGCGAGCGCGCGCCTCAGCGCCCCGAGGCTCGCGGAGCCCTCCCGCAGCGTCCCGCCGATACCCACGACCTTCAAAGGTCTATCTCTAGATGTCATGCTCGTCCCTTCACAGATAAAATGTCTAAACGGCTAGTTTTGATCCCGGTCCAACCCGGCCCGCACCTTCGTCAGCAGCCGGCCGAGCTCGCGGCGTTCGGCCGGGTCCAGCCCGGCGAACGTCCTCTCCTCGGCCCGCTCCCAGCACCGCAGCACGGGGTCTCCCAGGCCGCGCCCCTTCTCCGTCAGGTGCACCCTGAAGCTGCGGGCGTCGGCGGGGTCGGGGCGCCGCTCGACGAGGCCGCAATCCTCCAGGCGCCGGAGCATCTTGGTGACGGTGGGGGGCTCCACGCCGAGCCTGCAGGCGAGCTCTCCGCCGCGCAGGCCGTCGGCCTGCCAGAGCTCGACCAGGACCATCTCCTGCCCGACGTGCAGCCCGACCTCGGCCAGCATCCCCCCGACGTTCCCCCGGTGCGCCTTGCAGACCTTCGCCAGCGCGAACCCGGTGGTCTCCTTGACGGGATGGACCTCTTCGACCCTGCTCTCCGTCATCGCGGGACGGACCTGGCGTTGGGGCCTCGGGCGTCCGGGTCCAGGCCCCAGCCGACGATGCGCTCCGGGAAGATGCGGATCAACTCGCCCTCGGACCCCGGGCCGTCAACCCCCTCCAGTGCCTCGGCCCGGCCGCGCACCTCCACGCCCCGCGCCCGCCACACGTCGTCGACGACGAAGGCCACCCGGCCCGTCTCTCGGACGTCCCTGAACTTCTTGGTCAGGCCCAGGTTGCGCCCCCGGACGTCTACGACGCCAAGCTCCGGGTTGTAGCGAAACCCGACGGGCACCACGTGCGGCCGACCGGCCACGTCCACCGTGGCCAACCGCCCGAGCCGCTGGTCCCGCATGTACTCGACCTCCCCCCGCGTGAAACCGCTCAAGACCGGACCCCCCGCACCGTCAACCTCTCGTAGTTCTTCCTGAAAAGCTCCAGGGCCCCGGCCACGTCCTCTTCGTCCCGGATGGGGCGACTTACCCACCCCGACTGCGGCATAACGTGGTGCAGTTTGGCCTCGCCTGACCCCACCAATTCCTCCCGCATCCTCACCGGGAAAGGAAGGTCCGCCAGCCGGTCGCCGTGCAGGTGCCCGATCTCGTGCCCGTTTACCCGAAACTCCGTGCCCCCGAACCGGTGCGGCCTCTCCTCGACCCCAGGCCAACTCGTTACTTCGCGCCCTATGATCTCTCTCGCGCTCGCCATCTCTGCCTCCCGCCGAAACTAATTAGCCGGCTAAATAATAGGGTACTACCGGGTGCTTCTCTGTCAAGCTCCCGATGGACCCGTCCGTCGATCTGGCGAGATTATCCGGCTTGTTTGGTGGTGCGGCGACGGGCCAAAGGACGGACTTCGGCCTGTACGGAGGTACGGGTCCGTCTGGGTTGATGGCTGCTGGGGACGCCCGGTGAGTCGCTATTGCGGGGTCAAGTAAGGACGAGCAGCAGCGTCGAGACCGTCGCCATCGAGACGGCGGTCGAGACCAGCACCGCGCCCGAGGCGCGGGTGACGTAGACATCGTACTGGCGGGCCACGATAAAGACGTTGGCGGCGGTGGGCAGCGAGGCGCCGAGGAGGGCTGCGGAGGTCCAGAGCGGGTTTACGTCGAAGATCACGGCCGTGGTCAGCAGGAGGGCGGCCGGGTGGACGAAGAGCTTGAGCGCGGTCATGTAAGAGATCTCGGCGGCCCCGCCTGCGACGGAGCGGCTGGCCAGCGTGGCGCCGAGGGCGAAGAGGGCGCAGGGGCCGGCGGCCGCGCCGAGAAGGTCCAGAAAGTTGTTCACGGGCGTGGGGGGCGTGAGGCCGACGGCGGAGACGGCCAGGCCGGCGAAGATCGAGACGATAAGCGGGTTGCGGACCAGGTTCGGGAAGGTGGCCAGGGCGGTGCGCAGCGGGCCGTCGCCCCTTCCCTTGTCCGACTCGATGAGCAGGATGCCTAGAGGGATGAGCAGCACGCCGTCCAGCGTGAGGCCGACGACCAGGGGGACCGCCGCCTCCCGGCCGAAGACCGCCACCGCGAGCGGGATGCCCATGTAGCCCGTGTTCGGGAGGACGGCGGCCAGGCCCTGGATCGCGGCCTCCCCGCGGCCCACGCCGAAGAGCAGCTGGCCTCCCGCGACCGCGAGTCCGAAGACGGCGAGGCTCGCCAGGACGTAGGCCCCGATAAACGGCAGGTTCAGGACCTCCGCGATGGGGGAGGAGGACATCAGGGCGAACAGGAAGGCGGGCAGGGCGAAAAAGAAGACGAACGTGTTCACGCCGGCGGCGGCCGTCGCGGTGAGCAGGTTCAGGCGGCCGGCGGCGTAGCCGCAGAAGATCAGGGCGAAGAACGGCAGCGCGTTGTTCAGGATGGTTTGCACTTGAGCGGTCAGCCCTCAGCCATCAGGTATCAGCTATCGCCTTTCTCGAGACCGTCGACGGTGGGGGTGCAAGTCGACGGTAGGTACGCTATCAGACCGCGAGGCCGACCGCCGAGGGCCGGCGGGGTCTCACCTACGCTCCGCGCGGCGCGGGGGGTTCCCGCCCAGGATCTTGACCACCGACCTGAGGCTCACGAGGGCCCAGACGCCTTCGAGCAGGATAAAGCCGAGTTGAACCTCCACGACGGCGACGGCCGTAAGGACCGCGGACCCCACGAGGTTCGCGAGCTGGTAGGGGAGGTTGTCCAGCTCGACCTTGCCGAGCTGGTTCGCGGCGTAGGCGAGCAGTACGGCGAGCGCGCCCACGACCGAGATCGCCTGCAGCAAAGGGTTCCTACCCCGCCCGGGTCCGCGGCCCGGGCCCGCCGCGCAGGATGACGAGGGCGCCCCACAGGCTGACGAGCGACCACGCCCCCTGGAGCAAGACGAACCCCAACTGCCCCTCCACGAAGGCGACGACCGTCAGGATCCCCGCCCCGACGAAGTTCGCCAGCGCGTACGACAGGCGCCCCGGGTCAACCCATCCGAACTGGTCGGCCGCGAACGCCCCGAGCACGGCGAGCGCCCCGATTATGGAGACGAGTTGCAACAAAGGAAACCCGGCCACCTACGCCCTTACCACGCCCCGCCCCCGACGATTCGGGCGCGAGCCCCTCCGGAGCGTGCTCCAGGTCCCCTGGGGCGAACTCCTCGGGCGTTCGACCCGCCTTCGTCGAGTACTGCGTCGGCCCTGTGCGTTCGATCCATCACGGGCGAGTATATCTCCGGGCCGAAGCAACGGGGTTTCTTGACGCGGGAAGGCCGCTCCGCTACGCTCGCAATGGCAAAAGATAGGGAAGATGCATGATGGTGGAGAGGAGAAGGTCTAATTTGCGGTTGCGGCTGCCGTTCGGGAGACCGGATAGGAGGTGGAATTTGGCCTAGGTGACGCTTTTCGTCGGGGTTCGTCGTGGAGTAGAACGGGAAGAGGAGAGTGCGATGGCAGGAGATTACGTACTGGCGATAGACCAGGGGACGACGTCCAGTCGGGCGATAGTCTTCAACCACGATTCCGCGACGGTGGGTGAGGCGCAGCAGGAGTTCACCCAGCACTATCCCAGGCCGGGGTGGGTCGAGCACGACGCCAACGAGATCTGGGACGTAACCCTCGGGGTCATGCGCCAGGCGTTGGAGGACGCAGGTGTCCAGCCCGGGGACATCGACTCCATCGGGATCACCAACCAGCGCGAGACGGTCGTCATGTGGGACAGGAACACCGGAGAGCCCGTCCACAACGCCATCGTCTGGCAGGACAGGCGCGGGGCCCAGATCTGCACCGAGCTCGCCGAGCAGGGCTACGGCGACATGGTCACCAACAAGACCGGCCTCGTCATCGACGCCTACTTCTCCGGCTCCAAGGTCAAGTGGCTCCTTGACAACCAGGAGGGGCTCAAGGAGCGGGCGAGCAACGGCGAGATCGCCTTCGGCACGATAGACACGTGGCTGATCTACAAGCTCACCGGCGGCCAGGCCCACGTCACGGACTACACGAACGCCTCCCGCACCCTCATGTACAACATCTTCGACCTTGCGTGGGACGACGAGCTCCTAACGATGCTCGGCGCGCCCAAGGAGATGCTCCCCGAGGTCAGGCCGAGCTCCTTCGTCTACGGCAACACCGACGCCGACGTCTTCGGCGCCGAGGTCCCCGTGGCAGGGGTCGCTGGCGACCAGCAGGCCGCCCTCTTCGGCGAGGTAGCCTTCGAGAAGGGCCTCACCAAGAACACCTACGGGACGGGCTCCTTCGCCCTCATGAACACCGGCACCGAGGCCATAAAGAGCGAGCGCCAGATGCTCACCACCATAGCCTGGGGCCTCGGCGACCAGCCCGTGGAGTACGCTCTTGAAGGCGCCATCTTCATCACCGGCGCCGCCGTCCAGTGGCTCCGAGACGGGCTCGGCATCATTCAGGACGCCGCGGAGACCGAGGAGCTCGCGAGCAGCCTCGACTCCAACGACGACGTGTACTTCGTGCCAGGGCTCGTAGGCCTCGGGGCCCCTCACTGGGACTCGTACGCCCGCGGGACCATCGTGGGCCTCACGCGCGGTTCCACGAGGGCGCACCTGGCGCGGGCTGCGCTCGAGGCCATGTGCTACCAGACCCGCGACGCCGTCGAGGCCATGCAGGCGGATTCGGGGGAGAAGATACCGACCTTCAAGGCCGACGGCGGGGCCGCCGCCAACCGCTGGATGATGCAGTTCCAGGCGGACATCCTGGGCGTCCCGGTCGAGGTGCCGGAGACCCTGGAGACGACGGCGCTGGGTGCCGCGTACCTGGCGGGGCTCGCGACGGGCTTCTGGCAGGACCAGGACGAGCTCAAGAGCCGGTGGCGCCTCAGGCGCCGCTACGAGCCGCAGATGGGCGAGGAGGAGCGCGAGCGCCTCTACGGCAGGTGGCAGGAGGCCGTCGCCCGCTCCAAGGACTGGGCCCAGGAAGCCGTCGAGTCCCCGCTGGCCTAAAGAGGCCCGAAAGGAAAACGATGAAGAAGCTCATCAACGCCCCGGAGCGGGTGGTGGAGGAGATGCTCCGGGGCATGGAGCTCGCCCACGGCGCCATGCTCCGCTTGCTCCCCGACAACGGCGTCGTCCTCAGGGCCGACGCCCCCGTCCAGGGCAAGGTAGCGCTGGTCTCCGGCGGCGGCTCCGGCCACGAGCCGACCCACGGAGGCTTCGTCGGCCCCGGCATGCTCGACGCCGCATGCGCCGGCTCGGTCTTCACGAGTCCGACCCCGGACCAGATGCTCGAGGCCACCAAGGCCGTCGACGGCGGGGCCGGCGTCTTCTACGTAGTCAAGAACTACACGGGCGACGTCCTCAACTTCGAGATGGCCGGAGAATTGGCGGAGGCCGAGGGCATCCAGACCGACTACGTGGTCACCAACGACGACGTGGCGGTCGAGGACTCGACGTTCACCAGCGGGCGGCGCGGGATCGCGGGCACCATCTTCGTGCACAAGATCTGCGGCGCCGCCGCCGACGACGGGAAGGACCTCGCGGGCATAAAGGAGCTCGCCGAGAGGGTAAACGGGAACGTCCGCTCGATGGGGATGGCGCTGACGAGCTGCACCCCGCCAGAGAGCGGGGAGCCCATCTTCCAGATCGGCGACGACGAGATGGAGATAGGCATCGGCATCCACGGCGAGCCCGGCATCGAACGCAAAAACATAGAGCCCGCCGACAGCATCGTCGACCAGATGCTCGACAAGATACTCGGCGACTCCGTGGACTTCTCGGGTTCCGAGGTTGCGGTGATGGTCAACGGCATGGGCGGAACCCCGCTCATGGAGCTCTACGTCGCCTACGCCCGCGTCGCCGACAGGCTCAACGACGAGGGCGTAACCGTGTGGCGGATGCCCTACGTCGGGGATTACATGACCTCGCTCGAGATGGCCGGGTTCAGCATCACGCTGCTCAAGCTCGACGAGGAGATGAAGGGTTACCTCGCGGCGCCGTGCGACGTTCCGGCCGGACGGCCTTTCTAGAAAAGGGGTAAGAATGCAAGTATATCTGGCCGAGTTTATCGGCACCATGATCCTCATCCTCCTCGGCGACGGGGTGGTCGCCGGGGTGCTGCTCAAGAACTCCAAGGCCGAGAACTCGGGCTGGATCGTCATAACCTTCGGCTGGGGGATGGCCGTTGCGCTCGCCGTCTACGCGGTCGGGCCCATAAGCGGCGCCCACATAAACCCCGCCGTCACCATCGGGCTGGCCTCGATCGGCGCCTTCGACTGGGTCCAGGTGCCGGGCTACGTCATCGCCCAGCTCCTCGGCGCCTTCGTCGGGGCCGCCATCGTCTGGGCCGCCTACCTGCCGCACTGGGGACCGACCGAAGATGCCGGCCTGAAGCTCGGCGTCTTCTCCACCGCGCCGGCCTACCGCAACACTCTCGCCAACATCATCACCGAGGTCGTCGGGACGGCCATGCTCCTCTTCGGCGTGCTCGCCATAGTCTCGAACGTGCAGCGGATCCAGCAAGCGGGCCAGGTCGATCTCTCGGCGGTCTTCGGCTTCGGTCTGGCCCCGTTGCTCATAGGCCTTCTCGTCTTCAGCATCGGGCTCTCGCTCGGTGGGCCGACGGGTTACGCGATCAACCCGGCCCGCGACCTCGGGCCGCGCATCGCCCACGCCGTACTCCCGATAGCCGGCAAGGGAAGCTCGGACTGGGGCTACTCCTGGATCCCGGTGGTCGCCCCGATCATCGGCGGCATCATCGGGGCCGTCCTGTGGAACATCCTCGGGTTCGCGGCCTCCTAGCGACTCTTTTTCGGGGGGGCTCAGGTCTGCACCGGGGCCCTCCCCGGGGTCTCCGGGGAGGCCGCGACGCCTCACCCGGGTTGCGGGCATCCCAATTATCCCGCGCCCCCCGCGCGGGCATCCTGGCAAGGTCCCCTGTTCGGGAGAACGCGCATGTGTTGCGCGGTGCTTCGGCGCGGATATACCCTGTAAAGGACGGCGGGCGGGCGGTTCGTCCAGCACGTACAGTATGCGAGAGGAGGCGCCTTGGGCGCGACCGATAGAACGCTTGGGATCGTGCGGGAGATGGCCGCCGCGATGGAGGAGCACCGCCAGTACCTGACGAAGCTCGACTCGGAGATAGGGGATGGCGACCACGGCAACAACATGCGCCGCGGCTTCGCCGCCGCCCTGGAACGGCTCGAAGGCGAAGACCCGGCCGCCCCGGCCGACGTCCTCAAGTCGGTCTCGATGGCCCTGATAGGCAAGGTCGGCGGCGCCGCAGGCCCCCTCTACGGCACGGCCTTTCTCCGCGCCTCGACGGCCCTCCCCGGCGAAGAGGTAACGCCAGAAGACGCCGCCGGGGCCTTGGAGGCGGCGCTCGGCGGCATAAAGCAGCGCGGCAAGGCCGAGGTGGGGGACAAGACCATCGTGGACGCGCTCGCCCCGGCCGTCGAGGCCGCGAAGGAGGCGGCCGGTTCGCCTGAGGCAAGCGTCGCCTCCGTCTTTCGGGCCGCGGCCGACGCGGCCGAGGAGGGGGCCGAGTCCACCGTGCCGCTCACGGCGAGGAAGGGGCGGGCGAGCTACCTCGGCGCCAGGGCCGAGGGCCACAGGGACCCCGGCGCGACCTCGACGCAGCTGCTGCTCGACGCCGCCGCCCGCTCGCTCGAAGGTTCCGGCTGATGGTGGGCATGGTGCTCGTCTCGCACAGCCCCAAGATCGCCGACGGCACCGCCGACCTCGTGCGCCAGATGGCGGGCGAGGTGGAGATCGCCGCCGTCGGTGGCGACTCCGAGGGCGGCTTCGGCACGGACCCGGAGAGGATCGAGGCCGCCATAAAGGAAATCGGCGCCGACGAGGTCCTTGTCTTCATGGACCTCGGCAGCGCGGTACTGTCAGCGGAGACGGTGCTCGAGATGCTCTCCGAGGAGGACCGGGACCGGGTGAGGCTCGTGGACGCGCCGTTCGTCGAGGGGGCCTTCTCCGCCGGGGTCTCCGCGTCGGCGGGCTCCGACGCCGACGAGTGCGTGGAGGCGGCCATGGAGGCCCGCACGGAGCCCAAGATGCACTGAGAAACGTTCGGGGTCCCGCACCGTAGACTCTGGGACCCTAAGGGAGGAGAAGAGAGTGGCGTCGGGAACGGTGAAGGGTTCGGAGCTCGGGCGCACCACGCACGTCGTGCCCGGAATGACCGAGGAGCAGGCAGCAAAAGCCCGGAGGCTCGACGCGCCGACCGTGGCCGTGGTCCTGCTCGTCATCCCCGCCCTCATCCTCCACTTCTCCGAGCCCGGGGGCGCTTTGGGGCTGGCGAGCGCCGTGCTCAACTGGGCGATCTACGGCTGGTTCCTCTTCGAGTTCCTCTACATGCTCCGCCTCGCCCCGGACAACAGGGAGTTCCTGCGTCACAACAAGCTGGACCTCACGGTCCTCTTGCTGACCGTCCCGGTGCTGCCCGGGGTGCTCCAGGCGCTCTGGGTCTTGCGCCTCCTCAGGCTCATAGACATGATGCCGGCCGTGCTGGGGCGGTTCGTGAACATCACGCTGCTGCCCTACGCGGTCGTGCTGGCGTTTATAGCGGTGTTCGGCGGGGGGCTCGCGTTCGCCCGGCTCGAGGGCGTGAGCGTCTTCGACGGGGTGTACTGGGCCAACACGACAGTAAACACCGTGGGCTACGGGGACGTCTCCGCGCAGACGCCGGGGGGCAAGGTCCTCTCGATGGCGTTGCAGTGGACGGGGAACGTGATCCTGGCGATGCTCATAGGCGGCGTGGCCGCCTTCGCCCAGCAACTGCTGCTCGGCGAGAACGTCGAGGAGATAGGCAAAGAAGTCGACGAGCTCGAAGAGGACGTAGAGGACGTGGAAGAGGACGTGGAGACCCTGCTCGAGAACGTACGCGGGCTCTCGGTCACCGACCGCGTCGTCCTGCAAGAGCTCGCTCACATAAAAGCGCGCCTGGATGAGATACAACCCGCAGACCCGCGGCCCTAGAGAGAGGGAGGCACCATGACGCGCCAGATCCCCAAAGACATAGGCAACTACCCGTTCGACCTCGTCGTGATCGGGGCCGGCATCAACGGCGCCGGCATCGCCCGCGACGCCGCCATGCGCGGCCTGAAGGTCCTGCTCCTGGACAAGGGGGACATCTCCGACGGGACCACCCAGTGGTCCACCCGCCTGATCCACGGCGGGCTGCGCTACCTGGAGCACTACGAGGTCCACCTCGTGCGCGAGTCCCTCGCCGAGCGCGAGAAGCTCCTGCACATAGCGCCGCACCTCGTAAAACCCTTGCGCTTCGTCGTCCCGATCTACGAGCGGAGCAAGCGCGGCCCAGGCATGATACGGCTCGGCATGATCGGCTACGATGTGCTCTCCTTCGACAAGTCCGTCCCGAACCACAAGATGCTCTCCCGCGATGAGGCCCTGGAGCGCTACCCCGGCCTCAACCCCGACGGCCTCCTCGGCGCCGCGACCTACTACGACGGGCAGGTCGAGTACGCGGAGAGGATCGCCGTCGAGAACGCGATCAGCGCCCGTGAGCACGGTGCTACGGTCGTCACCCACGCCGAGGTAAGGCGCCTCCTCTTCGAGGACCCCGGGAACGGCGGCCTGCCCCGGGTCGCAGGCGTGGAGTTCGAGGACAAGCTGAACGGGGGCGTGTACAAGGCCCACTCGGCCGTCACCGTCAACGTGGCCGGGCCGTGGGTGGACCGGGTGCTCTCCGGGGCGGGGTCCTTCGGGATAGACGACGCGCCCGATGGCGAGACCGGAGAGCGGGAGCAGATGATCGGGGGCACCAAGGGCTCGCACCTGATCGTGGACCCCTTCCCCGGCGCCCCGTCCGACGCCCTCTACGTCGAGGCCCGCCGCGACGGACGGCCTTACTTTATAGTGCCGTGGAACGGCCGCTACCTTATCGGCACCACCGACTTCCGCTACAAGGGGGACCTCGACCACGTCTCGGCAGACGACGACGAGATCGACTACCTCATCGACGAGACGAACGCGGTAGTTCCGATGGCAAACCTCTCCCGCGAGGACGTGCTCTTTACATACTCGGGCGTCAGGCCGCTCCCGTTCAAGCCGGAGGGCTCGGAGAGCTCGATCACGCGCAGCCACGTCGTCTACGACCACGCCACGGGCCGCTCGGCCGCCGGCGGGCGCCTCACGGTCGAGGGGGCAGGCCCGAAGGCCGAGGGCCTCGTCTCCATCGTCGGCGGCAAGCTCACCACCTATCGCAACCTAGCCCGCCAGACGGTGGACGTCACCTTCAAGAAGCTCGGCCAGAGCGCCCCGGCGTCCACCACGGACAAGGTCCCCCTGCCCGGCGGGGCCGTGGCAGATTTCGCCGCCTTCGCCGCCGACTTCAAGGGGACGAGCGGCCTCACCGACGAGCTCTCGGAGCGGCTGCTCAGGCTCTACGGCGCCCGCGCCCCCGAGGTGCTCGAGGAGGCCGGCGACGACGCCTCCCTGCGCGTCTCGCTCTCCCCCGACCCGGCCGTCGAGACGGGCCTCATGGGGTGCGAGGTGCTCTACGCCTTCAGGCGGGAGATGGCCGAGACCCTGGCCGACGCGCTCCTCAGGCGCACGATGGTCGGCCTCGGCCCGAACGTGGCGCTCGACGTGGACGAGGCCGCCGCGAAGGTGGCAGTGGAGCACCTCGGCTGGACCGAGGAGCGGGCGAGGGAAGAGGTGGAGAACTTCCGCCGGTACATCGAGCGTTACAGGCCGAAAAGCTTCAGGGAGGGCGAGCCGGCGGGGGTCTGACGCGCGGTCGGCCCGCGGCGTAGGGGCGGAGAGGTCTGTCTCCGCCTTCACGTTTATGCGGGGTGCGCCGGGGTAAGTTACGAGGGTAGTACCAAAGAGTCTCAACAGGAGGTCATGACTCATGGAGACCAACCGGGGAAGCCAGGGCATCCTCTCGGAGGAACTGAGCGAGAAGCGCGAGGCCATCGTCGAGCTTCTGAAGACCGCCTACTTCATGGAGCTGGAGACGGTGATGAACTACGTTACCAACTCCATCAACCCCGACGGCGTGAGGGCCCAGGAGGTCAAGGAGAACATCGAGCAGGACATCCAGGAAGAGCTGGCCCACGCCCAGCAGTTCGCGCAGCGCATCAAAGAGCTCTACGGCGTGGTGCCCGGCTCGATGGACTTCAAGGCGGTCCAGGAGAAGCTGCAGCCGGCGGACGACCAGATCGACGTGGTCCACGTCATCAAGGGCGTCATCGACGCCGAGGACGGGGCCATAGAGCACTACACGCGCATCATCCAGGAGACCGAGGAGGTCGACCCCGTCACCAACGACATGGTGATCGCGGTCCTGCGCGACGAGCAGGGCCACCGGCGGCTCTTCGAGGGGTTCCTGAGGGAGTACGAGGTCGAGGGCCGCGCGTAGAGACGCCCGGCATCTTCTTAGGGGCCCGGCCGCCGGCGCGGCCGGGCCTCTTGCGTGCGGCGGGTTTCGTCCGGGGGGCAGGCTGCGCTATAATCCGCGCGTAACGTGATGACGAAGACTCACTTTATCCGGCCCCCGTTCGCCCCGCGCAGCCGCGCCCGGGGCGTTGGACACACTTGGACGATCCCCTCTTAACCTGGCTAAACCTGCTGGCGGCCCTCGTCTTGGTGGGCCTCAACGCGTTCTTCGTCGCCGCGGAGTTCGCCCTGGTCCGCGTCCGGGAGTCGCGCATCGTGCAACTGGAGCAGGAGGGGAGCGCCAGGGCCGGGGTGGTGCGCGAGACCCTGCGGGACCTGGACTCAAACCTCTCCGTGTGCCAGGTCGGGATCACCGTGGCGTCGCTGGCCTTGGGCTGGGTCGGCGAGCCGGCGGTCTCGCACCTCATAGAACCCGTCCTCGCCAGCGTGGGGGTGGGCAGCGACCGGGTCGTCACCGTGGTCTCGGTGATCATAGGTTTCTCTGTAATAACCTACGCGCACCTGGTCTTCGGGGAGCAGGCGCCGAAGTACTACTCCATCCAGAGGGCCGAGCGGGTCTCGCTCTGGATCAGCCGCCCGCTCAACCTGTTCAGGCTCGTGTTCAGGCCCGTGGTGTGGGTGGTCAACGCCTCGACGAACTTTATATTGCGCCCCTGGGGCATCAGGCTCGGGGAGGAGATGGAGGCCCATTCGGAGGAGGAGCTCAGGATCATGATCTCCTCTTCGACGGCCTCCGGCGTGCTCGAACCGGAGGAGCGCGAGTACCTCAACAACGTCTTCGACTTCAGCGACAGGGTGGCCCGCGAGATCATGGTGCCCAGGCCCGACATAGAGGCGCTCCCCTTCGACGCGCCGCTGCCGGCGCTCGCCGAGCGGGCGGCCTTCGGGCGCTACACGCGCTACCCGGTCTACGAGGGGGACCTCGACCACGTCTTGGGCGCGGTGCACATCAAGGACCTCTTCCGGTCGGCCGCGGAGGAGCCCGATGGCTTCGACATACACGCCCTGATCCGGGAGTGCCTCGTGGTCCCCGAGACCAAGCCGATAGAGCAGATCCTGCGCGAGTTCCAGAAGCGCAAGCTGCAGATGGCGATCGTGATAGACGAGTGGGGTTCGGTCGAGGGCCTGATCACGATAGAGGACATCCTCGAGGAGATCGTCGGCGAGATCCAGGACGAGTTCGACGAGGGGGAGGCCGCCATCGAGCAGATAAGCGAAGACCTCTTCGCCGTGGACGGCCGCATCCCCATTACCGAGGTCAACGAGCACTTCAACCTGGACCTGCCCCACGAGGACTTCGACACCATCGGCGGCTTTATCCTCGGCTCCCTCGGACGCCCGCCCGAGGTCGGCGACACCGTCGAGGCCGAAGGCGCCACCATGAACGTGAAGAGCGTCGACGGGCCTCGAGTTTCGGTGCTCACCCTGCGCCGGGACGAGGGTGCGAACCGCTGAGTACGAGCGCGTGGTGCTGGGAGAGCTCCGTCGGATACTGATCGAGCCCGGCGGCCAGGCCGCGAACCTCAGGCCACGGGGCGCGACCCACGGCGGCGTCAGGGTGGACAGGGTCTACCTCGACCGTCCGGGGTGCCCTTTCGGGTACAGGATAGAGGCCGTCGGGACCCCGGACGTACTGCACGACAGCACCGACCCCTACTCAGATCCCGTGTCGGCGGCGACGGCATGGGGAGAGATCGTGTGGGTCCTCTTCGAAGAGCAGGTCTTCGCCTCCGGCTACGGGCTGCCCCGCGACTGCTCCCCGGGGGTCGTCACCTGGATATAGGGGCCCTCGCGCACCTGAGGCTGTTAGGAATAAGACCCGAATGGGAAGATAGACACCTACACGATCTATCGGGTTTTGAACCGACTTTGCCGCGAGAGGAGTAATTGTTTGGACGCCGCTTCCAAAGACGCCGGGCCGACGACGGTACCTTCTGCTGACGTCGACGTGTCCGTCCCCATCGGCCGCCTCGTGGAAGAGACCGCGGCTGCGTTCGAGGGCATGGGGATGCCGCTCGCGCGGCGCTGGGCCGAGACGCTCGTGGGCGCCGTGCTCGACGTGCCGCACGCGGAGCTCGGCGCCCACGCCGGGCGCCGGTTGAGCCCGGAAGGGCGGAGGCGCTTCGAGGAGATCTCGCGCCAGGCATCGCCCGACGAGCCACTCGCGTACGTGATCGGCCGGGCGCCGTTTCTGGACTGGGACTTCGAGGTTTCGCGCGACACCCTTATCCCGAAGGTCGACACCGAGCTGTTCGTCGGGGCCGTCCTGGGGGAGCTGGCGCGCCGTCCGTTGCCGCCGGAGCCGCGCGTTCTGGAGCTCGGCACCGGGAGCGGGTGCCTGGCGATCTCGCTGGCCAAGATGCTCCCGGACGCGCGGGTAGTCGCCACGGACATCTCGCCGGGGGCGCTCGCGGTCGCCGGGCGCAACGTCGCCCGCCACGGGGTCGGGGATCGGTTCGAGCTCGGGCAGGGAGACCTCTTCGAGCCGGTGGCCGACCTCGCGGGCGGCCGGCCGTTCGACCTGATCGTCTCAAACCCTCCTTACATCCCGACGGAGAACATCCCCGGCATGGGGCGCCACGTCGCCGAGCACGAGCCGTTGCTCGCGCTCGACGGCGGCGCGGACGGCCTGGCCCCCCACGGGCGCATCCTCGACGCGGCGGCCGACTACCTGACGCCCGGGGGCCGGGTCTTTCTGGAGCACGAGTGGTACCACGGCCCGCCCGCCCGCGCCCTAGCCGAGCGCCACCCCGACCGCTACGACGACGTGCGCACCCTGGTCGACGCCAACGGCAGGGATCGCGCCGTGCACGCCCGCCGCAGAGAGGCGGCCACAGGGTGAACGCCTTGACATCCGGCGCGAAGGCGGTGGCCTAAAACTTGAACGCGCGCACCCGACGCGACGCCGTTGACCGCCAGAGACGCCCGAACCCGTTCGGGGGCGACCTCGCGCTCTCCCACAGCTCCTACGCGGCGTTTCGCGGGAAGAGGCTGGTGCGGGTGCCCTCCGGCGAACCCGCCACACCGCGCCAGGAGTACGTGCACGACTCCTTCCGGGCGCTCGTCTCGAACTCCAGGTTCTCCTGCGTGGGGGCCAAGGCAGCCCTTGGGACCGGCTCCTACCGCGTGGGCCTCTACGAGAGGCTGGGCTCCACAGGGGCCGCGGCCGGGCTCGCGCGGGACCTGTTCTTCTTCGTCGAAGAGCAGGAGGATCTGGCCGGCGAGTTCAGCACCTTCGTGGCGAGCTTTGTCGAGCCGACCGCGACAGACGAGGCGGCCTTCGAGCGTCTGCTCTGGGAGCAGCTTCAGCGGCTGCACGAGGAGGACCGGCGCCACCACGGTTGGGCCCCGTCCGTCAGCGACGACCCCGACGACCCCAGGTTCGCCTTCAGCTTCGCGGGTATGGCGTTCTTCGTCGTGGGGCTCCACCCGGCGAGCTCGCGTTTCGCGCGTAGGTTCGCCTGGCCCACGCTCGTGTTCAACGCGCACCACCAGTTCGACCGGATGCGCGCGGAGGGCCGCTACGACCGTATGCAGGAGGTCATCCGCTCCAGGGAGCTCGGGCTCCAGGGCGACCTGAACCCGAACCTCGGCGACTTCGGCGTCCGCTCCGAGGCGCGCCAGTACTCGGGCCGGCCCGCCGAGGCGGACTGGCGCTGCCCGTTCCACGTCGGCGGGGACGCGGCGCCGGAGGGGGGAGAATGAACGAGCCGGCACGCTACCACCTGCCGCCCCAGACGGGGATGGGCCTGCGGCTCCGGCGGGGGCAGGTGCTGAGGGTGATCGACCCCGAAGGAGAGCAGGTCTCGGACGTCGTGGCCTTCGCGGCCGACGACACCTCCGAGCGGCTCTCCTCCGGGCGCAGCATCGACTACAACAACACCGTCTACCTCACCACCGGCCACGTCCTCTACTCCAACCGCAGCAACCCCATGTTCACGATCCTCGAAGACAGGGTGGGCAGGCACGACTTCCTCCTCACGCCTTGCAGCCCGGAGACCTTCGAGATCCTCTACGAGGACCACCACGGCTACCATCCGAGCTGCTTCGAGAACCTCGCCCAGAACCTGGAGCCGTTCGGCATAGCGGGCGACGACATCCCCACGACCTTCAACGCGTTCATGAACGTGGGCATCTCCCCGACCGGCGAGCTCCACATCGGGCCCCCCCTCTCCGGGCCGGGGGACTTCCTGGACCTGAGGGCGGAGATGGACCTCATAGTCGGGGTGACGGCCTGCTCGGCCGAGAAGTCCAACAATTACAGCTTCAAGCCCATCGATCTTGAGGTCCGCGGCTGAAGAGCCCGCGGTTCCTTTAGCAGCCTCCGATCCCCCCTGATACCATCTCACGGTTGCCTGTCCTGGAGGCTACGGTTGGATCGGCGGGGAGTTTGGCGGCGGAGCACAGCATCGAGGCGCTGACGGACGGGGCGATGGCCCCCGTCTGGGAGTGGGTGCGCGGCAAGATCCCGGCCGGCACCGAGGTCTTCGACGCCCACGCCCACATCGGGGTCGACGTGGACGGGCGGACGATGACCGCCGAGGGTATGCGCGAGAGGATGGTGGCCGCCGGCGTCGGCCGGAGCATCGTCTTCCCCCTCAACGACCCGAACGCCCGCGACGACTACTCGGGGCCGAACGACGTGGTCTGGAACGCCCACGAGGAGCACCCCGGCTCGTTCGTGCCGTTCTTCAGGCTGAACCCGCACCTGAACTATGAGGGGGAGTTCGCCAGGTGCCTGGACCGGGGTTTCCGGGGGCTCAAGCTGCACCCCGTCTCCCAGAAGTTCGAGCTCGACGACCCGCGGGTAATCCGGCTCTTCGCGATGGCCGCGGAGGCGGACCTTCCGGTCCTGATCCACGCCGGCTTCGCCATGGAGCGCATAGTGGAGCCCCTGCTGCCGACCGTCGAGCGTCTCCCGAACCTGCGCCTCATCCTCGGCCACGCCGGGATGATCGAGGTGCTCGAGGCCGTCCGCCGGTTCGGGGACCATCCGAACGTGCTCTTCGAGACCTCGGTGGTGCGGGCGAAGGACCTGTACGTCCTCTTCTCGACGCTCGACCCTTCGCGCATAAGCTACGGGTCGGACATACCCTACGGGGACCTCCCCTCGACGCTGCACGCCACCCTGGCCGCCGCGGACGCCGCGGGCGTGCCGGACGAGGCGCTGCCCGGCATCCTCTCGGGGAACATCCGGAGGTGGTTCCCGTGAAGGAGCGGGCCGACGGGGCCGTACGGACGGCGCACCTGCTCAGGATCCACAGCTACATGGACATCGCGATGAACGCGATGTGGACGAACAGCCCCCGCGTGGACGCGATGCTCGGCATGGTCGTGGGGAGCCTCCGCGGCGACAGCCCGGCCAACGCCGACGACGAGATCCTGGCGCAGGTCCGCGACCTCGTCGGGGAGGGGCGCGCCTACCTGGCCGACGGGGACCCGCCGGCCGCGATGGCCCGGATGAGGGTCGCCCAAGACCTGATGGCGCTGTACCTGATCCGGCTGGGCGATGGATAGGCCGGCCGCGGACCTCCCGGAGGACGCCCCCCTCGTGGCCCTCCGCCGCGGCGCCATGGTCGAGAGCCTCCACCGGGGCCGGTTGGTCTTCTGCGACCCCGCGGGCAACGTCCTCGACGCGACGGGCGACCCCGAGGCCTACGTCTACGCCCGATCCTCGGCGAAGCCCTTCCAGGCGCTCCCCCTCGTCCTCTCCGGCGCCGCCGACGCCTTCGGCCTCACGGACGACGAGCTGGCCGTCGCCTGCGCCTCCCACAACGCCGAAGCGCCGCACCTCGCCGCCGTCCGCTCGCTGCTGGAGAAGGCGGGCCTGACGGAGGACGACCTCCAGAGCGGCGCCCACCCGCCGATGTACGACCCCGAGGCCGACAGGCTCGCCCTCAGCGGCGAGGAGCCCCGACCCGTACACAGCAACTGCTCCGGCAAGCACGCCGGTATGCTCGCCGTCTGCGCCCGCGGGGGCCTCGACACCGGCGGCTACCGCAACCCCGACCACCCCCTCCAGCGCCGGATACTGGAGCTCGTCGCGGAGGTCTGCGGCCTCCAGGACGACGAGGCGCTGGTGGCCGGGGACGACTGCGGCGTCCCGGCCTTCGCCCTCCCCTTGACGAGCCTCGCCACGGGCTTTGCCCGGCTCGCGACGGGCGAGGTGCTCTCCGACGAGGTCGCAGAAGCCGCCGAAAGGCTCGGGCGCGCGATGCGGGGGCACCCGTTCATGGTCGCGGGAACCGGGCGGTTCGACACGGAGCTCATGGGTGCGACGGACCTCGTGTGCAAGAGCGGGGCCGAGGGGGTCTTCGCCGCCGGCAGCGCCGAGGGCTGGGGGCTGGCGGTCAAGGTCTCCGACGGCGGCGGGCGGGCCGTGCGCCCGGCGGCCGTCGCCGCGCTTGGGCGGCGGGGCGTGGAGGTCCCGGGGGATGGGGCCAGCCCCAAACATGATCTGCACGGTGCGGTGGTGGGCGAGATCGGGCCTTTCGTTTGATCGGGGGCCGGATGGAGTACACGGAGCTCGATTGGCGGTGGGCCATCCTACTCGGCTCGGCCGTCAGGGAGGGTCTGATCGGGGCCGTCGCCGACAAGGTCCTGCCGGCCGATGCGGTGGCGAGGGACCTCGGCATGGACGCGAGGGCCGTCTACGTGGTCCTCTCCGCGCTCGCCGAGCTCGGGATTCTGGAGGAGGGACCGCAAGGGTTCCGGCTGGTGGAGGAGCACCGGGGGCCCTTGCTCGACCCCGGTCACCCCGACTTTGTCGGGCAGAGGGTGGTGCACCGGTTCGAGCTCATCGGGAGCTGGGGCAGGATACCCGAGATCCTGCGCACCGGCCGGCCCGTCGAGGACCGGACGCAGCCGAACTTCGGGGGGACGGAGACGTTTATCGCGGCGATGCGCAGCGGGGCGAGGCCCGGCGCTGGGGCGGTCGCGGAGGCGGTCCTCGCCCGGCTGCCGGACGGGGCGAGGATCCTCGACGTGGGCGGCGGGCCCGGCACCAACGCCGAGGCCTTCGCGGCCGGCGGGGCGCGTGTAACGGTTTTCGACCGGCCCGAGGTCATAGAGCTCATGCAGGACACGCTGGAGGCGGCCGGTACAGAGACCGCCGCGGGGGACATGAACGAGAGCCTACCAGATGGCCCCTTCGACGCCGTGTACTTCGGGAACACCTCCCACATGTACGGGCCCGAGGAGAACCGGGCGCTCTTCGCGAGGATGCGCCGCTCGCTCGTGCCTGGCGGCTTGCTCGTCGTCAGGGAGTTCGTGCGCGGCCTCGGCGAGGACGCGGCGCTCTTCGCCGCCAACATGCTGGTCCTGACGCCCCGCGGCGGTACCTACACCGCCGAAGAGTACGAGCGGTGGTTGCTGGAGGCCGGCTACCGCACCGTCGACTACGAGCCCGTGGCCGGGCAGAGCTCGCACCTGATCTTCGCCCGCAGGGCCGAATGATCGCCCGCTACCTCAGAAGGAGCCCTCATGCGTGAAGACGTTCTGCGAAGCCTGGCCGCCCGCGCGTCGTCGGACCGGGCCTTTTTATCGGGCCTGCGCAGGGAGCCGGAGGCCACGCTCGCGGCGCACGGCTACGCCCTCACGCAAGAGGAGCTCGCTACCGTCCTCGACCTGCGCCGCCGCACGGCGGCCCTGGGCGACGGCATGGTCGCCGCCCTTCTGGCCGGCGGCCTCAGAGACCGCGCCGGAAGACCACCCGGTAGGCCGCGGTCTCCTGGAGGATCGGCGGGGGGACCGGCGAGGCCGCGGCGCCCGGGGTGAGTGCCGCGCCGGGG
>DASYWA010000161.1:0-8746 GCA_035936475.1 Rubrobacter sp. | reverse complement strand
GGCGAGCAAGGCATAAGCAAACCCTCGACCGTTAACCCCAACTTTACGGAGAATTAACCGCGGCGTGCGGGGTCTTTACGGGGAAGTGTAATCCTAGGAACCACCGAGACACCAGATCCACAAAAGGGTCAACAATCCCGTGGATGCGAAGACCGGCACGCATGACAGAGAAGCGATGCGCGGGGGCCTTCGGGTTCCGCCGACAAGGAGGCAAGAGATGACCGATAGGCAGAGAGGAAACCAGGACGCGCCCAACGTGCACGAGAACGAGGCGCGCTCCGGTCGCACGGACTCCGGCCCGCGCAGGGTAGGGGACGCGCGGCGGGACCACGAAGCGGACCGGAATCGCAGGGAGAGCGAGCTCGGCACCAGCTGGACTAGCGTCGTCTTCGGCTGGCTCGCGGCACTCGGCGCCGGCCTGATCCTGAGCGGCATCGTCGGCGCGATAGTGGGCGGCATCCTGGCGGCCATGGGCGTGCAGGGCGGCATCGTGGGCCTCATCGGCGTCCTCGTCACCCTGTTCTTGGCCTTCTTGATCGGCGGCTACGTCGCCGGCAGGCTGGCGAGCCGTTCGGGCCTCAAGCACGGCATCCTGGTGCCGGTGCTCTCGCTGCTCGTGATACTGCTGCTGGCGATCATCGGCGCCATCGTGGGCGCAAGCCTCATCGACCAGCTCTCCGGCATCGCGCTGCCGCAGGTGCCCGGCAACCTCCAGAACCGGGTCCCCCAGCAGGGCCTCGGCACCATCCTGACGGCCTCCGGCATCATAGCGCTGCTCGTGCCGTTTATCGGCGGGGCGCTCGGCGGCCTGTGGGGCGCCAAGACCGGCCGCGACAGGCCGTAACGCAAGCAACGCAGATATGCGGGCGGGGGCTCCGGCCCCCTCTCGTCTCTATGCACCCTGAGAATCGGTGCTCTTGGTCCTGGGGCTTTCGATACTGGCTGCCTCGGTGCGGCCAGCCTGCTCTTCGACTATTGTGCAGCAGGACCCCTAAGTAAAGAAGCGCGTAATGGGTACTGCTACGATCATTCAGGTGGGGCAGCATCGAGGGCGGGGAGAGCCACCGCATCTGCCAAGTGGCCGCCTTTCCTTGGCCGATGTTCTGTCGGCTATTCGACGAGCTTCGTCGAGTACGGATACACGCTAGAGGCAGACGTCAGTCTTCACGATCATGGTCAGCGGACCGGGGGTAAGCCAACTTCCGAGAACCCCCTTACCGGGTAGCATAAAGAAGCCGATTCGCGCCCATCGATCTAGGCCGGGCGCAGCTCGAGGGTTCCCTGCGTCGGCACGGCGCGGAACCTAACCCCGGGGCGGTTTGTACTTTCACGGGTACGTAACGCTCGAGCCTCAGGCGATCTCGCCCACACCGGAATCGCGCGCCCGGGACGAGCACCCCGCCGCGGCGGCGAATGCTCAGTGGGCCTACCCTTCCCTTAGCCCGCCACGGCCACGAGGATGGCCCAGAACCGATCGCGTGAGGTATTCGGTACCTTACCTCCCCCGCCTTGGAGAAGCCGTGCTCAAGGCCGTTAGCACGCGAGGTTCGGGCCCCCGGGGTTAACCGCGGGGTCGAGGTCCGAAGCCCCCGACCCTCCGCGCGTTCGTGCATCATCGCGCCGGACCGCGCCCCCACGCTTCTACCACAGCCCCAAGTGTGGCTGTAGCGTGGGTGGGTGACGTTCGCCCGTTCGCGCATCATCGTGATCGTAGGCACGGCAAGTAGGACGAAAGGTGATGCTGATGGCGAAGAGGTTGGTCAACGGGGTAGCGATGGTCGGCAGGGCCACGGCGTTCTGCGTGGGGCTCGCGGTGGTCCTAGCGGTGGTGCTGGGTATCGTCTCCTCGGCCCTGGCCGCCGACGGCAAGCCGTTCGTCCTCGGCAGGGGCAACGTCGCGACGAAGGTGAGCACGCTCTTCAACAAGGGGGTGGGCCCGGCCCTCGGCCTCAAGGTTGGGGCCGACCAGGCGCCGCTCAGGGTCAACCCCGAGGCGGGCACGGCGACCAACCTCTCGGCCGACGAGCTGGACGGCAAGGACTCGACCGATTTCGCCGCGGCGGGTGCGTTCCGCGCAGCCGAGGTGGTGGACGCGAGCTTCCCGAACGCCATGTTCGGCGGCACCTACACGAGCAGGGGCGGGACGCTCGTCATCTCGGCCTCCGGCTCCGCGTTCCGCTCGAGCTCCCACGCCATAGGGCCCGGCAAGATCGGCGTCGAGGTCAAGGTCGACGGGCAGGTGAGAGGCAAGATGATCGGCTACGCCAACGAACGGGACAGCCACAAGGCGCTCGTGGACGACTTCATGGTCGTCGAAGGCCTGCCGCCCGGCCCGCACGAGATCAGGCTCTGGACCATGTACGAACACGGCAAATGCTGGGGCAGCAACACGGAGACGCCCGACACCTTCTGCACCCACCTCGACAGCAACGACCATTTCCGGGTCTCCGTAATGCAACTGCCCAACACGAACTAGGCAGGACCGGGGAGGACGACGGCGCATCTTGGCCCCGCAAAGGAGGTTGCCGAGCCGCCGTCGGGCCTCCTCGCCCCGTCCTTTCTTCCCTCGGCGAGGCTCTTCTCGACGAGCTCCTTGCACCTGGGAGGCCGCCAGGGGCTTCCTGGGCGCCCCAGAGGCAAGGCGACGGTCGCCCTCAGGGGGGCACTCAGGGGGCATGGCTTGGGGTGGATCACACCGTCCGCGATCGTCGTCCCCGTCGGTCTCGAACGCCAGGGCCACCCGGCTTCGGCGATCGACCCGTGCGGGGACCGGAGGCGACGAACTATTCGCACCCCAGCCGTTCCGCCATTCATCAAGAACCTGCATACCCATCCAATCGTGCATCAAGGTGCATGGGCCCATGTGACGGGGGCCAATGAGACGATTCGGGGCCTTTGAAGCCGGGTATATGCGCGATCCTGCAAACGGACTTTGTAGAGTCATCTACAGCCGAAGTTCGGAGAAGAAGCCCCACGCGCTCGGACGAATAGAGCTTCGATCTAGGTGGCGATACCATGACACGAAAGCGGTACAATCCCATCGTGAGCTTGCGCCGCATACACTTCTTCGCGCTGGCGGTGCTCGTGGCCACGGTCGTGGCGCTGTACCCCTACCTGGGCGACATGGGCATGTGCGACCCCGGAGAGTGCCCGTACGCCACGCAGTCTTCTTCCCAGACGTCTCCGTCCGGCCTGGCGTCGGTGTGCGTGGGCGCCGTGCTGTCGGCGTTGCCCGCGCTGCTCGCCTTCGCGACGCTGCGCCAACGACGTCTCTCCGACGAACGTTCGCGACCCGCGCAGTTCTTCCTTTCGCCGGATCCGCCCCCTCCGCAGCTTTCCTGAGCCGATAAACGGCCGTCCCTAGCCCTGCTGCGCCGGCGCCGTCTCGCGCCGCGTCCGGGGCTCACCCAGAATCGTCCCTGCCCAGGCGACGGTGTTCCGGATGGCCGTCGGCGCACCCCGACGATGAGCACCCTTGGACCACCTCGGAGGAGGCAAACGAATGAAGAAGGAGAGGAGCCGATTAGGCTGGATGGCGTTTGCCGTGCTGCCAGCCGCGGGGTTTGGGATCTACGCGCTCGCACCCGGTTTGGTGACGGCGGTGCTTCCGTACGCGCTGCTCGCGGCCTGCCCGGTCTCCATGCTGCTGATGATGAAGCTCATGCACGGGGACCAGGGCACACCCCACGAGTACGAGCTCGACCTCGCAGCTGAGCAGAGGCTCGCGCGGCTTAAGGCGCAGCAGGCCGCCCTGGACGAGAAGATCGGGGCTTTGGAGCGGAAGGGTTCCCGGCCTTCGGCGGAGAAATACGGCAACCGAACGGACGAAGGAGCGAGAACATCGTGAGCAAGACGGCAAGCAAGACGAACGCGAATGCGGGGCGGTCACCGCTTCTGGTGTGGGGGGCGATGACGGTGCTCGCGCTCGCGGCGCTGGCGGCGGCGTCCGTCCTCATAGCTGGCGGACCCGGCGGGCCGTCGTCCGCGGCCGTCGAGCGGCCGGTGGTGGGCGGCGACCTGCACGCGATGGCGGTCGACCCCAAGAACCCGGACCGCGTGATGGTCGGCGGCCACGAGGGCGCGGCCATAAGCGAAGACGGCGGGAAGACGTGGGAGCAGGTGCCCGACCTCGAGGGTGCGGACCCCATGGGTTGGGCCATCGACCCGACCGACCCGAAGAAGATGTACGCCGGCGGCCACCCCGGTTTCTACCACTCGGAGGACGGCGGCGAGACCTGGAGCCAGGACAACTCGGGCCTGCCCGCCACCGACGTTCACGGCCTCGGCATAGATCCGCAGGATCCGGACACTCTCTACGCTTCGATCATGGGCGCGGGCCTCTACCGCACCACCGAGGCTGGAGGGAACTGGGAGCCCGTGAACGTCGAGGTGGGCGCGATGGGGCCCATCCTGGTGGACCCCCGCGACTCCGAGACCCTCTACGTCGCTGGTATGGAGGGCGACTTCTACCGCTCGGAAGACGGCGGAAAGAGTTGGGACGAGGTCGGGACCATCCCGGGTGGCACGGCTACGTGGGTTTCCCAGAGCCTCGAGGACTCAAACATCCTCTACGCCGCGGGCGGTGGGGTCGCCAAGAGCACCGACGGCGGCGAGAGCTGGCGACCGATGGACGAGGGGTTGCCCAAGGGCGTCTCTACCGTGGCGGTGGCCCCCGATGACAAACGGGTCGTCTACGCGGGCGTGCTCGACGAAACGGAAGCGCTCGTGTACCGCAGCGAGGACGGCGGTGGGAGCTGGGAGGTCCAAAACGGGTGAGCGCGAGCGGTCGGCGAACCGGCTCGGGCTTATAAAGGGTAGGGCCGGGGAGCAGGCCCTTATGTATGCAAGACCAGTCCAGGGGTTATCCTCACAAGAACGAGCTTCGAGAAGGGAGCTTTCGCAATATGGACATGAACATGGACAACACGATCCCCGGGTGGTTGACGGCGGTCTCCTGGGCCTACGTGGGCCTAGCACTCTTGTGCGCGGCCGTCATCATCTACGACGTCTACGGGCGCGGCTACCGCCAGCCCACGGGCGTCATGGACGTGGTGTGGCCCATAACCGCCCTCTACTTCGGGCCGCTCGCGCTCCCGGCCTACCACCGCTGGGGCCGCCCGCGCTGCGAGAAGTGGCAGAGAGAGCACGGCGCCGCCCCCGAGAAGAGCCTGCCCGTTGCGGCAGCGACCGGGGTTATGCCCGGCGGCGCGGCCTCGGCCATAGGCCACGTCATAGGCGTGCCGCTGGTCGTCCTCTCGGACCTGACCATAGCCGGGCAGTCCCTCTGGGTGATGATCCTGGTCATCGCCGCGATCGCGACCGCCCTCCTGTTCGCCTTCGAGTACTTCTTCTCCACCGTGCCGTCCCGCGGGCAGCCTGCGGGGAGAGGGCTCGGGGTGGCCCTGTTGATAGCCCTGGTGACGGTCCTCGCCTTCGACGTCGGCATGGGCGGCTGGATGCTAATCATGCACTTCCTGCTCTTCATGCCCCCCCTCACCGACGTGACCTTCCTGTTCCTGATGCAGGTGGGGTTGGTTCTGGGGTTCCTGACCGGCTACCCGGCGGTGCTGTGGCTCCTCCAGCGGGGCACCAAGGCGACCGTATGAGCGCGCCAAACCCATTCCTCCCGCCTATTCGCAGCAAGGAGGTGAGACAACGATGATGGATATGAACGGCATGGTGGAACAGTGCATGGGCGCCATGGGCTCTATGATGGACGGCGGCATGATGGGTGGCATGATGCTCTTCGTCATGCTCGCAGTGCTCTTGATCTGGGTTATCGGACTGGCTGCGGTTGGTGCCTTGATCTTCTGGGGCGTCAGGAAGCTCTCCGGCAACCGTTCGGCTAGCGGATAAAGGTGCTAAGGGCCGGGGTTCTATAGCCCCCCGGCCCTTCTTCTGTACGTGCCGAACTTCCGAGAAACCTCTTCGGGGCGAAGTTCGCGGAACAACCCTTCCACGCACTCCGGTGAATAGGCGTTCCTGGAAGTGCTCTCAGCCGCCGCTAACGTCGAAGTAGGGCGTGGCGGTGTAGAGGACGTATGCGGCGAGGAGCAGAAACACGACCCCGATAACGTAGGGCGTCGCACCCCCGAGGCCGGCGAGGCGGCCGAAGAGCTTCGCCGCCCGCTCGGAGAAGGCCAGGGGGACCAGGGGTATCGACAGGGCGAGCCCGAAGACGAACAGAGCCAAGAAGCCCAGGAGAGGCCCGGACGCGGCGCCCGGGCCCAGGAGGGCGAGCATCAGCGGGTAGGCACACGCCGGGAGGCTGAGGCCGAACAGCAGCCCCAACCCCAGAGAACGGTCCTCGTGCTTGGGGAGCAGTCGATCCAGGGAGAGGCGCCCGAATAGCCCCCAACGGAAGCGGGCGTTCGCTAGCACGGCCACGCCCAGGGCGAGGTAGAGGAGCCCGAGCAGAAGCCAGAAGCCCTTCTGCGCCGCGAACACCGAGCTGCCCAGGAAGGAGATGCCGAGCCCGAAGAGCCCCAGGACCGTCGAGCGGCTCAGGGCGAACTTCGCAGCCTCCCGCAGCCGCGTGCCTTTGCCCTTCTCGCGAAGGTGACCCAAAAAGATCATGTTGGCCCCTATGGAGCAGGGCTCGACGAAGCCCAGGAGCCCCAGCCCGACCGCCAGCGCCAGGAGGTAGAGGGCGTCCACCTAGTACCTCAGCTTCCAGCCGCGGCGCAGGATCTCCACCGTGCCTAGGAAGGCCAGCACGGAGAATACCCCTAACGCCGCCAGCGCCGGGTAGGGCGGGGTATCGGAGACCCCCACCGCCGCGAACCGGAAGGCGTCCACAGCGTAGAAGATGGGGTCCAGGTAGGTCGCTACGCGCAGGGGCGTGGGCAACATCTCGGCCGAGTAGAAGACCCCACCGAGGAAGGTCAGGGGCTGGAGGACGATGGTGGAGAGGAAGAAGATGTGGTCTATGCGGGTCGCAAGCACCCCGGCCACCACGCCCAAAGAGGCGAAGGCGACGCTCGTTGCCGCGCCCGCAGCCAGGAGCAACAGGGGCCGCTCTGCAGGGAGGCCCGCCAGCGGGATCGCCAGGGCGAAGGTGCCCACTCCCACGATCATCCCCCGCAGGACGCCCCCAAGCACGTAGGCAAGGGCTATCTGCAAGGGCGTCATGGGGCTCGTGAGCACGTCGTCTATGTAGCGCTCGCGTTTGGCGTCGAAGAGGCTCGAAGAGGTGTTGCCGTAGGAGGCCGTGATGACGGCGAGCAGGATCAGGCCGGGCAGGATGAACTGCAGGTAGGGGATGCCCTGGACCTCCCGCAAGCGGCTCCCCAGGCCGTACCCGAAAACGACCACGTAGAGCGCCGAAGTGAGAAGGGGCGCGAACAGGGTCTGCGTCCAGACCTTGAGGAACCGGTTCACTTCCCGCGAGAGGAGAGTGCGGAAAGGGATGCCCAGGATCCCGGGCATCCGCTCGTTTTCGCCGTGGCCTACCTTTGCCATACCGCCACATCATATATGAGTGAGAAGATGCTTTGATCGGGCCGGGAGGCCAAAGAGAACCTTCTAGACCCTTACGGTGGCGGACCGAGGCTATGCCTGTTTCCGAGAACCCCTGCCTGCCAACCAATTCCGCCCGCACGAGGTTGGCTCCTTGGCGCGGTCTATAATGCGGATGATCGATGAACAAGAAGCTGCGAAGGGTCTTTGAACTCCAAACGCGCGACCGGCTTGCCCAGATGCCGATCTCGGTCGTAATTCCCACCCTAAACGAGGCCTCGTGCATAGGCCCTCTCCTCGAGCGTCTAGAGAGAACGCCGGGGATAGAGGAGATCTTGGTGGCCGACGGCGGCTCGACGGATGGCACCCCGGAACTCGTCTGGCCGCCGGTCCGGCTCGTACGATCGGAAGCGGGGCGGGGCATCCAGCTTAGGGCCGGGGCGAAGGCGGCTTCGGGCGACGTGCTGCTGTTCTTGCACGCCGACGCCATACCCCCGCCCGACGTCGCGTCCCAGATAAGAGGCGCCCTCCAGGCGGGGTGTGTCGGCGGAAACCTTCGACCGCGCTACCCGGGTGGCGGCGCCCTCGGGCGGGCGTTGGAGCTCCTGGTGTTGCCTTTCTTCCGCGCCTTGGGCCTCTATTACGGAGACTCGGGGATATTCGTTAGGCGCGAGGTCTACGAGCGGGTAGGCGGGGTCCCGGAGATCCCCATCCTGGAGGATGTCGTATTCGTCCGCAGGATGGAAAGGGCGGGTGAGACGGCCTACCTGCCCGGCCCGATAGAGATCTCACCGCGGCGGTGGCTCAAGCGCCCCTTGAGAACCACCTTGCTCTGGGTTTTTATGCAGGCGATGTTCGACCTCGGTGCGAGCCCGCACTGGCTTGCTAACTTCTATCGAGCGAACAAGGGCTCGCACCATTAGGTAAAGGCCGGCAACGGTGTCGGGCCTCCAAAGCCGCAACACCTTCCTAAACGATGCTCCGCCACCACCGGCCGGGGGAGGTTCGCGAGCTCGACCACAAGCGAGATCGGCCCGGGGATAATCCCGGCCGGTGAGCCGGGGCGGCATGCCACTATCGCGGCGGTCTGCTGTTCGTCCGGGTGCCGCGCGACGCCTCCTCTGTTGTTAGCGTTTCTCATTCTCCTGTTCTCGCGCGCCATCGTCCCCGTTCGGCGGGCGTGAGTTTGCGGCCGAACGGTCGACCACGAAGACGATGACGAGGGTGAACACGACCGCCCCAACCACCCCACCGAGCAGGACCAGCAGGGCCACTATTTCGGCTGACA
>DASYWA010000160.1:0-31543 GCA_035936475.1 Rubrobacter sp. | reverse complement strand
ACGTTACCCAGCACGTACCGCTTGGGCTTCTGGTTGGGGTAGTCTGGATCTTCCCGCACGAACCCTTGAGCCGTGGCGGGGCCGAACCTCCTACCCGCCGACGTGGGGACGATGCCCAGCCTGTCCGCGAGCGTGTTGCGGGTGACCTCCTCGCCGTCCCGTATCAGGGTTTCGACGGTCTCCACGGTCTCACGTACGGTCTCGCTGACGGCGACCTCAGAGGCTTCCCCCACAATATCTGCGATCAGGGCGTGCACGGCCTCGTAATCGTCCAGGGTTGCCACGATACAGCCGTCCTGGTCCCTCTCGCGGGTCTCCTGGTGCAAGAGGGCGTGGGCTTCGATCAGGTCCATCAGACGCTCGTGGTCCCGCAAAATCCGCTCTGAGGCCACGTTAACGCGGTCGGTTAGCTCGTCCTCGAAGGGCACGACCACGCGGTTACCCTGCCCCGCTAAGTAGGTGTGGAGTCCCTTTATCGGGGTGTAGTCCGCCGTGTTGGTGTTGCGCTTGGTTCGGGCCTTGAGGACGGCACGACGGTGCTCCGGGGTATTGGTCATGGATATTCTGAACATGCGGGTAGACAACTCGTGATCCATGAACAGCTTTGTGCTGGTGGTGAGCACGCCTGTTGGTCCCTCTACCCGGAGTTTTTGCGCGGCGTGGTCCTTAACCGAGTCCCGCACGATGCTGCCCTCGGTTATGAGCCCCTTTATCTGCTCCAAGGAGTCACTTTCCCTGTTGCCCAGCCCGCCCAGTTCGTAGGGACAGAAAAACTTGCCCTTGAGGGTAGTTTCTCCGAGATAAGCGAGCCCCTGGTTTGAGACGGACTGGACCTCGTACACCATCCACTCGGGCAGCGTCTTTATCACCTGCTTGAGCAGGTAGGACTTTCCCGTGGAGGAGTTGTCATTCAGTAGGAGGCTTTGTGGTCGTCCGGTGTGCATGGTGACGGTGGTGAGCGTCCCCAGTTTTGCATTACGTTCCTCCCCGACGAGCCCGCCGTCCCGCATGATCTTGTAAACGCGGTCCAAGATATCGGGGGCGTGGGCCAGTTCGGAGACTCTAGGATCGGCTATGGCTTTCTCGGCTCGTTTTACCCGCTGCCTCTGGTCCGCCGCTTCCCGCTCTGCCGGTGTGAGGTCTCCCCACCCGAACCAGTCCTTTAGCCTCTGGACGATGGCCGCGCCGTGCTCCCACTCGTCCTTTAGCGCCTTCTCCCCGGTGTGGGCTTCGTCGGCTTTGATCTTCTCTATGGTGGTCTGGATGCCGGTGGTGATGTCCTTGAACGCCTCGTGCGGCGCATCCACTTGCTGCCACGCGGCTTCCAGCACCCCGTATACCCAGTCGTGGGCCTCGGTGCCGTCCATGCCACGGTCCATCAGGTTCCTGCACATGAGCCCTGACAACGCGAGTGCCAGATCGTGCCTGCCACTGTCGGGGAGGTGCCTAGCGATCAGGGCAGCGGCAGCAACTCGGGCCACGCGGCTTCTCAGTTCGTGGGCCTCTATGCTGTGGGGGTCGGTATCGGGGTTAGAAAATTCGTACCGTCCGCCGCTGGGGTGCATCCCAAACACCACGGTCTGATGCTTGTCCGAACGGATTTCTACCAGCACGTCGCCGTCCGTGTCCTTGTATTTGATCGACGCGCTACCGGGGAGACGTACCAGTAGTGCGCGTCTCCGAGCCCGCGCCCGCTGCGCAAAGTGCTCGGCAGCAACTTGGACCCTATGTTGATGGCTTCCGGGCAATCGAGGTCGATATCCGTTAGGCCGCCGCTCGCGTCCCCCAGCAGGAGACCGACGTTTGATCCCTCGGTGAAGAACTCCTCAACCTCACCGGCCTTGATCCTCAAGTCCTGCCAGTCGGGGAGTTTGCAGCCCTTCTCACCACGGGGGATGGGGAGCGGGAACCAGCCACGGGCTATGTATCCGTGCGCGGCATCTTTGGCATCGTTCTCTATAGACGGTGTTACAATCGAATCCATACATTCACTCCTTAACCGCTCCCAGGGTTGCAGCCCTAATGGGGGCGGTTTTCTCGTTGGTCTACTTCCTTAAGAGCGCGAGCACTTCGGCGGGTAGCTCGCTGACCTTGAACGTCACCGTCGGTTCCTCTACCCGCACGAGGTCTGAAACGTCGCACAACAGAGCCTCAGCTAATCTCTCCGCCGTATCCCTACTGACGTTCGTGCCCCACTCGATGCTCGAAATTCGGGGTTGGTTCACTCCGATGCGGGCTCCTAACTCCGCCTGGCTTAATGACCTATCCCGGCGTACATCTCTCAACCTTTTAAGCTGCATATCTCACCTCCGATCCGCATACACATTCGGATGTATCTACTTGTAACTATTCATGGTTTGCTCCGAGCGGTGGAGCCTCCCACGCTTGCTCAGATTATAGCACAAATAGTAGCTATACACATACTATTTTTAGTGCAAATGGATTAGAATCGGCAAAGCCCGACCCCAAGAATGGAGCCAGGCAAATGCTGCAAACCTTGGGTTTCGGTCAGCCGAACAGATCGTCCATAGCCGACGCCGCCCCGCCCTGCATATCCGGTAGCACATGGGCGTAGATTGAAAGGGTGGTGCTCACGTCCGCATGACCCAACATCTCTGATACCACCTTGACCGGCACGCCACGAGAGAGCATCAGGGTAGCCGCCGTGTGCCTCAGATCGTGTACCCGCCGATGGGGTAGACCGGCACGGGTGAGCAGGGGACGCCACGAGTTCTTGTGGAAATTGCACACGCCAATAGGAGTCCCCGCCGTACTCGCAAAAACCCATTCAGCCGACCGAGGATGCTTGCTGAGGGCACGGATAGCCAGCCCAGACAACCTAACCGTGCGCCTGCTGCTGGCGGTCTTGGGAGGGTTCACGGTCCCATCAGCCGCCACGGTTCGTCTCACCCGCAGAATCCCCGCCTCCAGGTCCACATCCGACCACGTGAGCCCGAAAATCTCCCCGATCCGCATTCCCGTGGTGACCGCCAGGACGTACAGGGCCTCTAATTTTCCCCCACGGGCGGCAGCAAGTAGCACCTTGACCTGCTCGGCTGTTAGGGGCGTGATCTCGGGTTTGGCGGGGCGTGGTGGAGTGACGGCATCGGCCACGTTGTACGGGATTAGCCGCCACTTCACGGCATCCTTGAGAGCCTTGCGGACGGTCACGTGGACGTACTGCACGCGACGGGAGGACAGTCCAGCGTCCAGCCGCTCACGGTAGAATGACTGCACCTGCAACGCGTTTAACTTCTCCAGCCTGGCACTACCCAGGGAAGGCTTAATATGGAGGCGGACGATCATCTCGTACTGTTTCCAAGTGCCGACACGGATGGTGTCTCGTATAGCGGTGAGCCAGCGGTCCAGGTAGCCGCCCACGGTCATGTTTTCGGAGTCTATGCCCGAGTCCCGATTCTTGATGGCTTCGGCTACCCTGTTCGCCACCTCGGTCTCGGCCTTGCCGTATATGTAGCGGGTCTTGCCGTTGACCTCGTACTGGCCCACGACCCGGCCATCCTTGCGCGTGTATACGGACCCGCTGCCCTTGATTCGTCTCCGCTTCCTGCTCAATGCGTGCTCCCCGCTCATAAACTGTCGAATAGACTGTCAACCCGGCAGCAAGTAGTGGGGGAGCCCTAGAAACAAAAAGCGGATTCCCGCTGAATAAGCGAGGAATCCGGAGTGAGCCGCCCAGGACTCGAACCTGGAACCTAGAGATTAAGAGTCTCTTGCTCTGCCAATTGAGCTAGCGGCCCGCGGGACGGAATTATAGCATCGTGGGTCGCGATGGCGAGGGCCGAACGTTAAGTTTTGTTTACGGGGCTTGCGCTGGCGTCCGCGCCATGATTATAATCTTTGTATCATCCTAGCGGTCCTTCTACGGGCCGCTAAGGGCCGGAAAAGGGGCTTACCCTTCTGTGAACGCCGGCCCTTTTTCTTTGCGCGGTTCCTCCCTTAGCCAACCCGGTCAGCCGACCTCTCTTGCGATGGTGAAGAGCTCTTCGGCGTGGCGTCTGACGGAGGTGGCGAGGTCTTCGTTTGCGGTGGCGATGGTGATGCGGCGGAGGGGGGCGTGGAAGCGGGCGGAGTCGTCGCCGGACATGCCCGAGAGGCTCTGCCAACCGACGGGGTTGCGTTCGCCGGGGAGGGGGGAGCGCCGGATCAGGCGCAGGTCTACGGGAAAGGACCGGCTTCCGGGGAGGTCTATGAGGATGTCGAAGGGGCCGGCCGTGCCCTTGCGGTAGCGGGTGAGGTAGCGGGACCAGGCCTCCTCGACCCTGCGGCGCCAGGAGGCGTCGTCGCGCAGGCGTATCAGGGGATCGTAGCCGGGGTGGCGCTCGTCGAACTGGAGGGCCAGGTGGTAGGGCTTGCGCTCGGCGAGGCGTTTCATCAGGACGGCCGTGGAGCTCTCGGGCTCGGAGGAGTCCTCCAGGAGCACGAAGGCCCCGGCGTCGTCCTGCTCGGAGAGCCTGTCGAACGTCACGGTGCCTTCCTGAACGGCGTCCTGGACGGCCCGGAGGAACATCACCGCCGGGATGCGCAGCGCGTGGTGGCCGTAGACGTTGGAGTGGATGAGGTACCTGGAGAAGACCAGGGACTGCAGGGAGCCCGCGCCCTCCTCGTCGAGGGTCAGGACCGCCCGGTTCTCCTGGCCGACGATCCTCAGGTGTTCGATCAGGGGCAGCGCCTCCACGAGGCCGAAGGGGACCCTCGCCCCCCGGCCGTCCCGTACCAAGGAGTCCAGGCCGTCGACGTCCAGGGGCCCGAAGAGGATGTCGCGCAGGAGGTGCTCGGTGGGGGTGAGGCCGCGCGGGGGGGTGTCCCCGCGGGAGACCAGTCGGAAGACATTGTGGGGCTCGAGGTCCCAGTCGCTGCGCAGAACCTTGGCGACGTCGGTGTGCTCGATCCAGCGCCGGCTCAGCTCCTTGAAGGTCGGCGCCCCCGGGAGGGCTATCCCCTCTATAGCCCCCGAGTACGGGTAGCGGCCCGCGTTCAGGAGGAGCGTCGCGGCCAGGGCGCCCTGCACGTCCCTGTCCTCTAGGTAGGCGCCGGTGTCCACGATCCTCTTGAGGGTGAGGCTCGCGAGGTGGTATGTGCCGATGGCGTGGTCCAGGCGGGTGTGGCGGGCCCTCGGAAAAGCGGCGAAGGTGAGGCCCAGCTGGCTCATGCTCCCGAGGCGTCGCATCGCTTCGGTCTCGAGCAGGGCTCTCACGGACCTGTCCGTGGGGATGTCCCCCCAGATTACGTCCCGGATTCTCCTCCCGGAGCCTCCGAAGAACTCCCCGACCGTTCCGCTCACAGACGCTCCTGGTTGCCTGGACAGGCACATTCTAACCAAAACGGACGGGGTGGCGCGGTGAACGATGCTTCTGGCACCCGGTGGGTGTAACATTGTTTTTCCGCGAGAGAGGGGTAGCCATACACGCCGAAGAGATCGAGGTCCTGCGCGGGGAATCCGTCGTCCTCCGCCCGCCGCGCGAGTCGGACGTGGAGGCCGCCTACTCCTGGGACCGCGACCCCGAGCTCGCCGCATGGAACGGGCGCTCCCCGATCCGGGTCTCCTTCTCGGCCGCCCGCCGAGACTACCTGGCCCGCTGGGAGGACCCCTCGGTAAAGACGTTCATTATGGAGGCCGACGGAGAACCCATCGGCATGGCGACCCTCTACGACTTCCGCAAGGGCGGCTGCGAGCTTGGGATCAAGATAGGACCCAACGACCTGCGCGGCAGGGGCATCGCGACCGAGGCGGTCGAACTCCTCGTCGGGTTCGTCTTCGACACCTTGGGCCTCGAGAACGTCCGCGGCTCCACCCTCTCCCACAACCACCGCATGCAGCGCGTCTTCGAGAAGAACGGCTTCGAGCAGGTCGGCGACGGCACCCTCCTGAGCCGCTACGACAACCGCCGCTACACCGAGCTCTTCTACACCCGCCGCCGCGAGGGCTAGGACACCCCCGCTTGCCGCCATACCGTTTTCTTCACCGGCTACAATAAGACCGATGAAGACGCAGCTCGAGTTGAACGTAAGCAGCCGGGGCGCGATGAGCGGGGTGCTCACGATGGGCAGCCTGGACCCCGCGTTCTCGGCCGCCACCGGGCTCTCCGGGGAGCCGGTCGTCGTGGACCTCAGGACGGTGGAGTTCGTGGAGCCGGCCGGGCTGTGCGGGCTGGCGGCGCTGCTGGAGTTTCTCTGCGCGCGCTGCGATGACGTGAGCCTGACGCTTCCGGGGCGCGACGTGCCGGCCTACCTGGAGCGGATGAACTTTTTCAGGATCTTCGGGGACCGTATCAGGACGAACGCGGACGTCGAGGCCCTGGGGGAGCGCCGGCGGCACAACCCCGGCACGCTGCAAGAGCTCGTCAACTTCCACACCGAGGAGGAGATTCCGGGGATCATACACAGGATCTCCGAGATCCTGGAGAACCAGGGCTACCGCCTGCGCGAGCGGGTAGCCATCTGCTCCACGCTCTCCGAGGTCTGCGCGAACGCCGCCGAACACGGCGTCTCCTCTTTCGGCGCCTACGCGGCCGTTCAGGCCTACCACCACATCGTCAGCGGCTCCCGGCGCCGCGGCGAGGAGGTCCTCATCGCCATCGCCGACGGGGGCGTCGGCGTGCGCGAGACCCTCTCGCGCAACCCCAAGTACGCCGAAGAGACCGCCACGGACAACGAGGCCCTGCGCCACGCGCTCGAGATGGGCGTCTCTGGGACCGGCGAGCTCGGCCGCGGCGGCGGCCTCGCCCTCGTCGCCGGCATCGCCGCCCGCTCCGGAGGCTCCCTCTCTTTACGCTCGGGCACCGGACGCGTTACCGTCTACGAGAGCCGCAAGAACTCCCGCAACGTCCCCCAATTCCCCGGCACCTTTGTCCGCGTCTCCCTGCCGCGTACGGCCGCCGAAAAGGACCCGAAAACCGATGCCTGAAATGGCCAAAACGACGTTGACGTACCAGCCATTGGCCGGTACAATCCTCTCATATGATTTCACTGACGACAGTGAGGACGGAATTGGCGCCTGAGGAGCGGGCGCAGGCCACCTTCGAGGTTGCCGGCGGCGACTTCGGTGGCAAGCTGATGGTCACGCGCCGGACGGGGCGCGCGGTTCGGGCGGCGCTCGAGGAGGCTCTGATGGATCTCCCCAAGGGCGGGACCCTGTACGTGGACACTCGAGGGGTCGAGCTCATGGACTACTCGTTCGCCGACGAGGCTTTGGGGATACTGGCGTCCAGGGTGGCGAGTGGGGAGTACGGGGAGCGGCATCTCGTGCTCGTCGAGGAGGACCGGGATCTCCTGGAGAACGTGGAGGCGTCGCTCATGCAGCGGTCGCTCGCCATGATCCGGGTAGACGAGATGGGCGCCGAGCCTGCCATCGTCGGCAAGGTGCCGGATCACCTCGTCGATACCCTGCAGGCGATCTACGATGCCGGTTCGATCACGAACACGGCGCTCGCCGCCAAGCTCGGGCTCAACAACACCGCCTGCAACAACCGGGCGACCAGGCTCGCGAAGCTCGGCCTGATCCACCGCAGGACCGAGACCGCCGCCCCCGGCGGTCGCCAGTACGCCTACGAGAGGATCGCCTGATGCTTCTTTTTGCTTTCAGTCTCACTAGATTCAGTGAAGATAACGACGGTGAACGGCACCGGAGGAGGTTTAGCCGTGCGTGAGGAGTACATGATCGAGCGACAGGGCAAGCGTTTCGTCCTGTACGCGGGCCTCTTGGAGGAGGCGCACAGCCGGGGACTCAGGAGCATAGAGACCGAGCTCTTGCAGGTTCCCGCCGCCGAGAACGGCGACGTTGCGATAGTCCGGGCGGTGGTCAGGATGGAGGAGGGCAAGTTCTCCGGTATCGGCGACGCCGGTCCGCAGAACGTGGGCCGCATGATAGCGCCGCACCTGATCCGGATGGCCGAAACAAGGGCCAAGGCCCGCGCCCTTAGGGACGCGATCAACGTCGGCGTCACCGCCTTCGAGGAGCTCGCCGGCGACGATGGCGCGGAGGAGAGGTCCCAGGGCTACGAGGAGCAGGAGTCCTCCCGGCAGCAGGCGTCCGGTAACGGGCGGCAGGCGGCGGCCGTGGAGGAGAACAGGGGCGGGTTGCCGGCGACCAGGAAGCAGCTCAACTACCTTGAGGCCCTCGTCTCCGACGTGGTCGAGGACGGCATCACGAGGTTCGAGGAGATGGTCGGCAAGCCCATCGGCGAGCTCACGCGCGAGGAGGCGAGCGAGTGGATCGGCCGCCTCTCCGGGAGGGCCGCTTAGTGCGAGGCTCCGCCTGGATCGCGTCTTTGGGCGAGGAGGTCGTCTACGAGGCCGACCTCCCCGCCTGCTGCGCCCGCACCGCGCGGGCCGTCGATGGCTCGTTCGAGTGCCCGGGCTGCGGGGCGATGTGGCGCGAGCCTCTGCCCGTGGAGCCCGAGCACGACGCCTTCACGCGGGGGCAGGACGAGCACAGAGGCGCGGCGTAGGAGGGCCATGACGACGGGGATGGGGAGGACCGGCGTTGCACGGTATGGGGGAGGACCCGTGGCTGTGGAAGCAGCACCGCGAAGAGGTGGGACGGGAGATCCGGGCGCTGCGACGTCCGGGCGGGACGCGGGGCGAACCCGGACGGATGGCGGCCTTCTGGCGCGAGCTCGGGCTGGACGCCGCGCGTCTCGTCGGGGTCTTCGGCAGGTCGCCGTTGCTGGCCCGCAAGCGGAAGGGAGTGACGTGAGGAAGAAGAGCGCCCTCAGGCCGGACACGACGCTCGCGCCGGCCGGGGAGGTGGAGGGGGAGATCTACGTCCAGGCGTTGCCGACGTGCTGCCTGCGCGCCTTCAAGGAGTCGGCGCTTGCCGAGCCCGGCGAGCGGCGGCGGCTCGGGTTCGAGTGCGCGTGCGGGCGGAGCTGGCGGATCACGTCGAGCCTCGACGACCGCGTCCTCGACCGCTTCGTGACGCACGCAGGGCCGCGGGCCGGCGGCTCCTACCCGGCGGCGTAGGCCTATCAGATGAGAGGGGAAGAGGGATGAATGGGATGGCGCAGGACGTTCTCACGCAGTACCTCGGCAGGATCCGGGACGGCAAGCTCCTGGACGCGCAGGAGGAGAAGGAGCTTAGCCGTCGCGCGCGCGAGGGCGACAGGACGGCGCGGCGGCGGCTCATCGAGTGCAACCTGCGGCTCGTCATCTCGATCGCCAAGAAGTACCGGGGTCGCGGCGTGCTCTTCGAGGACCTGATCCAGGAGGGGAACGCCGGCCTGATCCGGGCCGTCGAGAAGTTTGACCCCGAGATGGGCAACCGCTTCTCGACGTACGCGACGTGGTGGATCCGCCAGGCCGTCACCCGCGCCGTCGCCGACAGCGCCCGCACGGTCCGCCTCCCCGCCCACGTCGTCGACGCGCTCTACCGCCTGCGCCGCGCGGAGAACTCTTTGAGCCTGGAGCTCGGCCGCGACGCCACCGAGGAGGAGCTCGCCGACAGGCTCGACGTCAAGCCCCAGGAGGCCCGCCGCCTGCGCGAGGTCGGCCAGCCGATCTCCTCCATCCACGCCAAGATGGGCTCGGATGACGGCTCGGAGATGGGCGAGCTTCTCCCCGACGAGCGGAGCGGCGAGGACTACGCCCGCGTCGAGGTCGGACAGTGGGAGATGACGCTCGTCGAGGCGGTAAGGTCCCTGCCCGAGCGCGAGGCGAAGGTGATACAGATGCGCCACGGCCTCGACGGCAGCCAGACCCGCACCCTGCGCGAGGTCTCAGAGGCCCTCGGCATAAGCCAGGAGCGGGCCCGCCAGGTGGAGATGAAGGCCCTTCGCACGATCCGCACCGGCCGCTACGCCGGTACTTTGCGCCGCGCCCTCTCCGAGGCCGTGTAGCACTCCGGCTTCGCCGACGAGCACGCTGCGCCCTCCGGGCTCCGCTCGTCAGCACGTCAGCGCGCGTCGCCCCTCCGGGCCTCGCTCTCTCTCAGCCTGTCAGCAAAAGCAAGAGCTGACGGGCTGAAATGCTCACCAGCTGAAGTGCTAATAAGGCGCCGATGGGCTACCCTGTCGCCAGGTCGGAACAGAAGGGAGCCCATTGGAGACCACCGAACGCAGCGCGGCGCGCGCAGAAGAGCTTTTCAGAGGCATGGGCGGGGTCGTCGAGGACGGCTTCCCCGCCATCCACTCGCCGGTCTTTCGCACCGCCGCGGGGACCGCCTACCTCAAGGCCCCCGGCGTCGTCATCCTTGCCAGGCCGCAGACCAACGTCGGCGGCCTCGGCGGTTTTCTGGAGGGTTTCGACCCGGGCCTCCGCTTCCCGGAGTACCTCGACGACCCGACGGACCTCCCGGATTCATCCCAGCTGTGCAAGACGGCGGGCCAGCTCTGCTACGCCTCGTTCGGGCCGCGGCGCACCACCAACGAGAACGCCGCCTCGTACTTCGGGCGGCTGACGGGCGCCGGGCACGGCTCCGTGCTCGAGCACGCGAGCTTCAGCTTCCTGCTCTACGGCATAAGCCGCAGCGTCACCCACGAACTGGTGCGCCACAGGGCCGGGGCGGCCTTCTCCCAGATCTCGCAGCGCTACGTCTCGGGAGCCGTGCTGCGGTTCGTGGAGCGGCCCGAGTACCAGGAGGACGAGGAGCTGCACCGGCTCTTCGAGGAGCGTGCGGACCGGGCCGCCGCCGGGTACGAGGAGATGGCCGAGCGGCTGCTGGGGCGGCAGGGGGAGGGACACGCGATGCTCTCGGCGGACCAGAAGACCGACGCGCGGAAAAAAGTGCAGCAGACGGCGCGTAGTCTCTTGCCCAACGAGACCGAGGCGCCGATGGTCTTCACGGGGAACGTCAGGGCCCTCAGGCACATCGTTGAGATGCGGGCCGACGCGCACGCCGAAAGCGAGATCCGGGGCCTCGCCCTCCGGCTCTTCCTCTGCCTGCGCACCGCCGATCCCATCCTCTTCGGCGACTACGAGATCGGCGACCTGCCCGACGGCACGGTCACCGTCTCCACGCAGAACAGGAAGGCGTAGCCGCCGCCGGCGGCTGCTAACATCTGTTCCCGGTAGGAGAAGGCGCTAGAGGGAGGAGAACGCGGTGGCCAAGAGCTACGAGGACCTGGTCTCGGAGGCAAAGGCCGAGACGGAGCAGACGGACGTCGGGGCGGTGCACGAGGCGCTCCGTACCGGCGAGAGCGTTACCGTGGTCGACGTGCGGGAGCCCGACGAGTTCGAGGCCGGCCACGTCCCGGGCGCCAAGCCCCTGCCGCGGGGGCTCCTGGAGTACAGGGCGGCCGAAGAGCTGCCGGACAAGGACGCCCGCATCGTCGTCCACTGCGCCCTCGGGGGCCGCGGGTCGCTGGCGGCGAAGAGCCTCAAGGAGATGGGCTACACGAACGTGGCGAACATGGAGGGGGGCCTGAGCGCCTGGAGAGAGGAGGGCTACGAGGTCGAGTAGCCCGCCCCCGGGCGCGCCCCCGGCCCGCGGGCTCCTGGCCGTGGGGCTCGGGGCCTTCGGTTTTTTCGGCCTCTTCTGGGGCGTGTTCGCCGTCGTGCTGACGGACCTGAGCCGCGCGCTGGACCTCTCCCCCGGGCCGCTCGGGGCGGCGCTCTTCGTCGGGGCGGCGGCCTCGATCCTGGCGATGGCGGGCCTGGGCTGGACCGCCGACAGGCTCGGGCGGAAGGTCTTTCTGGTTCTCACCGGCGGCGTGCTGGGGCTCGGGATCTCGGGCCTCGCCCTCTCCGGGGGCTACGCCGCCCTGCTCGTCACGCTCGTCGTGCTCTACTCGGCCTCGGGCCTCTACGACGTGGGCATAAACTCGGCCGCCGTCGATCTTGAGCAGGCGACCGGGCGGCGGTTCATGTCGCTCGTCCACGCGGCCTTCTCCGCCGGAGCCACCGTCGGGGCCGTTGGCGCCGGCGTGCTGGTGCAGGCCGGCACGGACTACCGGGTCGTCTACCTCGTCTTGCTCGTCCCGCTCGGGCTGCTGCTCCTCGCCTTCGCGAACACCCGTTTCCCGGCGGGAGAACAGGGCGGCCCCGAAGGGGGCAACAGGTGGGCCCATTACGCGCTCTACCGGCACCTGCCGCTGCTGCTGGTCGGGGGGATCGCGACCCTCGGGCTCGGCTCGGAGGGGGAGATGGAGCACTGGTCCGGCATCTACCTGCGCGATACTCTGGGCCTGCCCGCCCTTCTCGGCGGCTCGGGGGTCGCCGTCTTCTACGCGGCCATGGCCGCGGGCAGGCTCGGGACCGCGGGCGCGGTGCGCATCTTCGGCAACCGCCTCACCCTGTTGTGCGCGGGCCTTCTAACCGCCGCCGGCATGGCCCTCGCCCTCGTCACGCGCGAGCCCGTGCTGGTCGTCGGGGGGTTTTTGGTCGTGGGCCTCGCGCTCTCCTCCGTCGCCCCCATAGCCTTCTCCGTCGCCGGGGACGTGGCCCCGGGCGGCACGGGGGCCGCCGTCTCCGTGGTCACCACTTTGGGCTACGGCGGGTTCCTGCTCGGCCCCGTGCTGGTCGGCGGGCTCGCCGAGGTACTTGGCCTGCGGACCGCGCTCTGGACCATAGCGCTCGCCGGGATCGCCATAGCCCTCCTCGGCGCGAGGGTGTCCACGGATGGGACGCACAAAGAGGGGGCCGGCTAGACTACTGCTGAGTTACTCACTCCCCGCGCACGGCGCGGGAGAGCCGCTCTTCGGCGGCAAAGACGTCCGCGTCCTCGATCCTCTGGAAAAGCGGCTCCGCGCCGGAGACCCGGTAAGCTTCGGGCAGCTCTTTTAGATCGGAGACGCGGGCTATCGGGCCGTCGAAGAAACCTTGCAGCCGCCCGATGGCCTCGGGGACGTAGGGGGCGGCGTGGTAGGCGATGGAGCCGAGAAGGACGGAGCAGACGTAGAGGGTCGCGCGGGCGCGCTCGGGGTCGTCCTTGCGGGTCTTCCAAGGGGCCGACGCGTCGAAGAAGCGGTTGGCCCGCTTTCCCATGGCGAGCAGCTCGCCGAGGGCCTCGCGCGGCTTCGGGGCGAGCATCCGCTCCTCGTAGCGCCGCTCGAGTTCCTTGAAGTCTTCGAAGACGGTCCTGGCGTCGTCGGGGAGCTCCGCCGGCCGGGTCATCTCGCCCTCCGCGTACTTCTCGGCGAAGGAGAGGACGCGGTTTATGTAGTTGCCGAGGTTGCCGATGAGATCGGAGTTCACCCGGCTCCCGAAGTCCCGCCACGAGAAGGCCACGTCGCCGGTCTCGGGCAGGTTCGAGGCGAGGTAGAAGCGCAAGGGGTCGGCCGGGAAGCGGTCCAGGGCCTCGTGCAGCCACACCGCCAGGTTGCGGCTCGTGGACATCTGGACGGCCCGCCGCTCGCCGTCCACGACGACCTCGAGGTTCATGAACTCGTTTGCCGGGACGTCGTAGGGGAGAACGTACGGCTCCTCGCCGTCCTCGCCGGTGCCCGTGAGCAGGGCCGGCCAGACAAGGGCGTGGAAGACGGTGTTGTCCTTCCCTATAAAGTGGATGAGCCTCGTGTCCGGCTCCTGCCAGTACTCGCGCCAGCGGTCGGGCTCGCCCACACCCTCGGCCCACTCCATCGTCGAGGAGATGTAGCCGATGCAGGCGTCGAACCAGACGTAGAAACGCTTGTCCTCGAAGCCCGGCTCGGGCACCGGCACGCCCCACTGGATGTCGCGGGTTATGGGGCGCTTCTCCAGCCCGCCGTCGATGATGCCGAGGATAAAGTTCTTGACGGAGGTGCGCCAGTGCTCCTGGCTGGCGACGTACTCCCGCAACCGGTCGGAGAACTTCGGCAGGTCGAGGTAGAGGTGCGTCGTCTCGCGGACCTCCGCGGGACCTCCGGTGACCTTGGAGTGGGGCTCTATAAGCTCGTAGGCCTCGTACCAGCTACCGCAGTTGTCGCACTGGTCGCCGCGGGCCTCCTTGTAGCCGCAGACCGGGCAGGTGCCCTCGACGTAGCGGTCCGGCAGGAAGCGGCCCTCCGTCGGGCTGTACATCTGCTTGGACTCGGCCTCGGAGATGTAGCCGCCCTCCTTGAGCTTGCGGTAGAAGAGCTGGGTGTTCTTCGCGTGCAGCGCGGTCGAGGTGCGGGAGAAGTTGTCGAAGCTTATGCCGAAGCGGGCGAAGGTCTCCTTCATGTGCGCCCACCAGTAGTCGACGACGTCCTGGGGGTCTTTTCCCTCCCGCTCGGCGGTCAGGGTGATGGGGACGCCGTGCTCGTCGGTGCCGCAGACGTAGACCACGTCGTCGCCGCGCGCCCTCAGGTACCGGACGAAGGCGTCCGCCGGGAGGTAGGCGCCCACGATCTGGCCGACGTGCAGGGGCCCGTTGGCGTAGGGCAATGCGGAGGTGACGAGGTAGCGCCTTCTCGTATCGCTCGTGCTCTCGCTCATGGTCAAAGAATACCAGCTTGATAAAGGTTTCAGGTATCAGCCTTCAGGTATGGACCGTCCAACCGAGACCTGAAGCCTGTAGCCCGAAACCTCCGGTGCTAACATGCCGGGGATGGCTTCGGATCTCCCCCTGCGCGTCGCATTTCGCCGCCTCGTGGCGGGGGCTAGCGCGCCGGAGAGGGCGCACGCGGGGGACGCCGGGTACGACCTGCGTTCGGTCGAGGGGGCGGAGCTTCCGCCCGGCGGGCGGTCGGTCGTCGGGACCGGGGTGTCGCTGGTGATACCGGCGGGTTACGCGGGGCTCGTGTTGCCGAGGAGCGGGCTCGCGGTAAAGCACGGCGTCTCCCTGGTCAACACGCCCGGGCTCATAGATTCCGGGTACAGGGGGGAGATCCGGGTCCCCCTCATCAACCACGACCGTGGGGACGCCTTCAGGGTGGAGCCGGGGATGAGGATCGCGCAGCTCGTCCTCGTCCGGGTTGCGGGCGCTACCTTCGAGGAGGTCGAGTTCCTCGAGGCCGGGACGGACGGCAGGGGGGAGGGGGGCTTCGGAGCCTCCGGGGCCTAGCTTTCGGCCCGGATCGGTCCAGACTTTTGATGATGCGCGCGCCGGGCGCCTGCCCTACAATGCGTTGCGTTGGCAGGAGCTCGTAGGCGATCCCTGGGAGGAGAAGATGAGGGGAAGACTGGCGCTGGCTTGCATCGTAATGGCGATCGGGGTGTTCCTGGTCGGCGGGGTGGCGCTGGCGGCGACCTTCAGGGGTACCTCCGGGCCGGACGAGATCTCGGGCACCGACGGACGGGACAAGATCCGGGGCCGGGGCGGCGACGACCGCCTCTCCGGCCGCGGCGGGCCCGACGAGATCTACGGCGGCGGCGGCCGGGACACGATCCGGGGCGGCAACGGCGACGACCGCCTGATGGCGGCCGACGGGAGGCGCGACACCATCTACTGCGGGAACGGCAAGGACTTCGTCTACGCCGACCCCGACCCCAAAGGACCGAACACCCTCGACACCGTCTACTACGGTTGCGAGACGGTGAAGATAGAGCGGTCCCGGTAACCCGACGCACCCCGCACGCCACCCCGTTTTGCTAGACTGCGCCCCGGCCTGAACGGTACGACACACGCGGTCTTCGGCGTCGCGGCGCTGGCGGGCGCGGCCCTGGTTACGGGCGCCGACCCGCCCGCCTACGTCTACCCCGCCGCCGTTGCGGCGGCCTGGCTGCCGGACGTGGACAACCCGCGCAGCACCCTGGGCAACGGCCTGAGCCGGTCGAAGAACCCGGTCCTGAACGTCCTGAGCCGGCCGGTGAGCTGGGCGTTGCGGACCACCTCGTTCGTGCTCGTGCGGACGGTGGGCCACCGGACGCTGACGCACTCGATCCTTGGCGCGCTGCTCTTCGCCCTGCCCGTCTACCTCTTCCTGGGGGCCTACCCGAACCTGACGCTCGCCCTCGCCGCGGGCTACGCCTCCCACGTCTTCGCCGACGCCTTGAACACCCGGGGCGTGCCGCTGCTCTGGCCGATGGGGCGGCCGCTCCGGTTGCTGCCGGGGGGCATAAAGTCCGGGGGGGCCGTCGAGGTCGCGGTCGCGTTGGGGGCGCTGATGGTGGCGCTCTACGCCATCTTGCAGCTCAACCCGTCGCTACGCGCCCTCCTCGGGCTCCTCTAGCCACCCCAGCGTCTCGGTGCTCGCCGGGTGCGTGGGACGGCCCCGCTCCTCGTTGTGGGCGATGGACCGCCGCAGGGCCTCGGCGGCGGCCCCGCGCAGGTCCTCCCTGGCCAGCCGGCGCAAATTCTCGACGCTCGGGTAGTCGCGGGCCGGCTCTATCTTGTCCGCCACGTACAGCACTAGCGAGAGCGGGCCCATCCCCGGACGCCCCGTGGTGTGCTCCCTGACCGCCTCAAGGACCTCCTCGTCCCCCACGCCGAGCTCCCGCCGCGCCAGCTCCGCGGCCACCGGGCCGTGCAGAAGCTTCGGGCTCTCCCGCTCCGGCTCCCCGACGGGCAGCTCCCAGCCACGGGCCCGCTCCAGGAACTCCTCCGGGGACATCTCGCGGGCGGCGTCGTGGAGGAGGGCGGCGAGGCGCGCGCGGCCGGGGTCCAGGCCGTGGATGCGTGCGAGGTCTTCGGCCGTGTTCGCGACCCGCAAGGTGTGGCCGTAGCGTCTGGCCGAGAGGCGTTCGCGGGCAAAGACGCCGGCGGGCTCGGTGGCGTAGAGCTTCTCACGTTCTTCCATCCGGCGGATTGTAGAATAAACCGATGCAGAACGGACAGAGAGACATAAAGAGCGCCGAGATAGTAACCATCGGGACCGAGATGCTGCTCGGGGACCTCGTGGACACCAACACGGCCTGGATCAGCCAGAGGCTCGCAGCCCTCGGCGTGAGCATGTACCGCCACACCACGGTCGGCGACAACAATGACCGCATCATCGGCGCCCTGCGCGACGCCGCCTCGAGGGCCGACCTCGTCGTCACGACCGGCGGCCTCGGCCCGACCTCAGACGACCTCACGAACGCCTGCCTCGGCCTGCTGACCGGTCGCCCGATGGTCGAGTACCCGGAGGCCCGCAGGCACATCGACGAGAAGTTCGCCAAGTTCGGGCGCGAGCCCACGCCGTCGAACTACAAGCAAGCCCTCTTCCCCGAGGGGACGGAGCTTATACCGAACCCGCTCGGGACCGCCCCCGGGGCGCTCGTTGAGTGGGAGGGCACTCTCTTCGCCACCCTTCCCGGGGTGCCGTCTGAGATGAAGCGGATGTTCGAGGAGACGCTGGAGCCCCTCATACGCGAGCGCAGCGACGGCTCCATCGTCTCGAAGACGCTCCACTTCGCCGGCATCGGCGAGTCGGCGCTCGCCGAGAGGGTCCAGGACTTCCTTGACGCCTCGGACCCGACGGTCGCCCCGCTCGCCGGGCAGGGGCGGGTCCGGCTGCGCATCACCACCCGGGCGGCCACCGAGGAGGAGGCGCACGGCAAGATAGAGCCCGTCGAGAAGGAGATCCTCAACCGCCTCGGCGAGTACTTCTTCGGCGAGGACGGGGAGACCCTGGAGAGCTCCGTCGGGCGCCTGCTCTCGGAGCGCGGCGCCACCGTCGCCCTCGCCGAGAGCTGCACGGGCGGCCTGATCTCCAAACGCCTCACGGACGTGGCCGGCTCCTCGGCGTACTTCGAGGAGGGCTTCGTAACCTACTCCAACGCCTCCAAACGGCGCCTGCTCGGCGTCCCCGAGGAGATGCTCTCGGAGCATGGCGCCGTCTCCGAGCCCGTCGCCCGGGCAATGGCCGAGGGCGCGCGCGAGGTTTCGGGCGCGGACTACGGCCTCTCCGTCACGGGTGTTGCGGGGCCGGGCGGCGGCACGGAGGAGAAGCCGGTCGGGCTCGTCTACGTCGGGGTGGCCGACGCGGAGGGCGCCGTGGCCGAGAAGCTGGACCTGACGGCTTGGGCTCGTTCGAGGGGCTCCATCCGGGAGCGGAGCGCCAACCGGGCCCTCGACCTGCTGCGACTCCGGATCGAAGGCAAATAGCCTTCAGCCCGGCGCTTCGCGCCCCTCAGCCCGCATCGGCCTTCGGCCTCGCTCTCATGTATCAGCTTTCGGGCCGCGGGAGGCCGACGGTCGAAGGTGCGACAAGGACCGGCTGGACTACGTGCTCGAAAGTCGAGCGGCGAAAGCCGTACAGGGAAAAAGTTTATAGCTGACGGCTGAACCCGAAATCTAAAAAACATCTCTTGCCGCGTGTCTATGGTGGTAGTAAAATCCCCGCTAGTCGAAAGCACGCGAGAGGAGGTGATCCAGATAGACGCATCGAGCAGTAGTAGCCGCGGGTATCTTCTGGGAGAGGTGGCTCTGACCTAGCCCCACCTAAATCCCATGTGGGATCCTGGGTTATCTCTAATCCGCCTCTCTGGTCATTCAGGCGGACGTGCTAGAAACAAGGATACCTGCGCAAGGCTCAAATGGGTACGGCCCCCGGATCTCTCCGGGGGCCCGTTTTTTTGGGCCTCAGGCTCTAGCTGTCGGCTCTTTCTCTTCGACCTCTGCCGACTTGAGAGAGCTCCCCGGTCTCTTCTTCCAGCATGGCCCGCAGATGTATCGCCACCCACGTCCGGTACGGGCGCCACTTCTCGCCTATCGTCCTCAGTCCCCTCGCGTCCGGCGTCTCTTCTAACCCGTAGGACCGCATGACGGCCCGCGCGAGGCGTGGCTCGTTCGTCGGCGGTTGGTCCACTTCGCCGGCCCCGCGAAGCAGGACCAGCTCCGTCGAGGTGGCCTCCTCGGCGGAGGCTACGCCGACGTGCTGCAGCACGCACGGCATGGGACTAATGGTGTCCGCCTAGAGCGGCCCGCTAAGATGACGAGCCTCCCTGCAGGCCGCCCTAACGCTCTTCCGGCGGGACCCAGACCCCGTCCGACGCCCCGACGTACTCGGACTGCGGGCGGATGAGACGGTTTTCTGCCTGCTGCTCGAGGCAGTGGGCCGTCCAGCCGGCCACCCGGCCGACGGCGAAGGTCGGGGTGAAGAGATCCGTGGGGAGGCCGAGGCCGTGCAGGAGCAGGGCCGTGTAGAATTCGACGTTGGTCTGGAGGTTGCGGCCGGGTTTGCGTTCGGCGAGGAGACGGAGCGCCGTCTCCTCCACCTCCAGGGCGAGATCGTAGAGGTTTTTGTCCGCGTCGGCGGCGTAGAGGCGTTCGGCCGCCGCGGCCAGCACGTCGGCGCGGGGGTCGCGGACGCGGTAGATCCTGTGCCCGAAGCCCATCAGCCGCTCCCCGCGCCCGAGTTTCTCGCGCAGTACGGGTTCGGCGTTCTCCGCCGACCCGATCTCGAAGACCACGTCGAGCGCGGGCCCCGGCGCCCCGCCGTGCAGCGGGCCCTTGAGGGCGCCCACGGCGCCGACCACGGCCGAGACGAGGTCGGAGCGGGTGGCGACGATCACGCGCGCCGCGAAGGTCGAGGCGTTCATGCCGTGGTCCGAGACGGTGTTGAGGTACGTCTCGAGCGCCCGCGCCGACCCCCCGCCCGGCTCCTCCCCCCGCAGCATGTACAGGTAGTTGGCGGCGTGGCCCAGGCTGGGGTCCGGTGGGATGGGCTCCTCGCCCCGGAGCATCCGGTGGTAGGCCGCCACGATCACGGGGAAGCGGGCGACGAGGTCGAGCGCCGGGTCCTCGGAGACATCTAGACTCAGCGTGTCCGCCGCCATCCGCAGCGCGTCCATCCCCGAAACCCCGCGCGCGGCGGCGGCCCGCAGGAGGTCCACGGTGGCCGCCGGCAACCCCCGCCGCCCGGCGAGCGCCGTCCGGAACGCCGCGAGCTCGCCCGCGTCCGGTAGATCACCGTGCCGGAGAAGGTAGACGACCTCCTCAAACGCCGCGCGGCCCGCCAACTCCTCCACCGGGAAACCAGCCAGGGTCAGGACCCCGGCCTCGCCGTCAACGCCGCTGATGCGGGTCCGCGCCGCGACCACGCCCTCCAACCCCGCAACGAAGGTGTTACCCGAACCGCCGCCCATCCCATTACCTCCGATCTTACACAGGCCCGACGCGCCGGAGCCTCTCGGCCCCCGCAACCGTCATCGTATCCGGGCTCTCTCTGTCAATCAACATTGATAAATGAATCAATATATCGTAGTGTGCGGGTGCTTTTGGTGGATCCAAAGGAGGACTATTGGGGTCCGGGCGCTACCTGACGGCGGGGGAGGCGGCGGCGGAGTTGGGGGTGAGTTTGCCGACGCTGTACTCCTACGTGAGCCGGGGGATGGTGAGGTCTGAGGCGGCGGAGGGGGAGAGGAGAAGCAGGCGCTACAGGGCCGAGGACGTGCGGGCCCTCAAGGAGCGCAAGGAGAGGAGGAGGGACCCCGAGGGGGTGGCCGAGGGGGCGTTGCGGTGGGGGGCGCCGGTGCTGGAGTCTGGCATCACGCTCGTGGACGGCGGGCGGCTGTTCTACAGGGGCCGCGACGTCGAGGGGTTGGCGACGGGGTGTTGCATCGAGGAGGTAGCGGCCCTGATCTGGACCGGGAGCACGGGCCTGGCGACGGAGATCTTCCCCGGCGGCACGGAGGGGCCGTCCCCACGGGTGCGGGGGACGCTGCGAACGCTGGAGGGGTTACCCCCCGTCGAGCTTTTCCAGGCGCTGCTGCCGGTTGCCTCCGCCGAGGACCCGGTTGGCTACGATTTGCGTCCCGCGGGCGTCGTCGGGACGGGCGCCAGGATCTTGCGCCTCATGGCCGGCGTCGTCGGCGGGGGAGGGGCTGGAGGGACGGCCGAGGCGCTTCGGCGGGGCTGGTGCCCGGGGGAGCCGGGGGCGGCGGCGTTGCTGGACGCGGCGCTCGTCCTCTGCGCCGACCACGAGCTGCCGGTCTCGACCTTCGCGGCCCGGTGCGTGGCGTCTTCGGGGGCGACCCCCTACGCCGTCGTGCAGGCTGGCCTCGCGGCGCTGGGCGGAACCAGGCACGGGGGGCAGGTGGAGCTCGTGGAGGCCTTTCTAAACGAGGTCGCGGCGGCCGGCGACGCGCGGAAGGTCATAGCCGGGCGTCTGCGTCGGGGCGACGGCATACCGGGCTTCGGGCACCCGCTCTACCCCGACGGCGACCCCAGGGGCGCGGCCCTGCTCCGGCTCACGGCCGGGTCCCTGCCGGGGAGTCCCGCCGTGGGCCTCTCCGGCGCGGTCGCCGAGGAGGTCCAGAAGCTCACCGGCGAGCGCCCCACCGTGGACCTCGCGCTCGCGACCCTCGCTCGCGCGCTGGGCCTGCCCGCCGGCGGGGCCGTGGCCCTGTTCGCCGTGGGGCGCACGGTCGGCTGGATCGGCCACGCTATAGAGCAGTACGCGAGCAACACGCTCATACGCCCCCGGGCCCGGTACGTCGGGTAGCGCGCGCTCCGGCTGCGCCTCCGCTTGTCGGCCCGGCGCTTCGCGCCTCTCAGCACGTCCCCTTCGGGGACTTTCAGCCCGCCGCCCTGCGGGAGGCTCTCAGCGGTCAGCCGGCGTCGCTCGACGCATCACAAAGGCGACCCGAACCGTCGGTATGCCCGCGCGGCAACCACCGTAGAGGCGGGTTTCAAACCCGCCCGCGCCTCGGCGAGCCCCCAGCGGCAAGAAGCCGACGGCTGAGAGCGAGGCCTGCGAATCAGGCCGAAGCGAGCCGAGAGCGGAGCCCGAAGGGCACAGCGGGCTGACAAGATGAGAGCCGGCGAAGCCGGCGCGCTAGACGGGCAAATCGAAGACGCCGAGGCCGTTCAGGATTATCAGCGAGGTGGCAAACGAGTTGAACGTCGCGTGGGCCACGAACGGGGGGAGGAGGCTGCCGGTCCGCTGGAAGAGCGCGCAGAGGGCGATGGCCAGGATCAGGATGGCCGGCAGCAGGACGGGCTCCAAATGCAGCAGGGCGAAGAACACGGAGGAAACGAGGGCCGAGAGGACGAAGGACGCCCTGCCGGCGGTCCTGCCCGGGCCGACGGTCCTGGAAGAGACAAGGGCCCCGAGGCGGTTGAGGCCGTTAAAGACGGCGCCGCGGAACACGAGCTCCTCGACGGCCGGTCCGATGATGACGACAACCAGGATTATTGCCGGGATGGCGGCGGCCGGGTTGTCCTCCACCCAGCCGACGAGGCCGCGCATGAACGGTTGCTGCACGGTAGATTCGGTCGAGTAGCCCAACCTGTCGAGCACGAAGACGCTGATGGGGTTGACGACGATGCTCACCACTACGGCCCCGAGGCCGACGGCGAGCCCGAGGCCAACCCCCGCGAGCAGGCCCCCCCCGGGGCGCCTGAAGCCAAGGGGCGCCAGCGAGAAGCTCGCCTTGCGTCCGAGAAAACGGGCCACGACGACCCCCAGCCAGAACAGGCAGACCACGAGGGCCGCGACGGCGGTGTTCGTCAGGACGACGGAGAGCAGCGTTCCCTGGGGGTCGTTAACGGTCTTCGCCCTCCAGGTAGACCTCGTCGGCCGTCCAGCCGGCGGGCGCGTCCTTCAGGAGGCGCTCCTTCAGCGGGGCCGGCAGGAGCCCGATCCCGCGCAGCTCCTCGACGCCGACCCAGCGCAACTCGCGCAAGGTCGGCTCGGCGTCCGGGGCCACCTCGGGGTCGGCCCCGAGGCTGGCCTCCGCGTCGTCGTCTGGGATCATCCGGACGGTGACGTCCACCGTGTGCCGGCCCTCACGCAGGAACTCGCCCACGTAGAGCACGCCCGAGAACGCGGCGCGCAGGCCCGTCTCCTCCCCGACCTCGCGCGCGGCGCACTCGGGGATGGTCTCCCCGGGCTCCAGCCTGCCGCCTGGCAGGACCCAGTAGGGGTCGCGGTCCGGCTTCTGGTGGCGGACGAGCAGGAGTCGTCCCCCGCGCCCGACGACCGCAGCGACCCGCACCCCGAAGTCCATCTCAGATAGAGAGCGATTCTTGCCCATGCGCCGTGAGTATACCCGCGCGGGCGGGCGGGAAAGGTGGCCCAGACTACTACGGCGCCCGCCGTCCCGTCCTCCGAGCCGGGGGCCGAGATCTGGCCCTCCAGCTCGTCGCAGGCCCACAGGGCCGGGCGAAGGCCCTCTTCGCTGGAGACGCGGCGGTTTTGCGGGCCGTGGGACGCGAGGATCTCCGCCTCCGTGGTCGGATAGAGGCCCGTGGCCTACCGGCGGAGCCTGAGCTTCTCGGGCCTGGGCCCGTCCCTTCTTGCACATCGTCCCCGCAAAGACATGCCGCGCCAGCCTGCTTCGAACAACTCTAACCCGGGCATTTATCCTGCGTAAGCGGACACCGGACGAAAATTCCACGCCTCCGGCGCGCGGCCCGTCCGACATTCGGGCTTCCGGTTAGGGGTCCGGTTAGGGGCGCGTCCCCACCTGGCTGCCGACCCAGACGTAGCCGTCGGACCAAACCTCGCGCTTCCAGATCGGCACTATCTCCTTTATCCGCTCTATCGCGTACCGGCTCGCCTCGAAGGCCGGGCCCCGTCTGGGAGAGGCGACCACGATGGAGACGCTCGCCTCGCCGGGGTCGACCCGCCCGATCCTGTGCACGATGGCGACGTAACCCACGTCCCAGCGTTCCCCTATCTCGGCCCCGATCTCTTCGAGCTTTCTGTCGGCCATCGGCCGGTAAGCCTCGTACTCAAGGTACTCGACCGTGTTCCCGCCGGACTCGTCCACCCGCGTGGTGCCGACGAAGGTCGAGACCGCGCCGCAGTCGGGCCTACGGGCGCCCTCGATCATCGCCCCCACGTCTATCTTCTCCTCGACGACGGCGAACAAGGCCCTCCTAACCGCCGGAGACGGGCGGGAGCACGGCCACCTCGTCGTCCGGTCCCACGGCTTCGTCCATCCGCGCGTACTCGCCGTTGACGGCGAAGGCCAACGTGTCGCGCATGGAGGAGAGCCCCGGATACCTTTCGGCGAGCAGCGGCCAGACCTCCGCCAGGGTCGTGGATTCCTCTACGTCCAGATGGACCTTGCGCGTGCCGGCCCGGTCGGCCGCCGCCCCGAAGAGGAGGACCTCCACCACCGCCTAGACCTCTGGCTCCGGGACGTAGTCCGGGCCGACGATCACCTTCAGAGCTTGGGGGACGACGGAGAAGCGGGCCGGTTCGCCGCCTACGACCTCGCCGTCGGCGGTGAACTCCAGGCCGGGCGGCTGGGTCTCCACCCGGATCTCCTTCGCCCGCGCGCTGAACACGCCCTCTTTGTCCAGGTAGTCCGACCTGGCCATGGAGGCCGGCGCGAGCTCCAGCAGGTCCCCCAACCCCAGCTTCTCTATGATGACGACGTCGAGCAGGCCGTCCTCGGGGTTGGCCCTGGGTGCTGCGAGCCAGCCGCCGCCCGCGAACCGGCAGTTGCCGACGACGACGTTGACCGCCCGCACCCTGTGCAACTCGTCGTCCAGGTAGAGGTCGAGCTCCTTGACGTCGAAGTCTTTCGCCACCTCCAACGAAGCCCGCAGGTAGGAGAGCTTCCCCCACCGCTTCTTGAGCTCCCCCTCGTTGGCGTCGGAGATCTCCGCCCCTAAGCCTCCGGTCGCCACGTTGATAAAGAACCGCTCCCCGATGCCGTTGGAGCGCACCCGCGCCACGTCGAGCGTCCGTACCCGCCCCCTACGTATGACGTCTTCGGCCTCGTCGGGGTCGTCGGGGATGCCGAGGGTCGCCGCCAGGTCGTTGCCGGTCCCGGCGGGCAGGATGCCGAGCGTGACCCCCTCGGGGAAGCCGGCCTTTCCGAGGCCGTTGACGGCGTCGTTGATCGTGCCGTCCCCCCCCGCGACTATGAGCAGGCCCTTGCGCCACTCCCCGGCGGCCTCGCTGGCGTCGTCCGGCCCCTCTGTCTCGACCCAGTCGAGCTCGTAATCGTCGAACTCGGCGCGCAACTCTTCCGGGTCGTAGGCACCGCCGCCCGAAGAGGGGTTGCAGATCACCCGCGCCCTGGGCCGTCCCATCAACTGCTCCTCCGTAGCCTCATGTCCTCCTTAGTCTACCCGGAAAGGCAGACGCCGAAGGGCTACGAAGCCTGGCGCACCTCGGTCTCAGGGCGCGAGATCCTGGCGACCGGCAGCCATACCTCCTGCCTGGACCCGCCGTCGAGCCGGACCGCCGCGTCCTGCCCGCTCTCGGCGACGTACCGGACCTCCCCCGTCCCGAAAGGCGTCAGCACCTGCTCCCCCACGGTCAACTCCCCGAGGAAGGCGTCCCGCAATGCCGCCACGTAGGCCAGCGCGAGCGACCGCCCGAGATGCGCCCCCTCGTCCCGCCTGTCGGCGACCAGGATGCCCGCGATCCTGTACAGGTTCGCCCGGCTGACCTGCGAGACCAGGCAGGCCCTCACCGTCTGCCGCACCAACTCCTTCTCGAACGCCGAGTACCGCTCCCCGCTCCGCTCCAGGATCGCCACGACCCGCGGCGCCGCCCGCCGCACCGCCTCCTCGACCGTCAACCCGTTGACCCCGCGCTTGTAGACGTGCGGGTCCAACCGCTCCTCCTCCCGCCGCCGCGGGACGCTCAACCATTCCTGACGCGCATTGTTGTTCGTGTTTGTCATGCGGCAATTATACCTCACTGAAGCTAGTGAAAACACCACTTTGTGGTGATTTTGGCACGCCGGCTTCGCAGGCTTTCGGCACGGCGCTTCGCGCCTCTCAGCCGTCAGCTATCAGCAAGTCGTCCAGGTGCGTTGCGCCGTGCGACAGCCGGACCGTTGCGCGGCGCGCGGCCGGGTTGGGTCCCGCGCGCCAAGAAGCTGACGGCTGAGAGCGAGGCCTGCGGAGCAGGCCGAAGCGCGCCGAGAGCGGAGCCCGAAGGGCGCAGCGCGCTGAGAGCCGGCGAAGCCGGCGTGCTCCGTTGCGTTAAACTGGGGGACCTGCGACGGATGGAGTGCGAGATGAACCCCGAAGAGTTTCTCAACCGTTTGAAGCGCGAGGTCATAGGGCATCCGGCGTTGACGCATCCCTTTCTGGAGAGGTTCGGGGATGGGGACGTGGGGGTGGAGGGGGTTCGGACGTTCGCGGTCCAGTACTACCGGCACGTGAGGGTTAGCCGGTTGTATTTGGCGGCGCTCATCTCCAACTGCGGTCACGACGAGGCGTTGCAGCTCGCGCTCGCGGAGGTTTTGTTCGACGAGTACGGGCATCTTAACCCCGACGAGACGCACCCGGCGCTCTACCGGCGCTTTCTCGGGGCGCTCGGGATCTCGCGGGAGGAGTGGGAGGGTCCGGCAACGCTGCCGGAGATCCGGCTGTACATAACGGCGCACAGGGAGTTGTCCGGGCATCCGGATTTCCGGCTCGGGCTCGGGGCCCTCGGGCCCGCGAGCGAGTGGCCGGTGCCCCCGATCTACGTGAGGCTCGCCGAGGGGCTGAAGAAGGCGACGGGGCTGCCGGAGGAGGCGCTCGAGATCTTCACCAGCCACGTCACGATGGACGTTACCCACGCCCGCATCATGATGGACGCCATAGCCCCGTACACGCGGGACGAGGAGGGGCAGGACAGGGTCCGCGAGGGGGCCATGCGCTCCCTCGATGCCCGCTCCGTGATGCTCGACGGCCTGTACCGGGCCGTCTACGAGGAGCCCGCCCCGCTGGCCGCGGTCTCCGCCCGGATCGGCGGCTAGAGGGGACCCGCGGGGCGCCGGCGTGGCCGACTGGTACCGGGAGGACCTCGCCTACATCCACGACGTCGGCCACGCCGATTTTGCCCTCCGGTCCGCGCCCGGCATCCTGGAGTTGTTGCGGGAGAACGGGGTACCGGGTGGCCTGGTGGTGGACCTTGGTTGCGGGAGCGGGCTGTGGGCCAGGGAGCTCTTGCGGGCCGGGTACCGGGTGCTCGGGATCGACATCTCCGGTGCCATGGTCGAGATCGCGCGCCAGAAGGCGCCGGGGGCCGAGTTTCGGGTGGGGTCCCTCTTCGAGGCGGAGATACCCCCGTGCGACGCCGTCACGGCGGTGAGCGAGGTCCTGAACTACCTGTTCGACCCGGAGAACGAGGATCGCGGGTTGGACCGGGTCTTCCGGCGCGTCTACGAGGCGTTGAGACCGGGAGGCGTCTTCGTCTTCGACGTGCTGGGCCCGGGGCAGGTCCCCGGGGGCAGGACGAAGGGCTTCTCCGAAGGACCGGACTGGGCGGTCCTCAACGAGAAAACGGAAGACCCGGAGCGAGGAACGTTGACGCGCCGCATCGTCAGCTTCAGGAAGGTTGGCGAACACTACCGGCGGGACGGCGAGTTGCACCGGGTACGGTTGTACGATCCGGAAGAGGTCGAAGACAGGCTCGGCCGGGTGGGTTTCGAGGTCAAGACCATGGACGCGTACGGCGATCACCCCCTCGACGAGAACCACGCCGCGTTCGTCGCCCGCAGGCCGTGACGGGCGCGCGGGTTCCGAAGGCCGCGCGGGGGTATAACTAGCGCGTGCCGGAACTGCCCGAAGTCGAGACGATAAAAGAAGACCTTCGAGAGCTCGTCTTGGGGTCGAAGGTGGAAGACGCGGAGATCCTGAACCCCGCCCTCGTGGAGGAGCCCTCGGCGGAGGAGTTCGTGCAGAGGCTGAAGGGCACGGAGGTAAGCGGGGCGCGGCGGCGGGCAAAGCACCTGGTCATCGACCTCGACTCCGGAGACGCGCTCGTGTTGCAGCTCAAGATCGGGGGCCAGCTCCTGCTCGTCCCCCCGGTAGAGGAGCCGACGACGGCCCTCATGCTCGTGCTGCGCCTGGACGGGGAGAGGGGCCTGTTCGTGCGGGACGAGACGGGCTTCACCCGGGGGCGGCTCGTGGACGCGGAGGGGCTTGAGGAGCGGTTCGCGGACCTCGGGCCGGAGCCTCTGGAAAGAGGATTCTATCCTGGCTACCTGCGGGAGAAGCTGGGCGGGCGGAGGGCCAGGATCAAGGGCCTCCTCCTCGACCAGAAGGTCGTCTCCGGCGTCGGGAACATCTACGTCGACGAGGCCCTCTTCGACGCCCGCATACACCCCACGCGCAAGGCCAGCACGCTGACGGAGGGGGAGTGGACCAGGCTGCAGGCCGCCGTTGAGGAGAACCTCGCGGCCGGCATAGAGCACAGGGGCACCACCTTCAGCCTCTACAGGGACGTGCTCGGACGCAAGGGTCACCACCAGGAGCACCTCAAGGTCTTCGTGCAGGCTGGAAAACCGTGCCCCGGCGGCTGCGGCGGGAAGGTCGTCAGGGAGAAGGTAGGGGGGAGGGCGACGTTCCTGTGCCCCGCCTGCCAGCCCGAAGATGGCCCGGGGGAAGAGGGCCAGTTAGAATTGGGGTGAAGGCTTTAGGCTTTGAGGTTTAAGGCTCTGGGGAGGGATTCTGTGTTTGGCGCAGGTTCGGACGCAGCTTGCGGCCCACACGATGGGCCCATCCGGCGCGTTTGTCGAAGGGACGGAACAGGTACACAACACCCCCAACCCGGAACCTCAAAGCCTAGAACCTAGAACCCACGACGAAAGGAGAACACTGGTGGCGGAAAAGTTTGATCTCGTAATAATCGGCGGCGGGAACGCGGGGTACATCCCGGCGATCCGGGCCAGCCAGCTCGGGATGAAGGTCGCGCTCATCGAGAAGAGGGAGGGCGGTCACCTCGGGGGTACGTGCCTGAACGTCGGCTGCATCCCGACCAAGGCCCTGCTCCACACGGCGCACCTGCTCCACGACGCGAAGAACGGCGAAGAGTTCGGCGTGAAGATGGGCGAGGTCGAGTTCGACTACCCGCAGGCCGCCAAGAGGCGAGAGCAGGTCGTCACGCAGCTGCGCAGGGGCGTGCAGGGCCTGATGAAGAAGAACAAGGTGACCGTCTACAACGGCGTCGGCTCCTTTGTCGAGCCGAAGAAGATCAAGGTGGAGAACGGCGAGGGTTCCGAGGAACTCGAGGCAGAGAAGGTCCTTATCTCGACGGGCTCTGCGGTAAACACGCTGCCGGGCCTCGAGTTCGACGGTGAGAAGGTTATCTCCAGCGACGACATCGTTACCAACGACGAGTGGTACCCGAAGAGCGTGATCATCCTGGGCTCCGGCGCCGTCGGGGTCGAGTTCGCGAGCATGTACAAGGACTTCGGCACCGACGTGACCATCGTCGAGATCCTCGACCGCCTCGTGCCGCTGGAGGACCCGGAGATCTCCGAGGCCCTGAGGAAGGACTTCGAGGAGCGCGGCATCAACGTCATGACGGGCACCAAGGCCGACCCCGAGAGCCTCGAGAAGACCGACTCCGGCGTCAAGATCAAGATAGCCTCCGCCGACGCCGGCGAGAAGGAGGAGACCGAGGGCGAGGGCGGCTCCTACGGCGGCGAGGACCCGCCGACCGGCGACGCGGAAGGCGGCGACACGCTCGAAGCGGAAGCGCTGCTCGTCGCGGTCGGTCGGAAGACCGTCACCGAGGACCTGAACCTCGACGTCACCGACGTGGAGGTGAACGAGCGCGGGATCATCCAGGTCGACGGCTACGGCCAGACGGCGGCCGAGGGCATCTACGCTGCGGGCGACGTCGTGGGCGGCTACTGGCTCGCGCACGAGGCCGGGCACGAGGGCATCATCGCCGCCGAGCACATGGCCGGCAAGGACCCGATGCCGATGGACCGGAGCCTCGTCCCGCGGGTGACTTACTGCCGCCCCGAGATAGCGTCCTTCGGCCTCACCAAGGCGCAGGCCGAGGAGGAGGGCTACGAGGCCAAGGAGGCCAAGTTCCCCTTCCAGGCCATCGGCAAGGCGCTCATCGAGGGCGAGCCCAACGGCTTCTTCAAGATAGTCACAGACGCCGAGACGGACATGATCCTCGGCATGCACGCCATAGGACCCAAGGTGACCGACCTCATAACCGAGGGCGTCTTCGCCAAGCTCGTCGAGGGCACGCCGGAGGAGATCAGCATGACGATCCACCCCCACCCGAGCCTCTCGGAGGTGGTCGGCGAGGCCGCGATGGCCGCGGAGGGACACCCGATTCATTTTTAGCCTTGGGCTATCAGCCGTCAGCAGGGGCCGCCACGCGCGGCCCCTCTTCTTTGACGTGACCGCGGAGTTTTTCTACGGGGACCCGGACGCCCCGCGGCCGAACCGGCCGATCGGGGTAGGGGTTCTGGCCCTGATCGAACGCGGCGGTAGGTTGCTCATGGAGCGGCGGAGCGACTGCGGGCGGTGGGGGTTCGTCGGTGGATCGGTAGAGGTCGAGGAGTCGCTGGAGGAGGCGCTGCGGCGCGAGACGCTGGAGGAGACGGGGCTGGTGGTTACGGGGGCGAAGAGCTGTTCGCCGTGTTCCCCGGGCCCTCACGGGTCGTCCGGTACCCCGATGGCAACGTGGTGCGGCTGATGACGTTCGTGTTCAGGGCGCAGGTCGAGGACTTCGGAACGTTGGAGCGCAGCGACGAGTCCGAGGAGCTGCGGTTCTTCCGGCGGGAGGAGCTTCAGGGACTGGACGTGATCGAGACGTCGAGGCCCATCCTCGCCGCCTACCTGGACCCAACCCTGAGGCTCTTTGTGGAGTAGGCCGGCCTCAGGCTCGCACGCCACCGGCGGGCGCCGACCACCCGGGGGCTAGAACCTCGTGCTCCCAGGCGTCGGGTCCCTTTCCACGGCACCGGGGGCCTATTGGGATAAAATGTCGTTTCCTATACGTCGAAGAGGAGAACCGTGGCCCGCAGACAGATCAACGTCAAGGTCCTTGAGAACGGCACGAAGACCTTCGAGGTGCGCCACCGCTGGGAAGACAGGCCCGTCGCCCCGCCGCCGGACGGCACGCCCGTGGAGTACCTGCCCTTCAGGCAGCAGGTGAGGGGCGCCCCGGGGCTGCACGGACGCCCGGACTGGCTCAAGGCGAAGGTGCCCGACGGCGAGGTCTACAGGGACATAAAGGAGACCATGCGCGGGCTGAACCTGCACACGGTCTGCGAGGAGGCCCGCTGCCCGAACATCGGGGAGTGCTGGAACAACAGGACGGCGACGTTCATGATCTTGGGCAACGTCTGCACGAGGAGCTGCGGCTTCTGCGCCGTCCTCACGGGCAAGCCGACCGAGCTCGACCTCGACGAGCCCCACCGCGTCGCCGACGCCGCGAAGAAGATGGGCCTCGAGCACGCCGTCATCACCAGCGTCAACCGCGACGAGCTTTCGGACGGCGGAGCCTCGATCTTCGCGGCCGTGATCCGGGAGATAAGGGAGCAGGTCCCCGGCTGCGCCGTCGAGGTGCTAACCCCGGACTTCAAGGGGAACCGCGACGCGATCCGGACGGTCATCGACGCCGCCCCTGACACCTTCAACCACAACATCGAGACGGTCCCGCGCCTCTACCCGGCCGTCAGGCCGCAGGCGAAGTTCGGGAGGTCGCTCGAGGTGCTCCGGTACGCCAAGGAGCTGAACCCCGACGGGTTGACCAAGAGCGGGTTCATGGTCGGGCTCGGGGAGGTTGAGGAGGAGATCCACCAGACGATGCGGGACCTAAGGGACCACGACGTGGACATCCTGACCATCGGCCAGTACCTGCGCCCTTCGGAGAACCACCTGCCGATGAGCCGCTACTACAAGCCCAAGGAGTTCGCGGACCTGCGCAAGTACGGCTTCTCTTTGGGCTTCAGGCACGTCGAGAGCGGGCCGCTCGTGCGCTCCTCGTACCACGCCCACGAGCAGACCACGGACGCCCGCCGCGGCGTCCTGGGGGCGAAGGCCTAAAGAGAGGGGACGGAAGGCCGTGAACGCGACGGACCTCACGCGCCTCCTCGGCGTCCGGCACCC
>DASYWA010000159.1:0-39342 GCA_035936475.1 Rubrobacter sp. | reverse complement strand
CCCCCCCCCCCCCCCCCCCCCCCCCGCACGCTCCGGCCTTGCGGCCTACGCTTGTCAGCACGCTACGCCCTTCGGGCTCCGCTCTTGGCACGTTCTGGCCTGCGGCCTCGCTCTCAGCTAAAAGCCTCTCGAAGCCAACTCGCCGGCTCGTACCAGACGTTCTGGAGATTGTAACAGCGCCAACTCCACGCCGACATCGCCCTACCGACTTTGCTGAAAGCCGGGGGTCGTAAGACCGGAGGCGCGCCGAGAGCTACCGGAGGTAGCGTGCTGAAAGCCCGCGAAGCGGGCGTGCTCCCCTACGTCCCTCTCCTACGAATCTCTTCTAGCTTACGCAACGTCTCCCGCGAAAGCCGGTCTGCCACACGGGACTTCCGCGGGACGTTGGGGTTTCGGGTGATGGCGGGGAGCTCGTCTAGCAGGTTCGCGAACTCGTTGGGGGTGGCGCGGGTGGAGCCGCGGGCCAGCGCGGTGCGCTGGAGGGCGAAGTCGGCGGTGTAGACGGTGGCCGCACCCTCCAGTTTGGAGAGAAGGCGCTCTATCTCGTCGTCGGCGGACTCGCCGGGGGCGCTGTAGACGATGCGGACGGCGCCGCCGGCCCTGGGCTCCTCCCGGCGGGGGTCGGGGGCGCGGTGGGCGTCGAAGACGACGATTATGGTGCGTCCCGTCCAGCCGGCGGCCTTCAGGGCGTCGGTTACGAGGAGCTCGCGGGCGGCGTCGAAGGAGTTGGCGTCCCTGTAGCGGTCGAGGGCGCCTATCACGTTGTAGGCGTCCAGGATCAGGTACGAGGACACCGCTACCCCCTCTGCCTGCGGGCCTCGTACGCCAGCACCGCCGCCGCCACGGAGACGTTCAGAGACGAGACGGCCCCGAGCATCGGGACGGACACGGTCCCGTCGCAAGCCTCGCGCACCAGCCGCCGCACGCCCCGCCCCTCGCTCCCGAGGACGAGGGCCACGGGGCCGGCGAGGTCCAGCTTCGCGTAATCCGTCCCCCCGGCCTCGGCGGCGTAGACCCAGACGTTCGACTCCTTCATGGCGTCCACCGCCCGCTTCAGGTTCGTCACTTTGGCGACGCGGACGTGCTCGCTAGCACCGGCGCTCGCCTTGACGGCAGCAGCCGTCACGCCGACGGCCTTGTCCTTGGGGATGACGACCCCGCTCGCCCCTACCCCGTCCGCCGCCCGCAGGACCGCCCCGAGGTTGCGGGGATCCGTCACGCCGTCGAGAACCAGGATCAGGGGCTCGGGCACGGCCAGGATCTCCTCCAGACCCGAGTACGGATACGCCTCGACCCGAGCCACGACGCCCTGGTGGACCCCGCCGCGCGCCAGATCGTCGACCCGGTCGCGGGAAACCTTCTTGACGGCGACACCGCCGGCCGCCGCGCGGATCTCAGCGCTACCGGCGGCGTCCAGGACCTCGATGACCCTCCGTCGTCGGCTCTTGAGCGCTTCGACGACGGGGCGAACGCCGTAGATGATCTCCACCACCGGCTACCGGCGGCTCAGGATGGGGCCGTCCGGGGTATCCTCGACGGCCCAGCCCGCCTCAGCGAGCTCGTCGCGCAGGCGGTCCGCGGTGGCCCAGTCCTTCTCCCGCCGGGCGGACTCCCTGCTGGCGGCCACCGCTAGAACCTCCTCGCCCGCCTCCTCCTGGTACCGGATGCGCACGTCGCCCACCTCGGTCGCCATCTCCCGCGCGAGGTCGAACCCGAAGACGGCCATTACCTCCTCTACCGCCCCCGCAAGAGACGCGAACTCGTCTGCGGCCCCGGCACGGTCGGAGATCTCGCGCGCCGCCCGGTTGGCGGCCTCGAAGAGCGTGGCGACGACCTCCGGGGTATTCAGGTCCTCCCGCATCGCCTCGTCGAGACGTTCGCGCAGGCCCGCGGCGAGCCCGTCGGAGAGGTCCGAGGACGCGGAGGAGCCCGAGATCTGCCGGTAGAGGCGGAGCAGCCGCTCGTAGGAGCGGCGTTTCTCTTCGAGGATCTCTTCTGAGTACTCGATGGGCTGCGAGTAGTGGCTCTGGAGCAGCCACATCCTGACGGCGTTGCGGCCGTGGAGGTCCACCGCCCGCTCGACGTCGAGCACGTTGCCGAGGCTCTTCGCCATCTTGTCCGCCCCCCCGAACGTCACCATCCCGTGGTGCGCCCAGGCGCGGACGAACGGGTGGTCCGGGTGGGCAGCACTACTCTGCGCCAGCTCGTTCTCGTGGTGCGGGAAGCGGATGTCCGTGCCGCCGCCGTGGATGTCCGCGCCCCCCGGCAGGTGCTTTTCGACCATCGCCGAGCACTCGATGTGCCACCCGGGACGGCCGGGCCCCCAGGGGCTCGGCCAGGAGGGCTCGCCGGGCTTGGAGGCCTTCCAGAGCGCGAAGTCCAGCGGGCTCCTCTTGTCCTCCGTCTGGCCCTTCTCCGTCTCGCGCATCTCCTTCGGGTTCTGGTGGCTCAAAGAGCCGTAACCCGGGAAGCTCTCAACGGAGAAGTAGACGTCGCCGTTGCCGGGGGCGTAGGCGTGGTCCTTCTCTATAAGCTCTTCTATGAGCGAGATCATCTCGGGGATGTGCTCCGTAGCCCGCGGCTCGACGTCGGGCAGGCCGATACCGAGCAGCGCCAGCCGCTCGTGGAAGGAGTCCGTGTAGCGGTCGACTATCTCCTGCCAGGAGACGCCCTCGTCGTTGGCCTTGTTGATGATCTTGTCCTCGATGTCCGTGACGTTCTGGACGAAGCTCACGTCGTAACCGCGGCTCCTCAGGTACCGGACCACCACGTCCCAGAACAAAGGCGCCCGGGCGTTCCCGATGTGGACGTGATCGTAAACGGTGGGCCCGCAGACGTACAGGCCGATCTTCCCGTCCTGGCCGACCTCGACCATCCCGCCGCTCAAGCTGTCCCGCACGTGTACGCTCATGGCCCTAGTCTAGCCTCTCCGGCCCGCTCTATCCGCCCGCGCGCCTCTTCCGGCCCGAGCACCGCGAGCACGAGCGAGATCTCCGGCCCCTTGTCCTTCCCCGTCAGCGCCAACCGCAGCGGGTGGAGAAGGTCGCGGGTCTTTATTCCTCGTTCCTTGGCCCAGGCGCGAAGCTCTCCGACAAAACCCCGCGCGGCCTCCGCATCTGGCAACTCCCTGCCGCCGAGCGACGCGGCTATGTGCTCGAACACCTCAGCGCTGGACTCCGGCAATTCCGCCAGAAAAGCTCCGGAATCCACGGGTTCGAGGACTCCCCGCAGCAGACGGGGCGCGTCTGAGAGCACCCGCGCCTCTTGCCGCACCACCTCCAGCGCGGCGGCCTCCCGGCCCTCCGGCAGCGGCCCTTCGAGAAACGGTTCGACGCGCCGGCGCAACGCCTCGTCCGTCAGGCGCCGGATGTGCCGGGCATTGAAGTAGAGGAGACGGTCGGGGTCGAAGGTGGAGGGGCTCGCGCCCAGACGCGAAGGGTCCCACTCCCGGACTAGCTCGTCGAGGTCGGCGAACTCTTCTCTGCCCGCCGGGTGGGTCCAGCCGAGAAGCGCGAGGTGGTTGACGAGGGCCTCCGGCAGGTAGCCCTCGCGCCGGTACTCCGCGACGCTGGCGGCGCCGCGGCGTTTGGAGAGCTTCTTGCCGTCGGGGTCGAGGATGACGCCGAGGTGGACGAAGCGCGGCTCTGGCAGGACGAGGGCCCGGTAGAGGAGGGCCTGGCGGCCCGTGTTCGGGAGGTGCTCCTCGCCCCGGATGATGTGCGTGATGCCCATCTCCGCGTCGTCCACGACGGCGGCGAAGTTGTAGGAGGGGGAGCCGTCGGACTTGCGGATAACGAAGTCCCCGATCCGGCCGAACGAGACCTCCCCGCGAAGCTCGTCCCTGAAGGCCCCGCCACGGGTGGAGGGCCGGAAGTAGAGCGCGCGTCGTCCCCCTTCGCCCTCGCTCTCATAGGTCAGGCCGGCCTCCGTCAGGCGGTCGATCCCCTGCTCGTACGACGCCCCGCGCCCGCTCTGACGGTGCGGACCCTCGTCGAAGTCGAGGCCGAGCCACGCGAGGTCTTCGAGCTGCGCCTCCTCGAACGCGCGGGTGCTGCGCGCCCTGTCGGTGTCCTCGATGCGAAGGACGAGTCTTCCCCCGTGGTGCTTGGCGAAGAGGTAGTTGAAGAGGGCGGTTCGGGCGCCGCCGAGGTGGAGCAGCCCCGTCGGGCTGGGGGCGAAGCGCACCCTGACCTCCGCCACCGGGTTACCTCTCCTGAAGAAGGCAGACGGCCTGGGCGGCTATGCCCTCTCCCCTGCCGGCAAAGCCGAGCCGCTCGGTCGTGGTGCCGCGCACGCTGACCCGCGAGGGGTCCACGCCTAAAGCGCCAGCGAGGTTCTCCCGCATGGCCCCGCGGTGGTCCCTTATCTTGGGCCGCTCGCAGACCACGACGGCGTCGACGTTCGCCACCTCCCAACCATCACCGACGATCCGGCGCGCCTCACGCAGAAGACCTATGGAGTCGGCGTCCTTCCATTCGGCGTCGGTGTCGGGGAAGTAGTGGCCGATGTCTTCGAGGCCGGCCGCGCCGAGGAGGGCGTCGGTCACGACGTGGGCCAGAACGTCGGCGTCGGAGTGGCCCATGAGTCCCCTGTCCGATGGGATCTCGACCCCCCCGAGGATGAGCTTTCGTCCGTCCTCGGGCCTTGCGAAGGCGTGGACGTCCACGCCGAGGCCGACCCGCATCAATGACGCTCCCTGAGGAAGCTCCTCAGGGGACCTCGCCCGCGCGCGGCGAGGATGGCTTCCGCGAAGATCAGGTCCTCCGGCGTGGTCAGCTTTATGTTGGTCTTCTCGCCCTCGACGAAGACCACCCGTCCCCCCTCCCTCTCGACGAGCGAGGCGTCGTCGGTGGCGGCCCCGAGGTACTCGTCCGTGGCATCGTGGAGCTGGCGCAGGTAGCCGAGCCGGAACGCCTGCGGCGTCTGGACCGCCCGCAGCTGCGTCCGGTCGAGCGTCTCGATCACCTCCCCGTCCTTCTCGACCTTTACGGTGTCGGAGACGCGGGTCGCCGGCACCACGCCGTCAGGGCGGTCTTCGGCCAGCGCTGCCTCCACGACGCGCCCTATGAGCGCCGGGGTGACCAGGGGGCGCGAGCCGTCGTGGACGAGGACCACGGTATCGGGGTCTTCGTCGCAGAGTAGGAGCCCGCTCTTGGTGGACAACTGGCGGAAGTCTCCGGCTTTCCCGCACCGGACGTACTTGGAGATGCCGGTCACCTTGGCCAGCGACTCGACGCGCGGCCCGTCGCCCACGGCGTAGATACCGCCCACCTGGGCGGCGTCCTCGAAGGCCTTGAGGGTGTGGTAGAGCGCGGGCTTGCCCCCGATCTCAAGGAACTGCTTAATGCGGCCCATGCGGGTGCCGAGGCCGCCGGCCAGCACGAGCGCTATCGCCGGGGGGTGCCCGGGCACCCCTACAGTGCCTCGCCCGAGGTCTCCAGGCTGCGCTGGCGTTCGAGGCCGCGCTGAATAGCCCGGGCGCGGGCCTGGCCGACGCCCTCGACCTCGTCGAGCTCGGCCTCGCTCGCCTCGAGCAGGTCCTTCAGGGAGCCGAACTCCCGGATCAGGCTCTCCGCCACCCGGCGGGGCAACCGCGGCACCCGCTCGAGCTGGCGGTAGCCGCGCGGCTTGAGGAAGAAGTCCTCCGTCCGGCCTACCGAGTCGTAGCCGAGCGCCCGCGTGATCTCCTCGGACTCCGAGAGCTGCTCGGCAGAGAAGTTCCGCAGACGCTTTCTGACGTCCGCGCAACCGACGCCCTCGGCGGCGTAGTCCCGGATCAGGGCTTCGTACTGCTCTGGCACGTCGTGGAAGGCCTGCTCGAGCTGCATCTCCACGAGCCGCCCCTCGCTCCCGAGCTCCCGCACGTAGGCCTCGACCTCCTCGGCTATCCGCACCGAGTACTCGAAGTTGGCGATGGCCCCCACGACCTCCCGCAACGTTACCGCCCCGTCGTACTCGTGGACGGTCAGCGCGCGGGCCTCCTCGCGCAGCCTCCTCGTGAACTTCTCGAGGGTGGCTATCGCGGAGTTGGCCTTACTGAGAACGACGCCGATGTCTTCGAGGACCACGGGGCCGTGGTCTCCCTGGTAGAGGCTCACGACGCGCCGCCTCTCGGAGACGACTATGACGAGGTCCCCGCTCTGCTTGGCGGTGCGGTGGCCGGCGAGGTGGCGCATGCCCGTCTCGTGCGATTCGAGCGTCGGGTCCGGGCTGAGCTGGACGTTGGCGTAGTGGATCACGGCGACGTTCGGCGAGAGGACTATTGCCCCGTCCATCTTGGCGAGCTCGTAGAGCCGCATCGGCGCGAAGTCCAGCCCGAGCTTCATACCCCCCGAGATTATGCCGAGGCTCTCGAGCTTCTCGGGACGCGAAATCACGATGAGCGCGCCGTTGTGCGCCCGGATGATGTTCTCTATGGCCTCCCTGAGGTCGGTGCCGGGGGCCACGAGCCGGAGCGCGCCGACGAGCTCTTCGGGCATCTTTCGGCGGGACGGGCTCACAGCAGCGCCACCGCCACGGCCTCCTCCAACGTGCTAACCTCGATCACACTCGCGTCCTTCTTGAACCTTCCGTCGATGCCCTCTTCGGGCTTTCCTTCTGGCCTGATTATACGGTTATACCCCATCTTCAGGACCTCGCCTGTCCGCCGCGGCGCCCCGGAGACGAACCTCACGTCCCCCGTCAGCCCCACCTCCCCGAAGCACGCCGTCCCTTTGCCTACCGGCTTGTCCCGCAACGCCGAGGCTATAGCGAGCGCCACCCCGAGGTCGGCGGCCGGCTCCTCGACTCGCACCCCGCCCGTCACGTTCACGTACACGTCGTGGTCGGAGAGGGCAAGTCCTGCCCGCCGGGCGAGCACCGCGCAGAGCATGTTCACCCTCCCGGTGTCCACGCCGTTGGCGATCCTGCGCGGGTTCGCCAGCGGGCTCGGCGTCACCAGGCTCTCTATCTCCACCAGCATCGGCCGGGTACCTTCGAGCAGGCACACCGTCGCCACCCCGGAGGGCATGTCCTCCTCCCGTTTCGACAGGAAGAACGCCGACGGGTCCTCGACCTCGACCATCCCCCGGCCCGTCATCTCGAAGACCCCGATCTCGTTCGTCGAGCCGAACCGGTTCTTGAGGGCCCTGAGCACCCTGAAGGACTGGAAGCGGTCCCCCTCGAACTGGAGTACCGTATCAACCATGTGCTCCAATACCCGCGGCCCCGCGATGGACCCGTCCTTGGTGACGTGCCCGACGAGAACCACCGCTATCCCCTCGCTCTTCGCCAGCCGCATCAGCCGCGCGGCGCACTCGCGCACCTGCCCGACCCCGCCAGGCGCCCCGGACAACTCGGGCGAGTAGAGCGTCTGGATGGAGTCAACGACGACCACGGTCGGCCGCTCCTCGAGGATGGTAGCCTCGATCACGTCCACGTCCGTCTCCGAGAGCACGCTGAAGCCCGCGCCCTGCACCCCGAGCCGCTTCGCCGAGAGCGCCACCTGCCGCGGCGACTCCTCGCCGGAGACCATCAAGCAGCCCTCGCCGAGATAGCCCATCACCTGCAGGAGCAGCGTGCTCTTGCCGACGCCAGGCTCCCCGCCCACGAGGACCATCGAGCCTGGCACGATCCCACCGCCAAGCACCCGGTCGAGCTCGCCGACGCTCGTGCCGATCCGGCCCCCGTCGACCGCGGTCTCGACCTGATCGAGCCTCAGCGTCCGTCCGGCCGCCCTCGTCTTCTTCCTCGTCGCCCGCTCCGCGAAGCCGACGACCTTCTTCTCCTCCCGCGCCTCCTCGACGAACGTGCTCCACTCCCCGCAGTCCGGGCACCGCCCGAGCCACTTCGGGGACGCGTGCCCGCAGTTCGAGCAAACGTACAAAGTCTTCGTAGCCATAGACGGATTGTACGGGATAGGGCCGAGAATACCCCCGCCCGGTCTTCCCGAAGGCGGCGCGCGACGCCTTCGGGCCGCGGTTCCTCGCCGCGGACCTTACCTTCGAGAACGTCTCGAGCCTGCTCGAGTTCGTGCTCAAGAACGAGGAGGGATACTCCGCCTCCCAAACGTTCCATTCTCAGCAGCGCGAGTTGGCGGAGGGCGAGATAGGCCCGGGCCAGAAGGCGAGGGGCGAGATCGTCTACGAGGTCCCCCCCGAATCCCGCGGCCTCCAGCTAGACTACAGACCCTTCGCCCGCGGCGGCACCTACACCTGGACCATCGGCGACCTGCAAAGCGTCGCAACCGCGCCCCGACCCGAAGAAGCCGCGCCGCCCACGCCCGAAGCCACCTCCCTCGAACCCACGGGCAGCGTCCCGCCCGCCTCCGAAACCGAGGTCGCCGAGGCGGCCGAGGACTACTACCAGGCCGAGGACCGCGAGGACTGGGCCTATACCTACGCCAACCTCGACGCCGCCACGAAGGCCCTCTACCCCGAAGACGAGTGGTACCTGAAGAACCAGTACTTCGCCGACATCGAGGGTCTGGAGCTCGCCACCATAGACATCGTCGTCGAAGACCCCGCCCCCGACCCCGAGGTCGGCGTGACCGTCTACAGGACCTTCAAGGACGGCACCTCCATAGACCGCTACACGCTGTTCGTGCGGGAAAACGGCGCCTGGAAGCACCGCTTCACCGCAGAGGAGAACGCCATCTTCCAGCCCGGAGTTCCGTACGAGGATTTCGTCGCCTCGCAGTAATCCCGGTGCGCCTGCCGCCGTGGGGCTCGGTCGGGCAACGGCAGTAGAGGCGGTCTCGTTCGCCGAGCATTTCGTGCCCGGTCCGGCAGGCACGCAAAAGGGCCGGGGCGTTTATCGCGCCCCGGCCCTCGAATAAGTAGCCCGCGTTCTCCTTACTCGGCCTTGACGATCTCCTTGGGCTGGCTGACCTTGATGTCCACTATCGACTCGTCCTCGGCGATGTCGTCGGAGGACTTGTCGTTGGGCTCGATGGTCACCTTGGAGCCGTTGGGGATGTCGCCCTTGAGGATCATCTCGCTCATGGGGTCTTCGATCATGCGCTGGAGCACGCGGCGCAATGGCCTCGCCCCGAACGCCGGGTCGTAGCCCTCCTCGGCGAGCTTGTCTAGGGCCTCGGTCGTGAACTCGACCGTGACCTCGCGCTCGGCGAGCTGCTTGCGGAAGCGCTTGACCTGGACCTCGATGATCTCGCGCATCTGGGCGCGCTCGAGCTTGTGGAAGACGATGATCTCGTCGATCCTGTTGAGGAGCTCGGGCCGGAAGATCTTGCGCAGCTCGCTCGTCACGCGGCCCTTCATCTCCTTGTAGGAGAGGCCCTCCTCGCCCCCGCCGAAGCCCAGGGACTGCGTCTTGTTGATCGTCTGCGCCCCGACGTTGGAGGTCATGATGATCACGACGTTCTTGAAGTCCACGGTGCGGCCCTGCGCGTCGGTGAGCTGCCCGTCCTCCAAGATCTGCAACATGATGTTGAAGACGTCCGGGTGGGCCTTCTCGATCTCGTCGAAGAGAACCACGCTGTACGGACGGCGCCTTACCTTCTCGGTGAGCTGACCGCCCTCGTCGTAGCCGACGTATCCGGGCGGCGAACCGACCAGGCGGCTGACCGTGTGGCGCTCCATGTACTCGGACATGTCGAGCCGGATCATGGACTCCTGATCACCGAAGAGGTACTCGGCGAGGGTCCGCGCAAGCTCGGTCTTGCCGACGCCCGTGGGGCCGAGGAAGACGAACGAGCCGGAGGGCCTGTTCGGGTCCTTGATGCCGGCGAAGGTGCGGCGGATGGAGCGGGAGACGGCCTTGATGGCCTCGTTCTGCCCAACGACGCGGCCGTGCAGGGCGTCCTCCATCTGCAGGAGCCTCGCGGACTCCTCCTCGGTCATCTTCTTGACCGGGATGCCCGTCCACATCGAGACGATCTCGGCGATCTCGTTCTCGCCTATGGAGACCCGCTTCTCCTCGACCTTGCCCTCGCGCCAGGCCTTCTCGAGCTCGCGCCGCTGGGCGACGAGCTTGCGCTCCGAATCGCGGAAGCGGGCGGCCTTCTCGAACTCCTGCCCGTCTATGGCCGCTTCCTTCTCCGTGCGGACCTGGGTGAGCTCCTCGTCTATCTCGCGGTAGTAAGGCGGCGAGGACATGGTCTTGATCCTCATCTTCGAAGCCGCCTCATCAACGAGGTCGATCGCCTTGTCCGGCAGGAACCTGTCGGCGATGTACCTGTCACCAAGCTGCGACGCGGCCTTCAAAGCCTCGTCGGTGATGTCTATGTTGTGGTGCTCCTCGTACTTCTCGCGCAAACCCTTGAGGATAAGCTCCGTCTCCTCGACGGAGGGCTCGCCGACCTGGATGGTCTGGAAGCGCCGCTCGAGCGCCTTGTCCTTCTCGACGTACTTGCGGTACTCGTCGATGGTGGTGGCGCCTATGACCTGGATCTCCCCGCGCGCCAAAGCCGGCTTCAGGATGGAAGCGGCGTCTATAGCGCCCTCGGCCGCACCCGCGCCGACGAGGTTGTGGATCTCGTCGATAAACAGGATGATGTCGCCGTGGTCGGTGATCTCCTTCATGATCTTCTTGAGCCGCTCCTCGAACTCGCCGCGGTACTTGGAGCCCGCGACGAGCGCGCCTAAGTCGAGCGTGTAGACCTCTTTGTTGGCGAGGATGTCGGGGACGCGGTCCTCGGCGATCTCCTCCGCGAGGCCCTCGACGATGGCGGTCTTGCCGACGCCGGGCTCGCCGATGATGACGGGGTTGTTCTTTGTGCGGCGGACGAGGATCTGCATGATGCGCGCGATCTCGTCGCTCCTCCCGATAACCGGGTCGAGCTTCTCCTCTTCGGCGTACGCGGTGAGGTTCCGCCCGTACTGGTCGAGCTGGCGGGTCTTGGGCCGCTTGGCCTCGACCCCGCCGCGACTGCCGCCGGCCGCCTCGCCACCGGCCCCACCCCGGCTCCGGCCGCGACCGCCGCCGAGACGCCTGACGACCTCGCGCCTTACCTTATCCGGGTCGACGTCGAGGTTCGAGAGCACGCGCGCCGCAACACCCTCGGACTCGCGCACCAGCCCGAGCAGGATGTGCTCGGTGCCTATGTAGTTGTGGCCGAGCTGCAACGCCTCGCGCAGGGCGAGCTCCAGCACCTTCTTCGAGCGCGGGGTGAACGGCGCCTGGGCGCCGGTGCCCTCTTCGCCGTAGCCAACGATGCTCTCGACCTGCTCGCGTACCTCATCGAGGGTGACGTTCAGGGAAGAGAGCGCCTGGGCGGCCACGCCCTCGTCCTCACGAAGGAGGCCTAAGAGCAGGTGCTCGGTGCCTATGTAGTTGTGGTTGAAGTGGCGGGCCTCGTCTTGGGCGAGCACTACGACCTTACGCGCCCGCTCCGTGAATCGTTCGAACATCAGCGGGATCCTCCTCCGCTCCGAGGGGCCTTCACGGCGTAGGAAATATCGACGGCTTGTTCTTGTATACGACGGTCTGAGATTTCCAGATTACACATCTCTAAAATTCGCCTTTCGAAATGACTTTCTCCTCTTGCCGGCCTACGCCCCTAGAGTATACAGGCGATACCCCGGGAGTTACGGATGCCCGGCGGACTTTACGCTGCTAGCGCTATACCTGGTGTCGTGCAGGTCCCAACCATCCTTCCATTGCACTCTCCAGAGCTTACCCCCGCCTCCCCGGCTTTGAGGTGTCCCGGGTCACATAGGCTCTGAGGTTCCCAGGCTTTGAGGGTTGGGGGGTCGGACCCCCGTCCTGCCAAGCGCCCCTAAAAACCTGAGGGCCTAAAGATCCGAGAACCTCCGGCGCACCTCTTCGAGAGGAAGGCCGGCCACGAAGGGCCCGGCCTTCGGACCGCTGGTCTTCCCGAGGAGCACCTTGTATACAGCGGCGAAGGCACGCTTCGGTTTGAGCCCGCGGCCGACGGCCGTCGAGTAGAGGAGGTCCTGGATCTCGTCCCCGTCCATCCCCGGCCCGAGCTTCTCTGCGATGGCGGCCAGGTACTCGCGCTGCTCCCCGTCGAGCCCGGCGGCGACCTCCCGCGACTCTTCCGGGGCCAGCAGCCCTATCCGCATCGACTCCGGCGCCCAGTCCGTGGCCCAGTTGCGGGCGTAGGAGAGGTCCCGGGCGAGCCGCTCCCGGTCTCTCGCAGCGTCCTCGTAGCCGCCGCGCTCGAGCATGGTCGCCGCGGCGTCGACGTCGTCCCCGACGGTCTGCGCGACGAGGGCGAGGTGATTGAAGGGGACGTCGATGCCGCCGTGCTCGGCGTTGAACTCGTCCATGAAGCGGGGAAAGCCCTCCCCGGGGTCCATCTCCAGGGCCCGGGCGGGGTCGCGGCCGAGAAACATGCGCCGCAGGGCGTTGGGGGGCATGATCCGGAGCATGTCCTTTGGCATGAGCACTATGCCCCCCGAGGAACTCATGGCGCCCTTGCCCTTGATGTAGTTCCACTCGTACTCGAAGCGTCCCGGGATGGGGTAGTGGAAGACCTCGCGGCTCATCCTGTCCGCGGTGTCGGTGGACCCCCCCCGGCTTGTGTGGTCCTTGCCGAAGGGCTCGAACGTGACCCCGAGCGCCTTCCACCGCGCCGCGAGCTCCACCCTCCAGCCGAGCTTGCCCTCCCCCTTCGAGTAGTCCGCCTTCCCCTCGAGACCGTCCTCGTCCACGAAGACGACGCTGTGCTCCTCGGGCAGGTGCTCGATCACGCGGGCCCCCGTCAACTGACCGGAGGCCCTCCGCGGCAGGTACGGCGACCAGTGCCCCGGCATCTGGCGACCGCTGGCCTCCTGCAGGATGTTACGCAACTCGTCCGTGTGCTCGATGGCCTCGCGCGTGACCTCCGTGTAGACGCCCGCCTCGTAGAGCTCGTGCGAGCGCAGAACCTCTATCTCCATGCCCATCTCCCGCAGCGCCTCCTCAAAGGGGACGAGGAAGTGCTCGGCGTAGGAGGCGTGGCAGCCCTCCGGGTCGGGGACGCGCGAGAGGCTGTGGCCGAAAAACTCCCTGAAGCTCGCCGGGACGCCGGGGGCGACCTTGCGCAACGGGTCTATGGTGTCCGCGTGGAAGACGAAGCGAACCTCTTCGCCGCGGGCCCTGAGCGCGTTGGCGACCGCTTCGGCGACGAGGACCTCGCGCAGGTTGTGGATGTGCCCGGAGGGGCTGATGCCGGTGACCACCACGTGCGGGCCTCCGCCCAGCCCGTCGGCCACCTTCTCGGCCCAGGGGGGTACGGGGATACCGGTGTCGCCCATGCCTCGCTCCGCTCGGGGTAGCTTACGAAAAATTCGGGGGGCGTCGGGGCCTCGGGGGCTAGCTCGCCACCTCGACGTTGACGATCTCGTACTCCGTGGCGCCGCGCGGGGTGGAGACCGTCACCTTCTCGCCGACCTTGCGCTTCAGCACCGCGCGGCCGACGGGCGAGGCGTGGGAGAGCTTGCCGCTCCCCGGGTCGGACTCGTTGGCGCCCACGATCTGGAACGTCCGCTCCTGGCCCCCGTCCACGACCCGCAGCGTCACGCGCGTCCCGAGGTCCACCGCGTCGGTGCCGACCTGGGAGGGGTCAATCACCTTCGCGTTGCGGACGCGGCGTTGGATCTCGCTGATCCTGCGCTCCAGGAGCCCCTGCTCGGCCTTCGCGTCGTCGTACTCGGAGTTCTCGGAGATGTCCCCGAACTCTCGCGCCTGCCGGATGCGGTCCGCGATCTCCTTGCGCCGCACGTCCGTGAGGTAAGAGAGCTCCTTCTGGAGCTTCTCCAAACCTTCCGGGGTGACGAGTTCTTGGTTCTTGTCCGTCATAAGCCGCGAGATTATACGGGCGGCCTAGAAGGGTGTCAACGAGGGGTATCGGGCTTCGGGCTTCAGGTATCAGGCTAGCGTTCGAGCGTCTTGTGCGGTCCCCGGGAAGCGTCGCACCGATTCGCGACGAGGTGCGCTACCCACACCCGACAGGAGAGGCTAAATCGTGGAACGGCCCAACCTCACGGCGCTAGAGATGGGCGCCTCGTTGCTCGTCTTTGCAGCCACGGATGCTCAGCCACCTCCGCTTCACCGCCTACCGGCGTGAACCTGCTAAAGAGAGGGCCACCCTCGGACCCTACCTGGAGCCTGATACCTGAAACCCGAAGCCTAAGAGTTCATCTCGTACAGAATGCGAAGCCCCTTCAGCGTCAGGTCCGGGTCGAACTCCTGGATCTCCTCGCAGTACGGCACGACGGCGCCGGCGGGGCCACCGGTGGCGACCACGCGCGTGTCCCCGGCGTCCATCTCTTCGCGGCAGCGCCGGATCAGGGCGTCCAGCGCGCCGGCGTAACCGTAGATGAAGCCGCTCCTTAAAGAGTCGGGGGTGTTGGTCGCTATAACCTTGCGCGGCTCCTGTTCGAGGTCCACGCTCGGTAGCTTCGCGGTCCGGGCGACGAGGGCCTCGAGCGCGACGTTCAGGCCCGTGAGGATGGCGCCGCCGAGGTAGTTGCTCTCGCCGTCCACGGCCTCGACGGTGGTGGCCGTCCCGATGTCCACGATGACCGCCGGGAAACCGTAGTGGCGGCCGGTCGCCACGGCGTTGACGATCCTGTCCGCACCCACCGACCCGGGATCGTCGTAGCGGTTGTTGAGCCCGGTCTTCATATCGGACGTAACGCCGTAGAACGGGACCTCGAAGACCTCCGCCGCCAAGTGCTTGTACGAGCGGGTCAGCGCCGGCACGACGCTGGAGACGATCATGGCGTCCACCTGCCCCAGCCGGAGACCCCGCATCTCGAGCAGTACCGAGAAGACGACCGCAAGCTCGTCTGCGGTCCGGTGCGCCTCCGTGGCGAGCCGCCAATGCCCCAGCGTCTCTTCCCCGTCGAACAGACCGAGCACCGTCTGCGTGTTCCCGATGTCCACAGCCATCAACACCCTACACGCCCTTCCCGAGCTCCCGGATACCCTTCAGGTCGGCGGCCTCCAGCAAGCCCGCCACCGCGCCGCGGCCCGGAATATACAGGTCGGGGTCCAGGTCCGCGAGGCCGACGAGGTTGAAGGCGCGGCCCACCCCCCGGTGCGGCACCCCGAAGTCCGGCATCTCCACGACCTCTTCCCCGAAGAGCAGCACGTCGATGTCGATGGTGCGCGGCGCCTTCTCCCCCTTGCGCCCACGCCCGAGCCCGGCCTCCACCCCCTGGCTGTAACGCAGCAGCTCGACCGCCGGCAGGCCACACCAAACCTCGACCACGCAGTTCAGGTAATCGGGCTGGGCTCCCCCAACCTCGACCGGCGCCGTCTCGTAGACCTTCGACACGCCGCCTAGACCCATCGAAGGCCCGCGACCGAGGGCGTGCACGGCGGCCCGCAGGTAGCCCAGACGGTCGCCCAGGTTGCTGCCGAGGCCCAGGAAAGCGCGGGTCACCTGAGGAAGGTGGCCGACACGGAGAAGGTTGGGGCGGGAGGCTCTTTTGGTTCTTGCGAACCCGAGACGGTGACGCTGACCTCCATCATCTCGGAAAACGAGTCTAGCAAGCGTTCGCCCAACACCGTTATGACGGCTTCGAGGCTCGGGGAATCGGCCTCCCGGAGCCCGGTACGCATCACATCCGCGACGTCCCCCGGTCCCACGGTCGCCGCGCCGTCCGCGAACCCCGCGGGGGCCAGGTAAGCGTAGTCGGCGTCGGCCGTCACGGAGACGGGGCGGGGAAGATCCAACTCCGCCCTGATACCGCCCACCCGTCCCCGGAACAGCGTCCGGCTCTGTTCCTCCTCCCCGATCCTCGGCTCGCTCGGCGGACCGAACTCGGGTTCCTCGCCCGGAAGCCGGCGCACGACCTCGCGGCGGACCGCGTCCGGGTCCACCTTTAGGTTCAGGAACACGCGCGCGGCCACCCCCTCGCCCTCTCGCACCAGCCCGAGCAGGATGTGCTCCGTGCTGACGTAATCGTGGCCTAGATGCGTGGCCTCCCGTAGCGTGTGTCGCAGCACGTTGCTGGTGCGGGGCGTGAACGGCACGTGGGGGTTCAGGGTCGCTTCCTCGCGGCCGACGATGCTCTCGACCTGCTCGCGCGCCTCGTTCAGGTGCACGCCCAATTCTTCTAGAACCCCGGTGGCCACGCCGTGTCCCTCCCTGATCAGGCCGAGGAGCAGGTGCTCGGTGCCTATGTAGTTGTGGTCGAAGCGGCGGGCCTCGTCTTGGGCGAGCACCACGACGCTGCGGGCCGGCCCCGTGAACTTCTCGAACGACGCCCGGTCTTCCGCCCGCGGGTAGCGGCCGAACGATCTCCGCAGCGCCTCCCGCGCCCATCCCAGCGGACCGAGGCCCCCCTGCGACCGGGAACGCGCCCCTCCCCCCAGCCTGCCCAAGACCTCCCGCCTGACCCTCTCCGGATCGACGTCGAGGCTGGAGAGCACCGCCGTGGCGACGCCCCCGCCCTCGGCCAGCAGCCCGAGAAGCAGGTGCTCTGTGCCGATGTGGTCTTGCCGGAGGTCCTGCGCCTCTTGCAGAGACATCTCCAGAACCCGCTTCGAGCGTGGGGTGAACGGCTTCTGCGACGCGTCGCCGTCTTCGCCGTACCCCACGATGCCCTCCACCCCCTCGCGGGCCTCGTCGAGGGTAACGCCGCAGGCGTACAGGGCCCGCGCCGCCACGCCTTCTCCCTCGCGGATCAAACCCAGCAGCAGGTGTTCCGCGCCGATGAAGCCGTGCCGGAGACGCCCCGACTCTTCCTGGGCCAGCACGACCGCCCTGCGGGCCCGTTCGGTAAACCGGTCGAACACTCCGGAGAGACCTCCTCCTCGCCCCGCGACGAAGCCTAGTCTAACCCGTCGGGGAGGCCCGGACGGCCTCGACGACGGCGAGCGCCTCGCGGTTGGCCCTGACGTCGTGGACCCGGAAGAGCGTCGCGCCCCGCTCGTAGCCGAGCACCGTGGTCGCCACCGTGCCGAAGACCCGCTCTTTCGCCTCCTCCGTACCGGTGATGGCTCCAATAAACCTCTTGCGCGACGCCCCCACGAGGACCGGGAAGCCCAGGTCCACGATGGCCTCCAGGTGTCGGAGGAGCGCCAGGTTATGCTCCAGGGTCTTGCCGAACCCGATGCCGGGGTCGAGGATGACGTTCCCCGCTTCGACACCGGTCGAGATCGCGTGCTCGGCCCTCTCCTCGAGAAAATTCCGCACCTCCTCCACCACGTCGTCGTAGCGCGGCTCCTTCTGCATCGTCTTCGGCTCGCCGAGCATGTGCATCAGGACGACGGGGCAGCCGGCGTCGGCCACGAGGCGGGCCATGCGCGGGTCGCCCCGCAACCCGGTGACGTCGTTGACGATGCGGGCCCCCGCGTCGAGGGCGGCCTCGGCGGTCCGGGCGCGGTAAGTGTCTACCGAGATTACGGCTTCGGGGCGGGCTTCCATGATCTTCCGCACGACCGGCACGACCCTGCGAAGTTCTTCTTCTTCTGAAACAGGGTCGGAGCCGGGCCTAGTGGACTCGCCGCCGACGTCCACGGCGTCCGCGCCCTCGTCGAGGAGGGCCCCGGCGCGGCGGGCGGCGGCCTCGGGGTCGAAGAAGTCGCCGCCGTCGGAGAAGGAGTCAGGGGTTACGTTCAGGATGCCGAAAAGGGCGGGGCCGGGACCCCGTGGTGGGATCCCGGCCCTCGGCCCTCGTCGCGCCGCCCGTTCGCGGCCCATGCTAGTCCAGGAAGCGGTTCCGCTGGTGGCCGTCGCCGTCGGGGATGGCGCCGTTGGGGGAGACGTTGTCCACGGCGTACTCCTCGACGAGCCGCTTGAGGTGCTTGGCGTCCACGGTCTCGTACTCGATCAGGTCGGCCGAGAGCTTGTTGACCAGCTCGCGGTTGCGGATCAGGAGGTCTTCGGCCGTGTCGTAGGACTCGTCCACGATGCGACGGATCTCCTTGTCTATCTGGAAGGCGATCTCGTCGGAGTAGTCCGGCTGGTTGTTGAAGTCGCGGCCCATAAAGACCTGGCCCTGCTGGTGCCCGAGCGCCATCGGGCCGAGCTTGTCGCTCATCCCGTACCTCGTGACCATCTGGCGGGCGGTCTGCGTCACCCGCTCGAGGTCGTTGGAGGCGCCGGTCGTGATCTCATCGAAAGTAACCCTCTCGGCCGCCCGTCCCCCTAGCATCATCGCGAGCTGGGCCATGAGCTCGCCGCGGCTCATCATGAAGCGGTCCTCTGTCGGCAGGCTCATGGTGACGCCGAGCGCCATCCCGCGCGGGATTATGGAGATCTTGTGCACAGGATCGGCGTCCGGCAGGAGCGCGCCGACCACCGCGTGCCCGGCCTCGTGGAAGGCCGTGATCTCCTTCTCCTTCTCGCTTATGAGCCTGGTCTTCCTCTCGGGGCCCGCGATGACCCTGTCTATGGCCTCCTCCATCTCGGCCATCTCGATCTGGTCCTTGTCGTGGCGCGCGGCCAAGAGCGCCGCCTCGTTGACGAGGTTGGCAAGGTCGGCGCCCGTGAAGCCGGGCGTCCCCCTCGCGAGCAGGCCGACCTCGACATCGGGCCCCAAGGGCTTGCCGCGGGTGTGTACGGACAGGATCTTCTCCCGCCCCGGAAGGTCGGGCCTGTCCACCACTATCTGCCGGTCGAAACGCCCCGGCCGCAAGAGCGCCGGGTCGAGGATGTCCGCCCGGTTCGTCGCCGCGAGCATGATGATGCCGCTCTTGGAGTCGAACCCGTCCATCTCGACGAGCAGCTGGTTGAGGGTCTGCTCGCGCTCGTCGTGCCCGCCGCCAAGACCCGCGCCCCTCTGCCTACCTACCGCGTCGATCTCGTCCATAAAGATGATGCAGGGCGAGTTCTGCTTGGCCTGCTCGAAGAGGTCCCTCACCCTGGAAGCCCCCACGCCGACGAACATCTCGACAAAGTCCGAGCCCGAGATGCTGAAGAACGGGACGCCTGCCTCGCCGGCCACGGCCCGCGCGAGCAGCGTCTTGCCCGTGCCCGGAGGGCCGACGAGCAGCGCGCCCTTGGGTATCCTGGCGCCGAGCTTCTGGAACTTCTGCGGGCTCTCCAGGAACTCCTTGATCTCGGTGAGCTCCTGCACGGCCTCCTCTGCACCGGCCACGTCCGAGAACGTAACCTTCGGCGAGTCCTTGGTCATCTTGCGGGCCCGGCTCTTGCCGAAGCTCATAACCCGGTTGCCGCCGCCCTGCATGGAGCTCATGAACAAGACGAAGAAGAGCACGATGAGCAGTATGGGCGCGAGCGTGCCGAGCAGCGTCAGCCAGAAGCCCGTGTTCTGCGGGTCGACCTCGTAGGCGATGTTCTCCTCGTCGAGCTGGGCCGCCACGTCGGTGAGCTGCGTGTAGGAGTGCTCGAAGTTGACGGGCGCGCCGCCGCCTTCGGGCCTTACGAGGCCCCTGACCGTCTGGTCCTCGTCGAAGACCGTCAGCCGGTCCTCGCTGGTCTCGTTATCGACGTTGACGAGGCGCCCGTCTTGGAGGGCCTGCTGCCACTCCCGGGAGTCGAGCTCCCGCACGTCCGGGTTGCCCCGGCTCAGCATGTTCACGAGGACGACGGCCAGCACTATGAGGATAACGAAATAGAGAAGCCCGCCGCTTCTAAGGATTCTGCCCAAAACCTATATACCTTCCCTGAATGCGTCTAGGACAAGCGGATTATACTACCTGCCGGTCGAACAAGACCCGTAGCGATTACAAAGGCCTCGGGTATCAGGTCTTGCGGTGTCGCCCGGGTTCGACCGCATTTCGACACGGCCTGCCGAGCTTTGTTCGCGCGCCAACGTACCACCACCAACCCCTGATGCCCGAAACCTTACGAGGCGAAGACCTCTTCTTTCAGGACGCAGATGTCGGGGAGGTTGCGGTAGGCGCCGGCGAAGTCGAGGCCATAGCCGACGACGAACTCGTCGGGAACCTCGAAGCCTAGGTACTTGACGTCCAGTTCTACCTTGCGGCGGGAGGGTTTGGTGAGGAGGGCGCAGATCTCCAAAGAGGCCGGCTTCCTGGCGCGCAGGGAGCGGATGAGGTAGGAGAGGGTGAGGCCGGTATCGACGATGTCCTCGACGATCAGGACGTGGCGGCCCGTAACGTCCTCTTCGAGGTCCTTCAGGATGCGAACGACGCCGCTGGAGGAGGTGCCGGTACCGTAGGAGCTTATGTCCATGAAGTCGAGCTCGCACGGGAGGTCTATGCCGCGCATGAGGTCGCTCATGACCACGACGGCGCCGCGGAGGATGCCGACGAGGAGGGGCCTCTCCCCCTTGTAGTCTTCGGTGATGAGCGCGCCCAACTCGCGCACCTTCTCCTGGATCTCCGAGGAGGGGATCAGGACCTCCTTGACGTCTGGCATCATGCTGGACATGTTCATGGCCTCTTAGCCACCTCCACTTTGAGTATCCGCCCCGTCTCACTCCCGACCCTGAAACCCTCGCCGAGCTCGCCGAAGGGGATCCAGGCCACCTCGCCCGTCCGGCCCACCACCACCGGCGTCCGGCGCCTGAGGTCGGCGGGCACCTTCCTGTCCATCATCGCCCGGAACACCTTCTTCCTTCCGCCGAGGCCCAACGGCCGGATCATATCCCCCTCCCGCGCCGCCCGCACACGATACGGCCCGCCGCCACCGTCCAGGTAGGCCACCTCAGGCCGCTCAGCCTCCGGCCCGTCGTACCGCCCGACCTCCCCCACCCGGAACACCCACTCTCCGAAAGCTGTCTCCCCCTCCCGCAACGGCTGCTCGCCCGATGGGATCTCGCCCGGCACGTAGAAGGCGATCTCGCCGGTTCCGCGCCCTACGGCCACCGCCCCGCCGGGCAGGTCCAGCGACCTCGTTCCCGACCCGGCCTCCGCCAGCGCGAGCACCGACTCGACGTGCCGCAACTCGGGCGGCGGCGCCCCGGGCAGCGCCCGGGCGTACGCCCGGCGCACGGCGTGGCGCCGCAGGGCGGGCGAGAGTGAGAGCAGCGTCTCGCGAGATACGAGGACCTCGGCGCCCCGCGCCTCGAGTGCGGCGTCGGCCAGCGCTTCGAGGGCCTCCAGGTCTTCGCGGGCGAGGGAGGCCGTGCGGGCCAGGTTGGCCGCGGCCCCGGGGTGGAGCTCTTCGAGGAGGGGGAGGACTTCCAGGCGGACGCGGTTGCGGGCGTACTTCCCCGAGAGGTTCGTCGGGTCCGTGCGGTAGGGCTGGTCAAGATCCGAGAGGTAACGGAGCACCTCCCGGCGCGTGCGGTCCAACAGGGGCCGGACCAGGCCGTCGCGGGCCGGGGGGATGGAGGCGAGGCCGCCCAGGCCCGCGCCGCGGGAGAGGTTCAGGATCACGGTCTCCGCCACGTCGTCGGCCGTGTGTCCGGTCGCGACGACGCCGATCCCGAGCCGCCCGGCGACCCCCCACGCGAGCCGGTACCTCGCCTCGCGCGCCCGTTCTTGCAGGTTCGACGCGCCTCCGAGGTCCAGGCGCTCCACCTCGCACCGGACACCGAGCTTTGCGCAGAGATCCATGACGAAGGCCGCGTCGGCCCCGGACTCGTCCCCGCGCAGGCCGTGGTCGACGTGCAGGACGGCCGGCCTACCGCCGAGCGCCAGGACCGCCCGCAGCAGGGCGACGGAGTCCGGCCCTCCGGAGACGAGGACGAGCGGGCGCGAGAGGTCCATCCCGTGCCGGTCCGCCGTCCGCCGCAGGCCCTCGACGAAGTCATGGTGCGCCATGCGACTAGTTTAGAGCCCCCGGCGGCCGGCTTTCAGCCGCCGGCAGGTCGCTTCGAAGCGACGGTCTTCTCCGCTGCCCACCCACGCGTAAGCGCCGCCGGGTGGCGCGATCCACGCTCCGGCGGCGCTATGGGTGTTGAAAGCTGAGAGCTAACGCGGTTCGTGGAGCGAACCGCTAGGCCCGCTGCTCCTGGCGCTCGGCCATGTCCTCGGTCTGTTCCTGCTGCTCGAGCATCGGGCGCTCCTCCGGCACCTGCACGTCGTTGACGGTGATGTTCACCTCGGTCACGCGCAGGCCGGCGAGGGATTCGACCTTGTTGATGACGTTGCGGCGGACGGCCTGCGTGAGCTGCGGGATGGACTGCCCGTATTCTATGGCCATCGTAAGGTCTACGGCTGCCTCCTCGGAGCCGACCTCGACGCTCACGCCCTTGGAGAAGTTGCTGCCGCCAGAGCTACCGCCCACGGCGCCGGTGACGCTCTGCAGGAAGCCCCCGACGGCCGCGCTCGCGCCGCCGCCCATCTGAACCTTCTCGACCTCCTGCGCGGCGATGCCGGCGATCTGGCTGACCACCGCGTCCCCTATCTTGGTGACGCCCTTGTCGCTCTGCAACGGGCTCGAGTTCGCGTCCTGCCCACCCTGCTCGGTCATGCGTCGTCCTTTCCCTTTTTCTCCAAAACTGCCTTCAGACACTCCCCGTCGTGCCTACCCCGACCCGTCCCTTCTTAAACTCCGGAATACCGCGGAGATCGCGATAGATCCGGCCGTAACGCCCCGGCGGCGGGCGCCCGCCGGCCACGTGGCGCCGGGCGGGCCGTCCGGGTAGAGTGGCCCCCGGAGGGGACGGGAGCCGTCCGCGAGACACCCCAGGGAGGCGCCATGGCACAGGAACGTCTGCTCGAAGGCGTATCTTCGAGGACCGTCGATACGGGGAGGCTGCGCACCCACCTCCTCGAGAGCGGCCCCGAGGACGGCGCGCCGGTCCTCTTCGTCCACGGCAACGCCTCGAGCGGGCGTTTCTTCGAGGAGACGCTGGCGGCGCTGCCCGGCCACCGGGGCCTCGCCCCGGACCTCCGCGGCTTCGGCGACTCGGAGACGAGGCCGCTCGACGCAACCAGGGGCGTTGCGGACTTCTCGGACGACCTGCGCGCGCTCGTCGAGGCCCTCGGCCTCGCCGGGCGCCCCGTCCACCTAGTCGGCTGGTCGGCCGGCGGGCCTGTGGCGATGCGGTACGCCACGGACCATCCGGGGGAGGTGGCCTCGCTGTGCCTCGTCAACCCCATGAGCCCCTACGGCTTCGGCGGCACGAAGGACGAGTCGGGGACGCCCTGCTGGCCTGACTTCGCCGGCTCGGGCGGCGGCACGGCGAACCCCGAGTTCGTCGGCCGCCTCGCGGCCAAAGACCGGACCGCAGAAGACCCCAACTCCCCCAGGAACGTCATGAACAACTTCTACTTCGCCCCGCCCTTCAAGGCCACCCCGGAGCGCGAGGAGGTCCTCCTCTCCTCCGTGCTCTCGACGCAGACCGGCGACGACTACTACCCCGGCGACATGACCACCTCGAAGAACTGGCCCGGCGTAACGCCGGGCACGAGGGGCATGAACAACGCCATCTCCCCGAAGTACTGCGACGTCTCCGCCTTCGCCCGCCTAGACCCGAAGCCGCCCGTGCTCTGGGTCCGGGGATCGGCCGATACGATAGTCTCCGACGCCTCCCTCCTGGATTTCGGCACCCTGGGCGGTATGGGATACGTGCCAGGCTGGCCGGGCGAGGAGACCTTCCCGTCGCAGCCCATGGTCTCGCAGACGAGGGCCGTGCTCGAAGACTACGCCGGCGCCGGCGGCTCCTACCGCGAGGAGGTGCTGGAGGGCTGCGGCCACTCCCCACACGTCGAGAGGCCCGAGGAGTTCCGCGGGCTCCTCTTCGGCTCTATCGGGGGCCCGCGCTGATCCGGAGAGCGCCCCTGGTCGGGACCGGGATCTACCGCGCATCGCCCGCCCCCGTGGCCTCCGTTGTCGGTGTCCCGCCTGCCACGCTTCTATCGCGTCTTATTGGGTAGATCAGCACCAGGACGTTCGGGAGCATGCCGTCCCTGATCCAGACCGCGAGCGCCGCCCCCACCGCCACGATCCCCCACCCCGGCAGCGCAGCGCGTGCCGTCCTTCGACCCTCACAACGGACGCATCATGGCGCGGCAAGAAGGCGGTTCAGGTCCATCGCGGAGCCGTCCACAGAACAGAGAAAAAGAACAAGCCCCGGCGTCTGCCGGGGCGAGTAGTAGCGGGGGTAGGATTTGAACCTACGACCTTCGGGTTATGAGCCCGACGAGCTACCAGACTGCTCCACCCCGCGTCGTGGGAGCGATTCTATCACCACCGGAAGGTTTGTAAAGAGTTGTTCTGGCGTGGTACGGTGGCGGCCGTGACGTACCTGTTTCTGTTCGTTTTGATCGTGGTCGGGGCGCTGCTGGCGCTCGTGGCGGCGCTGGCGGCGCTCGGCGCTTACCTGCGGTACCGGCGGGCCAGGACCGAGCTCCAGGAAGAGCTCGCTTCGGAGGTCGAGAGGCTCTCCCGGCGCACCGGGGAACTCGAGAGGGGCCTCCTCGCGCTCCAGGAACGCTCCGCCCGGCTCCCGATCAGCATCTCCGGGTTGCAGCAGAACCTCTCGACCCTCCAGATCCTTACGGGCGCCCTCGCCGGCTCCTTGAGCCAAGCGCAGCGGGTCCTCTCCTACAGTGCCCTCAAGACCCTCAGCGGCACCCACCTCGGCCGCCTGCTGCGGCTGCCCTCCGGTGAAACCCGGCGCCCCTCGTGAAGCCGCCGGTGTCAGGCTCGCCTACCGGTTCGCCTACCGGCCGCGTTCTTCGCGCCACGAGCCAGGAACAAACGGCGGGGGAACGAGAGGTCGTCGCAGAGCGGTGCGAGGCGTGCGGCACCGAGATGTACGGGCTGCACTGCAAGCTCGTCTGCCCCAACTGCGGCTACAAGCGGGACTGTTCGGACCCGTAGAGCTTTTAGCCGTCAGGTTTCAGCTTTCAGCGGTCAGCGTTTGTTGGCACCGACAGCCGAAGGCATGATTCGACCGCGCCGCCTACCGCTACGGCCAAACCTTAGCCGCCGGACGCGGACTCCAGCGCCTTCTCGCACCAGCCGCGGACCTCGTCGTTGACGGCCATGCCGTCCCAGTCTTCGGGGGCGTACCAGCCGACCCTATCCGCCGAGAACTCGTCGCGGATGTTCGAGGCGCCCTTGGGACGGGCGAAGTAGATCAAGTCTATGTGCTGGTGCCCGGGCCCGATGTTCTCGAGCTGCACCCCGGCCGGGCGGTAGAGCTGCACCGGGTCCTCGACGTCCTCCCGCCTCTCCCCCAAGAGCTCGACCTCGACGCCCGTCTCTTCTAACACCTCGCGCGCGGCGGCCTCGTCGGGCAGCTCGTCCCGCTCGATGTGCCCGCCGGGCGGGAGCCACATGCCGAGCTTGCGGTGCCAGTGAAGGAGGACCTTGCCTTCCCGAACCACGAAGACCGCCACCGTGAAGTGCCTGCCGTGCTCACGCCAATCCATCTCCGCAGGTTACACCAGACGTCGCGCCCGGTAGGACCCATCACAAGACGGGGCGGCCCCGTCGGGTAGTTTGAAGCCCAAACTCTACCCGTCAAAGGAGGTCGCGGTTGCCGCAGTTGCCCGAGGGCGCTTTCGGGCGCATGGACGAGACGCCGGACGAGGAGTTCTACAGGACGCCGAGGCTCGTCACCCACATAGACGAGCGGGCCATAGCCGCCGTCACGCAGCTCTACCGGGAGCTGTTTCCGGCGGGCGGGGAGGTTCTGGACCTCATGAGCAGTTGGATCAGCCACCTGCCGCCCGAGGTCGAGTACGGACGTGTGGTCGGTCTCGGCATGAACGAGGAGGAGCTGCGCCGCAACGAGAGGCTCGACTCCTACGTGGTGCAGAACCTGAACGAGAACCCGGCCCTCCCGTTCGACGATGCGGCGTTCGACGGGTGCGGCATCTGTGTGTCCATCGACTACCTGACGCGGCCCGTCGAGGTCTTGCGGGAGGTCGGGCGCGTGCTGAAGGCCGGCGCCCCTGTGGTGATCACCTTCTCGAACCGATGCTTCCCCACGAAGGCGGTCGCCGTCTGGCACCAACTCGACGATCGGGGTCATATGCGTCTGGTCGAGGACTACCTCCGCCAAGCAGGAAATTGGGGCGGCATACGAAGCCTAGATCGCAGCCCCCGGCGCCTCTTCTCGGACCCGCTCTACGCCGTGATCGGGACGAGCGCGGGACCGTACGCAGAAGAGCGGACGTCTCCCCGAACCTGACCCGTGGGCCCGGGACGGGTCCGGGGAGACCTTTCGGTCACGCCTCCGCGCCGAAAAAACGGCTCGCTTACCGCATGGCCTCCTCCGCGTTGAGCCGCATGAACTCGACGTGTTGCTCGTACTGGTCGAGGACGTCGTCGATTAGCTGGCTGTGGGTGTAGCCCATCACGTCGTAGCCCTGGCCGCCCTCGCGCAGGTGCACGTCCAGCCGGTAGTATCTGTCGCCCTCGCGCAGGGACACGTCCCCGTACACCGGAAACAGGGCCTCCGTAGGCACGACCCGGTACAGGAACGGCTGCTCTTCGCCGAGGTCCGCAGCGAGTTCTACGTAGGGGCGATCGGGGTCGTCGCTCTTGTCGTACACCGCCGCGTCGATGCCGTGCCCGCGCAGCTCCTCGCTCACCTCGGTCAGGGCCGGGTTCGCGACCTCGGAGAGGAACGTCAGCGCCCCCTCGCGGTCGGGGAAGCTCATGCTGCGTTTCAGACGCTGCCGCCAGGACAACTCGGCCGTTCGTTCGCCATTCGGGCCGGAGTGGCGTCCCGAGAGTTGGGCGGGCAGGGTGTAGCGCTGGCTCTCCTCGCGGATCGCCTCCACGCGAAGGGCCTTGTACAGGCCGAACATCAGCAGGACCATCACGAAGCCGAAGGGCAGGCCCATGACGATCGTGGCGTTCTGCAACGCCGTTATCCCGCCGACAATAAGCATCGCCAGCGTCAGCAGGCCGGTGGCGACCGCCCAGAAGATCCTTACCGGGTTGGAGGCGTCGTCGCGGGGCGTCCGGCGGTACGAGGTGAGGTTGCCCATCACCAGAGCGCCGGAGTCGGCGGAGGTGATGTAGAACAGCAGCCCGGCGAAGGTGGCGATGGACGCGATGATCGGGAACGCGGGGTACTGCTGGAGAAGGGTGTAGAAGCCCTGCTCCGGCTGGTTCATGGCGGCCTGGCCGAACTGCTCGTTCCCGCTGCGCACGAGCGCGATGGCGCTGTTGCCGAAGATCGAGACCCACATCACGATGTACAAGAACGGGATGATGAGGGTACCCGCGACGAACTGACGGATCGTGCGCCCCCGCGAGATACGGGCCAAAAACAGCCCCACGAAGGAGGCCCAGGCGATCCACCACGCCCAGAAGAACAGCGTCCAGCCGGCCAGCCAGTCCGTTGGCCGGTCGAAGGCGAACGTCTGCATGGTGAGCCCCGCGAAGTTGCTCACGTAGTCGCCGACGTTCAGCACGAGGGCGTTCAGCAAGAAGACGGTCTGGCCGGTGATCAGGACAAAGGCAGCCAGCCCGAGCGTGAGCCAGACGTTGAGCTCCGAGAGGCGCCGGATGCCCCGATCGACGCCGGTGACCGCCGAGATCGTGGCGACCGCGACGGCGAGCACGACGAGTCCTATCTGGGCCGGCAGGCCTTCGGGTATGCCGAAGAGGGCGTTCAGCCCGAAGTTGAGGAAGACCACGCCGATCCCCAGCGAGGTGGCGATGCCGAAGATCGTGCCGAGGACGGCGGCCAGGTCTACCCCGTGACCGAGCGGGCCGTGGATCCTGTTGCCGAAGATGGGGTACAGCGCCGACCGGATGCTCAAGGGCAGGTTCATCCGGTAAGCGAAGTACGCGAGCGCTATCCCCATCAGCGCGTACATCGACCAGCCGGTGATGCCGTAATGGAAGAGGGTCCACACGGTCGCGTCCCTGGCGGCCTGCAGCGTCTCTCCCTGGCCGACGGGCGGGGAGAGGTACTGGGTGACGGGCTCGGCGACCGCGAAGAACATCACGTCCGTGCCGATGCCGGCGGCGAACAGCATCGCGGCCCAGGAGAACGTGCTGAAGTCCGGCTTGGAATGCGCCGGTCCGAGCTTGATCTTCCCGTACGGGGAGAGCGCCAGAAAGATCACGAAGGCCAGGAAGACCGTCGCGATCAGGATGTAGAACCAGCCGAACCACTCAGAGATCCAGCCGACCGCCACCCCGAGGACCCCGCTGGCGCCATCCGGGCTTATGATCGCCCACAGCGCGATCGCGAGGATGCACGCCGAGGAGCCGTAGAAGACCACCGGGTTGATGCGGGTGCTGGGCTGCGTACTCTCCGCCTCGGGTTGTCTCGTCTCCGCCATCAGACCGTCCCCCTGTCGCGTCGCCCCAGCTTATCCGGCACACCCGGTAAACCCGACGGGCGATTTTTGAGATGCACTAGTAAAGCACATCTGCCGTACAGGATCTAAAAATCGTGACACGGCCGGGCCAGGGTAGACTTGTAGCGCAGGCTGCGATAGGAGAGAGCATGAACATCAAGCAGGCCAACGGGATCGGCCGTATACACGTCGCCAAACCAGGGTTCAAGGAGACCTACTGCCGCAGGCCCATAGACGAAGAGGACTGGGTGACCACCACAAAAGAGGCGAACTGCACCGGCTGCGCCCGGGCCGGCGCGCCCAGGCCCGAAGAGAAGTAGGACCCGCCGCACCCCGCCGAAGCGTTGATTTAAGTGAATCGCGCGACAGGCCGGGCCTCGTCCTTCGGGCAAGATCGGGGGCGAGAACTACGGTCGAGAGCGCAGAGGAGGCGGACGGTGGGCAAGCAGGAGTACGAAGAGAAGTACACGCATCCGGATCTCCGGGAGAAGATAAAGGAAGAGATCAAAGCCTCAGATAAGGGCGGCGAGAAGGGCCAGTGGAGCGCCCGTAAATCCCAGCTGTTGACCCAGGAGTACGAGAAGCAGGGCGGCGGCTACAAGGGCGAGAAGGGCCAGTCCCAGAAGAACCTGGAGAAGTGGACCGAGGAGGAGTGGCAGAGCAAAGAGGGCGACGCCAACGCCCGCAAGGACGGCGAGACCAAGCGCTACCTCCCGAAGAAGGCCTGGGAGAACATGACCGAGGAGGAGAAGGAGGAGACGGACCAGAAGAAGCGCGAGGGCTCGAAGAAGGGCCGGCAGCACGTCGCCAACACCGACGAGGCCAAGCAGGCGCGCAAGGACGCCGAGGTGCCCCTCAAAAACTACGACGACCTCAGCGTCGACGAGATCGAGAAGAAGGTCCAGGGACTCTCGAAGGACGACATCGAGGCCGTCCGCGACTACGAGAAGAACAACAAGAACCGCAAGACCCTCCTGGAGACGCTGAACAGCAAGGTCTAGGAGGACCCGCCTTCGCGGCCGGTTTCCCCGACGGGAGGCCGGCCGCTTTTCGTTGGTGTGGGAGATTCTGGTACCATCCGCGCGGTCCGCGGGTAAACTGTCGGCGTAGACGGGCGTTCGGGAGGGCGTTGGCATGCAGATCCCAGGCAAGAAGATCGTCGAGAAGGCAGAGGCGAAGGGCAACGAGGTCGCCATCCCCAAGACGGAGCGGCTCGGGCTCGTCGAGTTCTTCAAGCTGACCTTCAAGGAGGTCGGCGAGGACCACGTCTCGGCCTTTGCCGGCAACCTCACCTACAAGGCCCTCTTCGCCATCTTCCCGTTCTTCACCCTCGTGCTCTCGCTACTGGGGCTCTTCAACGCCACGAACCTGATCACCAGCATGATCGAGAGCGCCCAGGGCGCGCTGCCCGAGCCAGCTGTCGCGTTCTTGAGAGAGCAGATTCTCCCCCTGACGCAGAGCCAGGCAAACGGGGCCTTCACGTTCGGGGCGATAGTCTCCATAGCGCTCGCCCTCTGGGGCGTCTCCGGGGCCTTTCGCTCCATCATGGAGGCTATGAACGTGATGTACGAGGTCGAGGAGGACCGCCCCGCCTGGAAGATGTACGGCATCTCGATCTTTATCTCGCTCGCGGTCGTCGTCCTGATGCTCACGGCTTTCGGCATCGTCATCTTCGGGGGATCCGTCGGCGGCGGGCTGGCCGGCGCCATCGGGTTGGAGGGCACGTTCCAGACGGTGTGGAGCATCATCCAGTGGCCGATAGTGGCGTGCATCGTGTTGTTCACCTTCGCCATCATCTACTTCTTCGCCCCGGCCGCAAAGCAGAAGTTCGCCTGGATCAGCCCCGGCGCGATCCTGGCCTTCGTGTTCTGGCTGCTCTTCTCGCTCGCGTTCTCGTACTACGTCGGCCGTTTCGGGTCGGGCTCGTACAACGAGACGTACGGTTCGCTGGCGAGCGTCATCATCCTGCTGCTCTACATCTACTACTCGTCCTTCATCATGCTGATCGGGGCGGAGATGAACCAGGTGATCGAGTGGCACATCCCCGGCGGCAAGGACGAGGGCGAGAAGATCCCGGAAGAGGACCGCAAACCCGACGCCCGCCGGCTGGCCCGCGCCAAGGACGGCGAAGCGGGCGCCTGACGCCCGTCCCTTCTGCTTGAAGGTCTACGGCCTGGACTTCACCAGCGCCCCCTCCCGCCGCAAACCCCTCGTCGCCCTCCGTTGCACCCTGGAAAAAGATACGCTTCGCGTGGAAGACGCCGACACGCTTACGAGCTTCGAGAAATTCGAAACCTGGCTCGAGACCCCGGGCCCGTGGGTGTGCGGGATGGACTTCCCCTTCGGCCAGCCGAGCGGCCTCGTCGAAGCCCTGGGATGGCCGCCCGACTGGGCCGGCTACGTCGGGGAGGCCCGCCGGCTCGGCAAGGAGGGGTTCGAGAACGCCGTCAGGGCGGACATGGCCTCGCGGCCCTACGGAGCGAAGTGGCGCTACCGGCTGGCGGACCGGCGCAGCGGCTCCAGCAGCGCGATGATGCTCTTCCGGGTGCCGGTCGGGAAGATGTTCTTCCAGGGCGCCCCCCGCCTCCTCGGCTCCGGCATATCCGTCGAGCCCTGCCGCCCGAACGGGGACCCCCGCGTCGCCGTCGAGGCCTACCCCGCCGTGGTGGCCCGCCGGTTCCTGGGCCGCGAGAGCTACAAGCGCGACGGCGCGCCAGACACCTCCGCGAGAAAAGCGGCACGCAAGAAGCTCGTCTCGGGGCTCCGATCCGAGGCCCTGCACGAGGCTTACGGCTTCGGGGTGCGCGTGGGCCGCCGGTGGCGGGAGCGGTTCGTCGAGGAGCCGGGGGCCGACGCCCTGGACTCGCTCCTCTGCGCCGTCCAGGCCGCCTGGGCGTACACGCGACGGGAAGAAAACTGGGGCGTGCCGCCCGAGTGCGACCGTAACGAGGGTTGGATCTTCGACCCAGCCCTCCTCGAGTTTTAGGTCTTGAGGTTCTAGGTATTGGGGCGTGGCGGGGATGCTGAGATCACGCGGCGCACGAGGACGATCCGTATGGCAACCCGGACTTCGCGCCGCGCCCCTCAAGCCTAGAACCTGTACGCGAACACCTCCGAGAGATTGGAAAGCTCTTTGCCCTACACCGAAAGGTTCGAGGAAGCCCTCATCCACGCCGCCCGCCTGCACCGCGAGCAGACCCGCAAGGGCACGGGCGTCCCCTACGTCACCCACCTGCTCGCGGTCGCCGCCATCGTCGGCGAGAACGGCGGAACGGAAGACGAGGTAATTGCCGCCCTTCTCCACGACGCCCCCGAGGACGCCGGAGGCGAGGCGCGCCTGGAGGAGATCCGGGCCCGCTTCGGGGACGCGGTGGCCGACGTGGTAGCCGGCTGCACCGACACCTACGATGACCCGAAACCTCCCTGGCGCGCCCGCAAGGAGGCTTACCTCGGCCACCTCGCCGGGGCCCCGCCTTCTGTGCGCCTCGTCTCGGCGGCGGACAAGCTCCACAACGCCCGCTCCGTCCTCGCCGACTACAGAACCGTCGGGGAAGGGCTCTGGGACCGCTTCAACGGCGGCAGGGACGGCACCCTCTGGTACTACCGGGCCGTCGCCGACGCGCTGGCGGGGGACGGCCCGGTCGCCGACGAGCTGGACCGCGTGGTCGCAAAGCTGAAGGCCCTCGCCAACAGCCCGGACCAGGATGAGCAATCCGAAGCCCTACCCCCATCAGAGTGCTGACGGCTGAAAGCTGACAGCCAAGAGCGCGGTTCGCCGTAGGCGAGCCGCCCGCTAGATCGCGCTCTGGATGTCTTCGGCCAGGGTCGGGTGGATGTACACGGCCTCGCGCACCACGGAGAGGGGCAGGTCCGCGTTCATGAGGTCCTCGTAGATGTGGACCAGCTCCGCACCTTCGGCGGTGAGCACCGCCGCGCCGAGGACCCGGTCGGTATTGGCGTCGGAGACGACCTTTATGAAGCCCTTGTTCTCCCCGAGCTCGAAGGCCTTGCCCTTCTCGCCCTCCATGTCGAGGCGATGGACCTCGACCTCGTAGCCGGCCTCGCGGGCCTCGCGCTCGGTCATCCCCACGCGGCCGAGCTCGGGGTCGGTGAAGATGCCGTAGGGCACGACGCGGTCGGTGGTGCGCGAGCCGTCGCCGGCCATCTGGGAGAGGAGCACGCGGTGGTCGTCGTAGGAGGTGTGGGTAAACATCGGCCCGCCCCTGATGTCCCCGGCGGCCCAGATGCCCTCAACGCCCGTCGACAACCGCCCGTCGGTCTCTACGAAGCCCCTCCCGTCTGTCTCGATGCCCACGCTCTCCAGGCCGAGATCGTCGGTGTTCGGGCGGCGCCCGGTCGCCACGAAGAGGTGCGTCGCCCGAACCTCCGACGGGTCTTCGCCGTCGAGCGTCAGGGTGATCCCCTCCCCGTTGGCGGCGACCTTCCGGGCCCGCTCGCAGAAGACGAACCCAACGCCCTCCTCGGCCAGGATGTCGCGCATGGCCTCTGAGACATCGTCGTCCTCGCCGGAGGTGACGTGGTCCGAGGAGCCGACGACCACCGTCACGTCGCTGCCCATGCGGCGGTAGAACTGGGCCATCTCGAGGCCGATGTAGCTGCCGCCGACGACCGCGAGGTGCGAGGGCAGTTCCTCCCTGGCCATCCAGTTGCCGGAGTCAATGTAGTCCACGTCTTCCAGGCCCTCTATCGGGGGGATCAGGGTGCGGGTGCCGGTGTTCAGGACGACCTCGCCGACGAGGAGGGAGCGGTCGCCGACGCTTACGCGGAAGCCTCCGTCCTCCGCCCCTTCGAGGCGGGCGTGGTCCCGGATCAGGACGGGGTTATCCGAGCCTTCGAGCCCCTTGTCGAGGCCCGCGCGCTTGGTCTCGGCCACGCCCCGCGCCCGGCGCAGCACGGCCGGGAAGTCCACGCGGACCTCGGGGATCTCGATCCCGTACTCCGAGGCGCGCCTCGCCTGGAAGGCGACCTTCGCCGAAGCGATGGCGGCCTTGGTCGGGCTGCAGCCGAAATTCACGCAGGAGCCGCCGAGGTCCTTCCGCTCCGCCAGTGCCACCGTGCGGCCCTCCGCGGCGAGCTTGTAGGCGAGCGGGATGCCGGCCTGGCCCCCGCCGATTATGAGGACGTCGTAGTCCGTTCCGTTCTGCAAGGTTGGTCCTTTCTACTACTGGTTAACGTCACCCTAAGAAGTGCCGACGCCGGCCATCTCGCAGTCGCGCGGCTTCTCGTCGTCGTTGGCGTCCATGAGGACCTCGTCGCGCCCGGGGCCGCAGGAGATCTCGTCGCGGCCGGCCTCCCCCGCGGACCCCGGGTCCTGGGCGTCGATCACGTCGTCTCCGGGGCCGCCGTAGAGCCGGTCTTTGCCCTCTCCTCCGTAGACCTCGTCGTTCCCGCCGAGGCCCCGCACCACGTCGTCGCCGTCCCCGCCCCGTAGCTTATCGTCGCCCGCGGTGCCGACGAGCGTCTCTCCGTTCGTCGCGGGCTGCGACGTCGTTTGCGGCGCGGTCTTGAGGGTCTCGTCCTCGTCGCCCGCCTCACCTTTTGCCTGTCCGCACCCGGACGAGAGGACCAGGCACCCGAGCACCGCGCAGAGGGCCAACGCCGGCCGGAGGCGGATCAAGAAGGGTTCGGCTACCGGACCACCGCGCCGTCGTCGCGCAGGATCTCGACGGCGTCGGGGTCGGTGTGGAAGACGCGCACCCTGACGGTGGAGGCCGCCAGCAACATTCCGAAGACCCCGCCGCGCAGGTCCTGGGGGTTGGCGGGCTCGACCCAGCCGACCTCGGCGTTGGAGAGGTCCGCGTCGGTGGTGACGAAGCGCTGGAGCAGGAGGCTCAGGGGCACCCTGAGCAAGAGCGCGAGCGCGACGGAGCCCACGATCAGGAGGTACAGCGGCCAGTCCATGTAGATACCGACCCCCAAGGCCGCCAGAAAGAAGACCGCCGCGAGGAGGTTCGCCGCCACGATGGTCGTGCCGCAGTTGCGGTGTATGGCCAGACGCCTCTGCCCCCGCCTGAGCCGCCTGAGGGCCTCCCTCGCCGCGCTGTCGACCTCCTCCATCGAGCGAACGCCCTGCACGAAGAACCCGTCGTCCGTCGAGAACCCGCTAAGCCTGCGGCCCGGCTCGCGCTCCATCATCACCACGATGGTCGCGTGCTCCAGCGCATGGTTGCGGCGCAACATCCTGTTCCCAAGCACCGCCTTGAGCTGCTTCGGGTAGACGAACAGACTCCCCACCGCCTGCAACGAGAACAGGATCGGCAACAAGAACAGGAAGAGGACCACGAAAAACGCGACGAACAAGACAAGCACCAGGGCCACGTGCAGCTACTTTCCTCGACGGGGATACATTCTGAGAGGGATTATATCCTAGGTTTCGGCCCGCTTCGCCTCCGCTTTCGGGCCGGCGCTACGCGCCTCTCGGCATCTACAGCCGATCAGCGTCACTCGGAACCCGACCGCGCCCGGCGAGACGCAAGGAAAAACCGGCGCCCCCACAACCGCCGGGCGAACCGGGCGAGCCTTCAGCTGCCGAAAGCCGACGGGCTGATCGCTAGATCTCCACCTCGGCGGGTCCTTCCAGCTCGTCGAGCAGGCCGAGCGCCGCCCGGGCGACGCGCCCGTGGCCCTCGCGGTCCCCCGGTTCTCCCATCGGGAGGTTGTACGAGAAGGGGACGAAGGCGACGCGGGGGGCCGGCACCCCCCGTTCCATGGCGAGCGTTACCGTCGGTATCCCCCTGCCCTCTATGGCTTCGCAGACCAGGCCCACGGCCCGGTGGCAGAGCGGTCAGGAGGGCGTTAGCAGGACGGCGTCGACGCCGTCTTCCGCCAGCTTGCCCGCGACCTCGGGGGCGGTTCTCTCGGCCAGCGGAAGGGCGTCGTGGATGGCGCCCATAAAAGAGAAGTGGCGGCGGTTGAGGCTCCCGATCTCGCCCGACGATACGAGACCCCTCAGCGTCCAAAGGGGAAAGACGGCGTCGAGGTCGGAGCCCTCGTCGGGGCGGTGGTAGGCGTGGGTCCAGGTAAGGTCTTCCGCGTCGGTCGGGATCTCGCGGTAGGAGCAGTCGCCGGCGGGATCGTCTATGTCGAAGCGCGGCTGTTCCGGCAGATGCACGCCGCCGGTCGTGACGAGCGCGAGCCGGCTCTCGGGGAGGGGCTTCTTCGGCCGGACGAAGGGGGACACTAGACGTTGAAGCGGATAAGCGCGGTGTCGCCGTCCTTTACGACGTAGTCGCGCCCTTCGAGCCGGATGCTGGCGGCCTCCTTGGCCTTGGACCAGGACCCGGCATCGACGATGTCCTCCCAGTCCCCCACCTCGGCGGCTATGAAGCCGCGCTCCATGTCCGAGTGGATGCGCCCGGCGGCGGTCCGAGCCGTCGAGCCCTCCCGCACGGTCCAGGCCCGGCTCTCCTTCTCCCCGGCCGTAAAGAACGTGACCAGCCCGAGAAGCCGGTAGGCCGTCCGCACGAACTCCTGGAAACCCGTGGTCTGGAGCCCGAGCATCTCCAGGTACTCCCTCGCCTCGTCCCCCCCGAGATCCACGATCTCGGCCTCCAGCTTGGCGGAGAGGCGCACGACCTCCGCACCCTCGCGCGCGGCCAGCTCCTCCACCCTGGCGCTGTACTCGTTGCCCTCCGCGACGGACTCCTCGTCGACGTTCGCCACGTAGAGGGTGGGCTTGGCCGTTATGAGCGTGCCGAGCGCCTCGACGAGCGCGTCGGTCTTCGGGTAGGAGCGGGCGGGGTTCCCGTCGGAGAGGTGGTCCCGCAGCCTCTCGAGCTCCGCGGCCTCGGCCCTGAGCTTCGCGTCCCCGCCCTTGGCCGCCCTCCCCACCCGGTCGAGCCTCCGCTCCACGGTCGCCAGATCCGCGAGCAGCAACTCCGTGTTGATGGTCTCGGCGTCGCCCTCGGGGTCGACCTTGCCCTCGACGTGGACCACGTCCTCGTCCACGAAGCACCGGACGACGTGGGCGATGGCGTCGCACTCCCGGATGTGGCCGAGAAACTGATTGCCCAGCCCCTCCCCCGCGCTCGCCCCCCGCACCAGCCCGGCGATGTCCACGAAGTCCACCGTCGCCGGCACCACCCGCCGGCTCTTCATGACCTCGGACAACGCGTCCAGGCGCCCGTCGGGTACCGCCGCGACGCCCAGGTTCGGGTCGATGGTGGTGAAAGGGTAATTCTGCGCCTCCGCACCGGCGCGCGTGAGGCTGTTAAAGACCGTGGACTTCCCCACGTTCGGCAGACCGACGATTCCTACTCTCATGGGGAGAGTGTATCAAGAAGGCACAAGGTTCAAAGGCTTTGAGGTTTTATTTCTCGGGCTCGACCAGACGTAGCGCAGGCGCGACGGCGAGACTGGTCGACACCTAACACCTCAGAGCCTAATGCCTCGAAGCCTTACGCCTTCTGCCTCTTGGCCAGCGCCCCGGCGACGGTGGCGGCGCCGACGAAGACGGCGGTCTGCAGGACGGCGGCGAGGACGATGCTGAGGAGGAAGAGCGTCCACGCCTCGTCCGGGGACACCGACGTCCCCATCACGTCGGAGAGGGTTTCGGCTATGCGGGGGGAGCCGATGCCGTGGGCGGCGACGAGGGCGCCCGCGGAGGCCCCGACCGCGTAGACCGGAGCGGCGACCGCGCCGCCTATGAGGCCGGAGAGCGCCCCGGGTCGCTCGGCGTCGGCCCCGGCCGCCCGCTTCCCGCAGGAGTAGCCGACGAAGAGCCCGACCAGCAGCCCGACCAGGGACCCGAGCAGGGAGGCCAAGAAGCCGGCGATGCCGCCGATGCCGCCCCAGACCATACCGACGCGTACGGCGCCGCCGCGTTCGTCGTTCTTCTCCATGGCCGCATTCTAGCGGCCCCCGAGAATATCGACCGGTCTAGACGCCGCGCAGAAACCCCACGAGGGATCGATAGGAGGCCGCCTCGACTTCACCCCCGTACTCCGGGACGGTGCCGACGCCCTCGACCAGCCGGCCGCCGCAGGAACACGCCTTCGAGGTCCCGTCGTCGAGCAAGAGCGCCAGGCTCTCCCCGTCGTAGACCGCCGGACACCCCGAGCAACGCCACAAGAAAGTTACGCTTCTCTCTTCGGAGATCATGCTCATCCCACCGTTTTTTGCTCCGGCCTTTCCCGTCGGCCGGCCCCACCCTACACCCGCGCCCGCGGCACCCCAAGGGAGAAGCGTTAAGACCGGGTTAAGAAGTTCGGGCGGCGGGACGCGAAGGACGCCGGGCGGGAGGTCTACGAGTAGACCTCCCGCCAGCTCCACTGGACTACCTCGGCGGAGCCCACGGATGCCTTCGCGAGCAGGATGACCTCCACCTTGCGCCTCGTCCCGCCGGAGGACCCCTCGGAGACCACCAGGAAGAAATCCCTGTCGGGGTAGTCGGGGAGGCCCGCGGGGACCCGCTCCGGCGCGTGGCGCTCGTCCCTCTGCTGCGCGGCGGTCCTGGCGGGGAGCAGGGACCGAACCGTCACCGTCGCGGCGCCCGCGCTCAGGGTCAGCGTCTCCCCGGGCGCGCCGCCGTCGGGCGAGACGTAGGCCCAGCCGGTGTTGCCCGCGCCGTCGGCGTCGTAGTGGCCGGGGGTCGCATCGGCGCGCAGCTGCGCCGCGGCCGCCTGGGCGCCCGCGTCGGCGAGATGCAGCGCCCGCTGGCCCCTGCTCGTCTGGACCGTGCCCTCCAGGTCGCCCCGCACGACCGCCAGGAGGCCGGCGGCCAGGACCCCGACGAGGACCACCACGATCACGGCCAGCCCCAGGGCAACCCCCGACTCGTCGCGTCCGGGACTACCGGTCATCGGTTCCTCAGGGCGACGCCCGTCCGGAGGACCCGCTCGACGGGCTCCCCTCCCGTCTCGCCGTCCACCAGGACCTCCAGCTCCATGCGCACGAGGGCGATGTACTCCTCGTTCCCGCCCACCACCGGATGCCCGTTGGCGTCGAGGTACTCGAAGGTCAGTGCCCTGCCGTCCCCATCGACGTCACCGGCGGACTCGACCAGCAGCCTGCCGTTTCGCAAAGGGGCGCCGCCGGCGCCGAGGGTGTAGGAGACCCCCTCCCCCGGCTCCGCGAGCCCGGTGGCCGGATCGACCGTCCTGCGGTTGCCGTTGAGGTCGTTGCCGAAGGCTAGCCGGTCTTCCCCGTAATTCGTGAGCAGCGTCGTGTCCTCGTTGGCCTTGCTCCGCGGGTACGCTGCGCGGGTCTCTCGCTCCATCCTCGCGAGGCCGAGGCGGGCCGCCTGCACCGCCTCGGCCCTGTCGCGCCCCGCCCCGAAGACCCTCACGCCCGCGTCGAAGACGGCGTAGAGTGCGAGCAGCACGGCGGCCGTCATGACCATGGCCACGAGCGCCTCGGGCAGCGTGAAGCCGTCCTCCCCCGCCAGCCTCCGCCTCAAGGCGGCTCTCCCGACACGATCCCGACGGTCGAGTAAGACCTGCCCTCCCTTGCCACGAGCACCTCGACGCGCATCTGCCCCGTTGGCGGCGAGTCCGCCGCACCCCCGAGCCTCTCGTCCACGAACGCGGTCCCGACGGAGACGACGAGGTCGCCCTCGGCGACGTCCGGAGGCCCTGGCGGCGCGTACCTCTCGACGGCGCTGTCCGCGGCGCCGCCGGGCCTGCTGTAGGGCAGCGCCCGCACCTCCTCCAGCTTCTCGTTCGCTAGCGCGCGGGCCGCGTCGTAGTCGCCGGAGGCCGCGGCGGCGCGCAGGCCGGCCTCCAGCATGCCGACCATGAGTATGAGAGTAACGATGTGCTGATGCTTTTCCCGGAGCGTCGGGGGCGAATGTGTAAGTTATCAACAGATTTCTACACATTAGTAATACGAGTGACTATAAGACTTAAAACAAAGTATAATACGTAGTAAGAAGCGTACCCCAACCTTCGACCTTGACTTAAACCTCGGTCGGGATGGGGGCGCATTATTAGTAGTAGAGGGCACCATATTTTGAATCAGGTTGGGAGGTGACTATATGAAGATCGAGAACTTGAAATTTGTACGAAAGAGCCGTGGCCTTACCCAGCGGGAACTTGGAGAACGGATGGGCACGATCCAATCAAGGATTTCCAGCATCGAGACTGGGTTGAACGTATCCCCCGCGCTCGCACAGAGGTTTGCCGACGTACTGATGTGCGACGTGAGCGAGTTGCGGACGCCGGATGAGCCAACGCTGACGTTCAAGGTGAGCGAGTTGCCCGCCGAGGTTCTGGCGCTGCTCAAAAAGTAAAAGACGAGAGGCCCGTCCAGTTTGGCGACCGGGAACGGACC